>NZ_JBHLWI010000091.1:0-15496 GCF_042432905.1 Fontibacter flavus | reverse complement strand
TTGTCCTAATTAAAATGCCTGAATTACTTAAAAAACCTCTCCCTTTCTCACTTTTTCTTCGTGGGACATGGTGCTCTTTGTGGTAAAATAAATCTCGGTGAGCCCCTGCCTCCATTTTTCGGGATGACCTCCAACCATCCCTCTGATATCCCGGCCTTTCAGGCCTATTCAACTTGCTCAGAAATCTTTCCCATAACAAAACCGTCATCCGGAACTTTAGAAAAGTTCAATCTTTTGCCTTTTCACTTTTTCCTTGGCTCTTTATTTTCCTCCGTGTACCAAAAGCCAAGTGCAGCGTCTTTTTCCTACCGAAATCCCACTTTTTACTTTTTACTTTTTACTTGGCTCTTATATTTCCATTCTCCATTTTTCACTCCTCATTCAACATCCTCAACCCAAGTCAATCCTTTCTGTCTTAGTCGTAATTTCCTTGATAATCTCATCTAACTCACTTGCAGATGTTTTGATGTATCCAAACAACTCCTCAAAGGAGGCCACAGTTTTTTCCGGATTGTCCCTTTTCTCCATCTCCAGCAAATCTACCAGACCAATAAGCCTCGCCAAAGGAGCCCTGACAACATGAGACTGGATCCATGCGATTTCTTTAAGTTTGGAGTTCTGGATTTCAATGGCCCCAATATATTTATTTCTTAGGGTCACATCTACCACCAAAACCAGAACAGCAGGTATTCCATTGTATTGGATTTTGTTTGAACTGATCTCTACTTCAATCAATTCACCATTTTTCTTGAGGTGCCGATAAACCCCAGAAAAGAATAAACCGCTTCTTTCTTTTCTACGATAGACACTCTCCTCCAATGCAGGAATGTCTTCAACAGGTCTTATATCTTTAATGGTTTTACTCAAAAATTGATCTCTTGTATAACCATAGGCTGTTATCGCCGCATTATTGATGTCCAAAAACTGCAAAGTCTCTAAATCATAAACCCACATGGGCAAAGGGCTCAACTCAAAAAGTTCTCGGTACCTTTTTTCCGATTCCTCCAATTGATGGAAGGCCAGTTCCAAATCTTTAGCCCTCTGATCAAGCTTTTGGGTAAGCTTCTCCAAGTCCAATTCTCTTTCTTTCAACAAGGTAATATCCTGAACAGCTCCATAAAATTTATTTGGGGAGCCATCTTTTCCCCTATGCAAAATTCCTTTATCCAAGACATAGGCATATTCACCATTCTCCTTTAAAAAACGAAATTCCAACTGCCATAAATTATCTTTCCCTTTTAGAAAATCATTAAAATGATTTTCCACACGCTCCTGATCATCAGGATGGATCAGTTTGTCAAATACCTCCTGATTTTTATTGAAAAAAGAATATGAATAGCCAAACAATTTGACAAAATTTCCGGACCTGTAAATCTTATTTTTAGCAAAATCCCATTCCCAAGTGGCATCAGAAGTAGCCTTACTGACCATTTTAAATCTCTTGATGGTCTTCCTCAATTCTTTCGATTTCTTAGCAACCTCCTTTTCTAATATGGATGGCATCTTGGCCAGATAAAAAATTGCCAATCCGAAAAGGATTGAAAATAAGACCCTAAGAATAAATTCCGGTAAAACCTTATTGAATGCTTCAGATTGCCTCAACTGAACACTCAAAATCCAATTTCCGGCATTGATTTGCCGGACATGTTGAAAACCGTCATTACCTGTTTCTATCGGTAAGAAAAACTCCTCTTCATTTGTTCCTGGATTGACCTTTGAAAATTGGACGTAATACTTACTATCATCCTCAGGATCATAATCCAAAAGTTTAAAAAAGGTGTCAAGTCTGATGATAATTACTGAAAATCCAAAAAACTTCCCATCTTTATTGACGGGCAACCTACCAACAATACCCATTCCTCCCTGCTTAAGTTCAAATGGCCCTGCAAAAAACAGCTCCCCTTTTTCTATGGCCAAAAATGCTTCAATATGTTTATTGGTAATTGTATCGTTAAAAATATCAAATCCTATTGAAGCTTCATTACCTTCCAATGGGTACACATATTTGATAATACCATCTTCATTCCATTGAACAGCATCAATTTGGGGCAACCTATCCAAAATATCTTCACCTATTTTGTCAAACTCTTTTTCAAAATCAACCCTCTCATGGAGAAATGCCAAAATCGAAGCAGCAGAATATGCGTTATTGAGAACATTGCTGATTTTATCTTCAAGAATGGATGAAAATGATAAAACGTCTTCTTCTTCCTGTTTTAAAAGTATCTGATATTCCTTCAGTGTAATCAACTGGCTGACAATTAATGCAATCAATAATCCCAAAAAACCACTTATAAACGGAATTTTATAAAAAAAACTTAAAGACCTGTACGATTTAATTTTTTCCATTAGCTGGTTTTCAAAACAGAAATCAACATTTAATCACCAAACATCCCTCTTCAAACAATACACCAAGTTCATTTGATAATGGAGAAAACTGGTTCTCAATAGTCATGCCCAGTCTTTTTGTCAAAATCATTTTTTATAATTTTATTATTAACTACCCTACAAAGAGTTTAGTTTACTTATACCTCATCAAATCCTTTTTGAAACCAAAAAGAGGTTAGTTTTACTTTACAAAGTACCGAAACATTCCATTGTTTACCAATAACCTAATTTGCACTTGATTATCAGGTTTTTGTATTACCTGATATTCTTCAAAACTTACTTACAATATGCTTGTAAACAGTACTTTTGCAATCTACTTTTGCGGTCAATTCCTGCCTTAAATTAACCCAAATGCAAAACACAATCCCTCCTTTTGAGTTGCCCAGACTAAGATCTTTGGCTGATTATGATGTGGATTTTTCCGTAAAAGATGTTAGCCTGGATAATCTTTCCAAACTGGCTTCAGGAATTGCAGGCACAGAGATTTCATTGGTCAATCTGATAGGTCCCAACACACAATGGACAGTATCCTCTTTCGGAATTGAAATCCAACAAATGCCAAGAGAAGATTCTGTCTGCCAGTATACCATATTGGGACAGGAAGCTTTTGAGGTAAGGGACCTGTCGGCTGATTATCGCTTCAAAGATAAATTCTATGTAGCTGAAGATCCATGCTTAAAATACTATTTCGGAATACCATTGATCAATTCGGAAGGTATGGCTCTTGGTGCGCTTTGCGTAATGGACAAAAAAACGAAACAGCTAACCGATGATCAACGGTACCAGCTTAAGCTTTTGGCAAAAGAAGTCGTTGAAAGACTGGAGGAGAAAAAACAGCTCAATCAGATCAAACAACAATATGATAAGCTGAGGCTGTCCCACAAAAAAGTGGCCCATGACATCAGGGGTCCCTTAGGAGGAATTTTAGGCCTTGCCGAAATGATCGAATCAGATATCAACGGAATTTCCAATAAAGAAATTCTGGAATTCTTAACGCTGATCAAAAAAAGCAGCAAAAATTTATTGGAACTATCCGATGAATTGATGCATCAAAATACAGTCAGCTATCCAAACGGAAATGCTGATCAGGATTTGACGCTCCAAGACCTCAAAAGAAAGTTGGAAGGTCTTTACTCCGTACAGGCCATCCAAAAACAGGTAGGGCTTTCCGTACAGGTCCATGGTGAAAATGTCAACGTCCCTTTCCAAAAATCTAAAATTCTACAAATTGCCGGCAATCTGATTTCTAATGCCATCAAATTCACTCCTTCCCTTGGAACCGTTAAAGTGACATTGGAAATTATAGATTACGAAAATCAGGGTATTCTTTGTCTTTCAGTTAAAGATTCAGGAGTAGGAATAAAAGCTGATCAAATAGAATTGATCCTCAATGGAAAATCAGAATCTTCTGATGGAACTGAAGGAGAACAAGGATACGGGTTCGGATTGAATCTTGTGAAATATTTAGTAGATACCTTAGAGGGAGAATTGCTGATTGATTCCAGCGAGGGAGCCGGAACACATGTAAAAGTCCACTTGCCTTTGGGTATGCACCCATAATCAAAAAAGCCTATTGGTCAAAGTCTTCAGATTTATCTCCCAAAATGGAGACTTGGACCTCTTTATTGAAACCAGTACAAGAATTCGCGAAAATTCGCAAGCCTCGCGCCTAATTTTCTTACCCTTGCTGCTATGATGACAATAAAAGACCAAAATCCTTAACCAGTTTAAAATCTACTTAATTTGTGAAATTCCTGCCTGGCAGCAGACAGGCGTGGTTATCTTTTCTATCCTTTCCGAGGTTCCTTATCGCCGGCGTATCCGGGATGGCCTCCAACCATCCCTCTGATTTCCCAGCCCTTCAGGCCTATTTAATCGACTCAAAAACTCCCTTCCCTATCCATAACCGTCATCCTCAACTTTAGAAAAGTTCAATCTTTTGCCTTTTTACTTTTTACTTGGCTCTTCAATCATTCTTAACTCAACATTCCAAACCCTTTTGCCTTTTTACTTTTGCCTTGGCTCTTATATTTCCATTCTTCATTTTTCATTCTTAATTCAACATTCTCAATTAATGGCCTCCAACCATCCCTCTGATATCCCGGCCCTTCAGGCCTATTTAATCGACTCAAAAACTCCCTTCCCTATCCATAACCGTCATCCTCAACTTTAGAAAAGTTCAATCTTTTGCCTTTTTACTTTTTACTTGGCTCTTCAATCATCCTTAATTCAACATTCTCCACCCTTTTGCCTTTTTACTTTTGCCTTGGCTCTTATATTTCCATTCTTCATTTTTCATTCATCACTCTACATTCTCAATTAATGGCCTCCAACCATCCCTCTGATATCCCGGCCCTTCAGGCCTATTCAATAGACTCAAAAACTCCCTTCCCTATCCATAACCGTCATCCTCAACTTTAGAAAAGTTCAATCTTTTGCCTTTTTACTTTTGCCTTGGCTCTTCAATCATTCTTAACTCAACATTCTCAACCCTTTTGCCTTTTCACTTTTTCCTTGGCTCTTTATTTTCCTCCGTGTAACAAAAGCCAAGGGCAGCGTCTTTTTCCTTCTGAAACCCCACTTTTTCCTTTTGCCTTTTTACTTGGCTCTTCAATCATCCTTAATTCAACATTCCAAACTCTTTTTCCTTTTGCCTTTTTACTTGGCTCTTCAATCCTTCTTAATTCAACATTCCCCCTCCCCCCTATCTCTTCCTATCCACCACCATCCCCAAAACAGCAATAGCTGCCCAGCTACCATTGATAAATACACTCGGAAAAGAAGCATCATACAAGGTATTCAACACCAAAAAAACTGCACCCAATAAGTTAGCAATATGGTATTCCATACTGGTCGCTTTCCACTTTTTTGTCACCAATAAATAGTAGGAGACCAGGAAGCAAATTGCTCCTAGCCAACCTAAACTATCCATCCAAAATTTTAAATCATTCATCTTTTTTAGCCGCAACCAACCACTTATTGACCAGATTATGTTTCCCCTTAAATACAACCTTCATCTGCTCTTTTTCCATTTGATCATTCGGCATAGACCAAGTCCCAAGATTTCCTTTCACCTTAGCCAGTAACTCATATTCATCCCCCTCTCCCGAAGTCCTAAACCTGTTATTGTAGGATACCCAAATTTCAATATCCTCATCCTGCTCTCCCATAAACGCCCAACTGAAAACTATTTCTTCTTCAGTTTTTTCAACCATGGGATGGAATATTGAAACAGGACCTATCAAAGGAACACCATCAATTTCAGCCATATTGGCTTCAGGCACTGGAATGCCTAAATACCTGATCACACTTGGCAATATATCCACAATGCCGACCATCTCATTTTCAAAATAATTATTGAGACCTCGGGCATTGGTAGCTACCCATATTTCTCGCTCTCGGTCAGATTGTCCACCATGGTGCAAACCTGTAGAAGGTTGCCTTCCATGGTCTGTAGTAACAAAGATCAACCAATCCTCACCCATCTCAATCCTTTCCAAAATGGCATCATAAATCATCCCTGTCTGACGGTCTGCTTCTCTGACTGCCTCAAATAATTGAGGACTGTCCCCAAACTGATGCCCCATATCATCCGGATATTCCAAATACACCCAACTCAGGTCTGGGCCAAACTCCTGAATATACCTTGAAGCCTCCTTGGTGACATGTTCATCTATATTGAAAATATACCGCTTCCCTGCATCATGGGGAAACGCTATCGTGTCCAGTTCAAAACCATCAAAGGAATAATCAACCTGAAGGTTTCCCGTAGCATCCAGCCCTTCCCCGATCAACTTTGTCCTGTTATCCAACCATGTCGAAAAAATAGCCAAATGCGCATCAGGCCTCGCTTCTCGCAAATACCTGAAAATCGTCCAATAATGATAATTTGGCCTCCTGATACTGTTCCCAAATACATTATGTTTGTTGACCCATGTGCCGGTCAACAAACTGTTGTAACCCACTGCTGAGATAGTGGGGGTCTCAGAATAGGCCCCGCGCTCTCCACCAACATAAGCTTTTGAAAACCCACCTGCCGCTGATATCCTATCAATATTAGGAGTCTCAACTTCCTGTATGACATCGAAAGAAATACCATCCAAGATGATAAATACAACTTTTTTGGGTTTTTCCTGAGCTAGTAATGCCCCCGAATAAAACCAACCCGTTATAATCAATACAATCAATTTTTTCATCAGTAATTAAGTTAAAGGGCGGTTACATCCAAACCGCCCCTCTCTTGAAAGAAATTTTAAGGTTTAAGCAACCACATCACTGCATTCACGTCATCCTGACCACCAAACTGACGCTGAAGCGCCTCATTCATATTGCTCAGGTTTAACTGAATCTCATTCTGTGGATACATCCATCTTTTGGGAATACCTCCCGGGTTGATAATCTGACTTGACAAACTAAATACAGGAATTCCGGTCCTCCTTTGATTGTAAAAAGCCTCCCAGCCACTGTTCATGAAAAATGCTGTATGCTTTTCTTTCAAAATCTGAACAAGTCCGGTAGATGACTGAAAACCAACTGACTCCTGCTCCAAATAGCTTTCAATTTCACCTTCGGTAAGACCATTGAACAACATCGAAGCCCTAATCCCCTCCTGATAAAATATTGCCGCATCTCCATTGATCCATCCCCGATGTGCAGCTTCTGCCAAAGTAAATGCCAACTCAGCATAACCCATCAACAAAGAAGGTTGGTTTTCAGGATCACTGTGATATCTACTGTCTATTGGTGATCCATCACCGGAAAGAATCTGATTCGTATTGTCAGCCAATGGCTCTGCACCACCTAACCCTTCATAAGCATCAAAATCATTATCGGCTAAAGTTCTGCCATTGGCAGTTTTATCTGCATAGACAAATAATCTTGGATCATTATTAGCTTTCAACCTATCTACAAAGGATTTTTCCATATAATAGGCAGTTCTCAACTCATTGGAATTAAAGAAAGGATACCTATTCCCTTCCAAATCCAGAAACCTCAATGCCCCATTATCCTGATTACCCCGCATCAATGGATAAGTCACTGGATCATTGAAAATTTCTGCAAACTTTCCTTTAACATTCAGGCCTGAATTATTCTCTTTGATGGACATACTCATCAACACCCTCAGGGAAAAGGAATTGATCAGACGCTTCCATTTATCCTGATTACCATTGTAGATAATATCCCCCAAGATTTGGCCACTTTCAGGTCCAAGCAATGAGTTGGCCGTTTTTAGGTCCTGTAAAACCTGGACAAATATACTTTCCTGAGAATCATAGGCAGGAAGAAAATTACCCTCCTGACCTCTCACCGCAGCACTAAAAGGCACATCTCCGAAAGTGTTACTGAGTTTGATGATATAATAAGACTGAAAGAATAGCGCTAGGGCACGGTAACTGTTATTGTTGGTCCTTTCTGCTTCTTCCCTAAGTTTCATCACTTGCCTGAGCTGATCATAATCACCAAAACCTGATCGCTGCCAACCGTAGTACTGATTATCAGTGGCAGAATTGGTATAGATCAACTGCCTGGATGCCAATGCGGCTCCGGCATTGACAGTGGAAAAAGCATTTGCCTCAATGGCGGTAAGTATTAAACTCGGTTCCGCTTGAACCGGTCTATTGGGATCAAGTTGCAGGTCTTCAAATGACTGACAGGATATCAGCAAAAGCCCGGACAAAATGATGGAAAAGATATTGTTAAATTTCATGATTTCTTGATTTAGAAGCTTACGTTGATGTTGAATCCAATATTTCTAACAGATGGGGTCTGAAGATTATCCACTCCCGAGTCCGGATCGATATTCTCTACATTTGACCATAACATCAGGTTTCTGCCCACCAAGGAAACTGAAGCTGATTGCATAAATGTACTCCTCAATAAGGTACTTGGTACTTGATAAGTTAGGCTCACTTCTCTAAGCTTGACAAATGAAGCATCGAAATAATGCGTGTATTCCGCATTCAGCGTGGTTTTGTTCCAAGCAATATAATTGACAGCCCTTTCATTTTCAGCGTAGGTCCTGGTATCCTCTACAATATTGCCAAAATCATCATATCGAACACTTCCACCCGTAACCACAACACCATCCGCTACATAAGAGCTAATACCATTATTGGCATCTTCACGGAATTGGTTGACAGTTCCCGGATGAGTACCTCCCCACCACATTTTCTCGTGAGTCAGGGAATAAATGGTTCCTCCAATCCTGCCATCAAATCCAAAACCCAATTGAAACTGCTTGTAGCTAAAGGTATTCTGAATACCGAATATGTAATCCGGATTCTGGAAACCCATCATTCTTTGATAAGGATCACGGATTGGAAAACCGTTCTGACCAATGATCAACCTACCTTCTGGTGTTCGCTGATACTGGCTGCTGGAGAAAAGTTGATCTGTTCGCTCTCCCACCATGATGTTCCCAAACCTATCAGACCCATCAAAACTCTCTGTTAAAAATCTCTTGTAAGTACTCAAATTTAAAGCAACATTCCAGTTAAAATCCGTCTTACTTATTGGATTGGTATTCAACATCAATTCCCAACCTTTCCTGGTAAATTCAGCTCCATTTTCCAATCTGGAAGTAAATCCGGAAGACTGGGATACAGGAACAGAAATAAGGTTGTTGAAATCACGGATCTGGAAATATGTCAGATCAAGTCCCAATTTGCCCCCAAAAAACCTAGTATCCATGCCAAACTCAAAACTGTCGGAGGTTTCAGGTTTTACATTTGGATTGATCAATGCCGATGGAAAAACCAAGGAAGGATTACCTCCCCAGTTGATACCTGGACTGTAGGCCTGAATATGACTGTATGGATCTGTATTGATCCTGCCATCTGAAACTTGGGACCATCCTGCCCTTAACTTGACAAAATCAACAGCCTTGGGCATCGTAATTAAGTCCGACACTGTACCAGCCAAGGTTACAGATGGATAGAAGAAAGAATTATTATTGACCGGCAAAGTGGACACCCAGTCATTCCTACCAGTAACAGTTAGGAAAATAGCATTCATAAACTCAAAATCCACCGTTCCAAATACTGAATTAATCTGTTCACGGCTTAACCTGTTCGCTCCCTTAAGCGGTTGCTCTGAATTGGCCACATTATAGAAATTTGGAATAGCAAGACCATCTGTGTTCAAACTCTCACTTCTAAACCTGATGAACCTGTTCGATCCACCTGCATTGGCATTGATCGCAAAATTCTGTCCAATTTGTTTTTTGTAACTAACTATGAAATCAGTGTTCATGTTGATTTGGGCAGAATTGTAGATGTAGAAATTACCCCTGGAAACTCTGCCGTATTTCACATAACTCTTGGGTTCCTTATCTGTCCTGTCCAATGCATATACGTTCATACCTGTCCTCAAAGTAAACTTCAGATCATCATTCGCCTGATAATCCAGCTTAACCTGTCCAAAGGTATTGTCCTTATGATAACCCCTTAAATACTCATATGCCTGGAAATATGGGTTGTTATAATAACTGTTGTTGAAATGCTTCTGCTGGAATCCTTCTCTACCAGTAACCCAATAATCTCTTAAATCTCTCACATCTACATCCACTCCGGTCCATAAAACCAGGTTATACAGGTAATTTTCAGGACCATAAGGAGTTTCAGGGAAATTTTCTGTGTATTGCCTGTTATAAGTCAAAGAAGCATCTGTACTCAATTTATCTGATAGTTTGTAGCCACCGGCAACAGTAAATGAAGTATTGTTAAGATCAGTATTCGGTACAAGACCTCTTTGATAAATATGAGAGGCTGAAAGCCTGAAATTGCCTTGGTCATTACCTGAAGTGATATTCACATTATTAGAGGATATCAAACCTTTTTGAAAAAAATTCCTGATATTATCCTTACCTCTGGAAATAAAAGGAATAGGAATTCTCTGCCCGGTAACTGGATCTATTGGACTATTATATTGCGGCCGCTCTACAAATCCGCTGGCAGTATTCGGGTCTGGAACATCCAATCTAGGACCCCAAATCCAACCAAATCCTTCTGTTCCACTTCCCGACCCGTTGACGTAAGCATATTGACCGTTATCCCCGTTTCCATAGGTTGTCTGAACTTCTGGAATGACCAGGTAGCTTGGCTGGAACATAGTGCTGGAATTCACCTCCACCTTAGTTCCTTTACCGCCTCTTTTGGTGGTAATCATCAAGGCACCATTCCTACCGATTGCACCATATAAGGCAGATGCCGTAGCACCTTTCAGCACGTTGATACTCGCTACATCATCTGCATTGATCTTCCAAAAATCATTTTCAGTACTTGGAATACCATCTATCACAATCAAAGGTGTCGCACCTCTTAATCGGATCACAGGATCCTGAAACAATGCTGTGGTGTTATTGACTTGTAAACCGGCAACTTGTCCCGTCAGGGAATTGATCAAATTGGGTTCCCTTGCTTTGGTCAGTTTTTCACCGTTCACATCCTGAACGGCATAACCTAAAGACTTTACACTCTTCTCAACACCCAATGCCGTCACCACCACACTCTCCAGGTCAGTCACATCCGGAACAAGTTGGACATCAATTACCGAACGGCTTCCGATGTTCTCTTCTTTTGCCCGATAACCTATATAGGAAAACCTCAATACATTAAATGCTCCATCTATGGAAAGACTGAATTTTCCATCCAGATTTGTCACCACACCTATGGAAGAGTCCTTCACCAACACCGTTACTCCCGGTATAGGTTCTCCACTTTCATCGGTCACAGTACCTGAAACCACTTTGGTCTGAGCCAATAGCTGCTCAGGTTGGATCATCATGCAAAAGGAGATGACCCAGAGTAATAAAATACTTTTGTAAATAATTTTCATTTGCCCTGTATTTGGTTTGGTTTTTAAATGCATCGCAAATAAACCCCTTGAACATTACTTTACAGGGAAGCAGTTTTTATCATATTATTAATTAAACACCCCATCAATGAATTAATTGTTAATTCAATTTATTGAACATTCATTCAACTTATTGAATTGCATATTTTTTTGCTTATTTTGCCCACATGGGACTTTCTAACATTTCAGACCTGAGGAAAAAAGAAATCGTTCAGGCTTTTTATAAAACGGCTATCAATGAAGGCTTGGAAAATACTTCCATAGCCAAAATCGCCAAATCGCTGAACATTCAGCCAAGCTTAATTGTGCATTATTACAAAACCAAAGATGATCTTGTTACTGCATTAATTGATCATTGTTTGGAGCTCTATTTAAAGATATTTGAAAAAAGCTACACAGATCATAAAAACCCCTCAGAAGTATTGCATGCCCTGATCAACAGGATGTTTTCAAAAGACTGGAATGAACTCTTTGATGACGGGGTTTATTACAGTGCTTATGCAATGGTCTTCAGGGAACCTGAAATCAGGGATAAATTCCTAAAAATCCATAAAACCCTTAGAGAAAAATTCAGCACATTGTTAAAGGAATGTCAAGATGAGGGCATTATTGAAATTGAGCATGCTGGCCAATCAGCCAACCTGATTTTCTCCCTTTTGGATGGTACCTATTTCTATATCAATATGCTGACCACCGACAAAGAGCAAAAAGAGCATCTAAAACATAGCAAGAAACTGGCTTTAAAAATTCTAGGGCTTTAAAAAGACCTAAAACCAAAAAACACGGCCCTTAAACGTGTTTTTTGGTTTTTCATTCATCATTCCAAATTCCCTCCCCGCTCGTTGTCCTACTTCTCCAGAAGCTGGACTCCCTTAAATCTCAACTAGCACTAGAATTCGTGAAAATTCGCAAGCCCTGCGCCTAATTCATTTTCTTTTGTTGCATTGATCAGAAAATCACATCAAAATCCCCCAGCAGCTAAAATGTAGAATTTAAAAATTTGTGTAATTCCTGCTTGGCATTAGACAGGAGTGGTTTATATAATTCATGCCTTACAGAACCAATCTCCCAAACTCACCAAGCTCAAACTTGACAACCATGACAACCCGACAACCACGAATTCTTCACTATTCACTATACACTAAACATTTCCCATACCCCTCCACACTCCTATCCAACCCAAACTCATTCACTCCAAATGCCCTGATCGCATCCCTCTCCAATCCGGGCAACACCTCCCTGATCCAAGCAATGGCCTTATCCGGATAATCAGGTTCCTTCAAATCCACCAAGCAACAAAAATCTTTTCCCGCAATCAGATCTTCAGTATCTCCAATTCCCTTAGAGGTTATCGTAGGTATCCCCATCATCAAATACTCGCCCAACTTGATCGGTGCGATACCCACCAGAGAAGGAGCGGGCAACCTGAAATTAAACGCCACATCGGCAGCAGACAGGTACCTCGGAATCTCCTGAAAATCCAGCGCCAATGGGATTACCAAACCCTCCAAATTCCCTGTCATTGGTGGCAAATCCCCCGCCGATCGGCTTAAGACCAAAAACTTGGCTTTCCCAAATTCTAAAAAATATTGATAAAATAACATCAGCATTTCGGTAAACACATACTGCGGGCCCAATGAACCCGAATAAACAAACAGTAACTCTCCCTCCCCAAGCCCCAACTTCTCCCTGATTTCCTTCCTCGCAGCCGGATCAGGCTTAAAAAAACCAGCATCCCTCCCATTGGTCACAACATGAAACTTGTCTGCATGGGCCCGACCGATCAAATCCAAATGAATCTCCTTGGCCTTTTGTGTTCTGACCAGGACCTTGTCTGCCCACTTCAGTAATTTCGTTTCTTCTCTTTTGAGGATTTTATAATGCTTGCTGTCGGACTTCAAACTAGCATAATCCAAGCGCTCCTGCAAGGGCAGCCCATCTGCATCAAACACCACCTCTACCTCGTTCTTTTTCAAATAATCCAGCAATCGGTTCACCATCATGGCCGGCATAGTAGAGCGGGGCATCACCGTTTGGATGCTGTGTTCCTGCACATAATTCCGGATATGGTAAACACCCTTATACACTGTCCACAGCACACCCAAAAAAGCATGGGGCTTTTTATGCACAGGATATTGTACATAAGCGATACCCATAGATTCCGATAAGCGTTTCAGTCGCTGCACCTCCTCAGGTCCTGCCCAGGAAAACTGCATCACATGGAATTGGATGGCATACCTATCCTTAACTCCTTTAAAAATAGGCAGAAACAGGTTTTCCAGGTAATTACTAGAATCCGAATCCCAGGTGATAAAAAGCACTTTTTTCATTTTTGAATTTAAGAAATAAAGTCTATCCAATAATTAAAGCTTATTTGGTGGGTTTCACTTTCCCTTGTCATATCGAAGGAGGAACGACTGAGAAATCTTTTTATTAGGGAGAGGTTAAGACTTCTCGCTTCACTTGAAGTGACAAGGAAAATTAACTTCCATTAGCTAGCCTATTTTTTTGATGGATAGCTATTTGCTTTGACCTCTCCTTGTCATTTCAAACGCAGAGAGAAATCTAATTTAATTTCCCCTCCTAATTATACCACCGATCACCCAATAAACAAAAAAATCCGTCGAGCGGATAGTTGATTGGATTTATATTGCTTGTTGTCCTGCTTCTCCAGAAGCTGGACTCCCTTAATTCTCAAATAGCACAAGAATTCGCGAAAATTCGCAAGCTCTGCGCCTAATTCATTTCTAGTGATGCATTGATCAGAAAATCACATCAAAATCCTCAATCAGCCAAAATATAGAATTTAAAAATTTGTGTAATTAGTGTAATTAGTGGTTATGATTTTTATCCTATCCGCTGTTCCATATCGCCGGCGTAGTCAGACCATTCTCCGTTTTAGACAACGTCGCCGGCCTGCCTGACCGGCAAAGGCAGGCTCTGGAAACGGGCAACCCTCAATCAACCCAGGGTTCAGTGGCCTGCCTGCCACTCACCCTGGGCTTTTACAGTACGCCCCCTTGGGGCTCTTTGGTACCCACCTAAATTTTTAGATTACCCAGCGCCAGCTGCTTAGCGTTCTTCCTCCGTCTTGTCCTAATTCATACGCCAGAATTATGTAAAAAAAACCTCCCCACCCTTTCAATTTTCTTTGTGATCCTTAGTGGTTTTAGTGGTCTTAGTGGTATTTAAAAAACCTCTGTGAATCTCAGTGCCTCCTCGGTGTAACCCTGCCGGCTGCAGGCGGGTCTGTGTAATTAAAAAAAATTATCTGTTCCCTTCAGGCTCGTTTACCTTCGATAGAGATTTCCCCTCAACCGGCATGGCCTCCAACCATCCCTCTGATATCCCGGCCCTTCAGGCCTATTTAATCGACCAAAAATCCATTTTCTTCTCCAAAAATGTAATCCCTATCAGCACAAGAATTCGTGAAAATTCGCAAGCCCTGCGCCTAATTCATTTCTAGTGATGCATTGATCAGAAAATCACATCAAAATCCCCCAGCAGCCAAAATATAGAATTTAAAAATTTGTGTAATTAGTGTAATTTGTGGTTATGATTTTTATCCTATCCGCGGTTCCATACCGCCGGCGTATTTAGACCATTCTCCGTTTTAGACAACGTCGCCGGCCTGCCTGACCGGCAAAGGCAGGCTCTGGAAACGGGCAACCCTCAATCAACCCAGGGTTCAGTGGCCTGCCTGCCACTCACCCTGGGCTTTTACAGTACGCCCCCTTGGGGCTCTTTGGTACCCACCTAAATTTAGATTACCCAGCGCCAGCTGCTTTGCGTTCTTCCTCCGTCTTGTCCTAATTCCTACGGCAGAATTATGTAAAAAAACCTCCCCACCCTTTCAATTTTCTTTGTGATCCTTAGTGGTTTTAGTGGTCTTAGTGGTATTTAAAAAACCTCTGTGAATCTCAGTGCCTCCTCGGTGTAACCCTGCCGGCTGCAGGCGGGTCTGTGTAATTCAAAAAAATTATCTGCGCCCTTCAGGCTCGTTTGGCTTCGATAGGGATTTCCCCTCAACCGGGATGGCCTCCAACCATCCCTCTGATATCCCGACCCTTCAGGCCTATTCAACTTGCTCAGAAATCTTTCCCATAACAAAACCGTCATCCGGAACTTTAGTGTCTCGTCCTGAAAATGGTTGACACTTTTATTGTTCAAATATAGTTAGTGTTTCAATTTCTAAGAAGTTTTGGATAACTTACAATACCACGATGAAGCGGAGGCAAGCTCTGCTGAGGAGCAA
>NZ_JBHLWI010000090.1:0-115957 GCF_042432905.1 Fontibacter flavus | reverse complement strand
TTTCTGCGAGACATGACAAAAGATACAAGACCCAAGACTTAAGACTTGGGTATGTACAGAACATAAGGAATTAAGAGATTGAAGGGAGAGCTGTCCAACAGTCTAAAC
This sequence comes from Fontibacter flavus, assembly GCF_042432905.1. Lineage (NCBI taxonomy): Bacteria > Pseudomonadati > Bacteroidota > Cytophagia > Cytophagales > Cyclobacteriaceae > Fontibacter > Fontibacter flavus. The sequence goes on along the minus strand of NZ_JBHLWI010000090.1, from coordinate 115,849 downwards.
TCTCGCCCTTGCCTGCCGCAAGGCAGGTACAGAAGTCTCAAAGATTAGGCGGCCTAGCGCAGGGGTCCCACCTCTTCCCATCCCGAACAGAGAAGTTAAGCCCTGCAGCGCCGATGGTACTGGGGTTACACCTGGGAGAGTAGGTCGCCGCCACATTATTGAAAAGCCTTTCAGGAAACTGAAAGGCTTTTGTGTTTTCCACCCTATATGAAAGGTGTTACACCCGGGAGAGTAGAGCCTGTCCCGGGCCTCGGGATCGCCGCCACATTATTAGAACCCTCAGTTCCGATAGCTCGGGGCTGGGGATTTTGTGTTTTATAAGGTTCAGGTTTCAATAATCACTTTTCCTAGATGTCCCACCTCTTCCCATCCTGATCCGCCGTGGCGGACAAGCCCTACAGCGCCGATGGTACTGGTGCGCCGCGGCGAATGGGAGAGTAGAGCCTGTCCCGGGCATCGGGATCGCCTCCATATTGTTAAAAGCCTTTCAGGAAACTGGGAGGCTTTTGTCTTTATAGGAGAAACTAGGGATTAGAAACAAGAGGCAAGAAACAAGAAACAAGAGGTGAAGCCTGTTAAAAAGGATGAAGGAAGATGGATGGAACAGGAAATTAGATTCGGCAGGGCGGACAAATTATGCTTGGGCGAAATAAAGTTGGAATAGCTTTTAGGTATCAATATTTTTTCACTACCAATCAGCCAATGACCAATCACTCAATCAACTAAAAAAAAGTTACACCCGGGAGAGTAGAGCCTGTCCCGGGCATCGGGATCGCCTCCATATTGTTAAAAAGCCGGTCCTGATACCTTTCGGAATTGGCTTCTGGCGTTTATAAAAGAGACGAGAAGCTAGATATTAGGATCTAGATACTGGACAAAAGCTTACCTGGCTTCAGTTAGGATACAAAACGCAAGAAATAAGACTCAAGACTTGGTACAAAGTACGATCCGCAACGCATGCAAACTGGTACCAAGAAATCTTGTGAACGGAGTTCTTGCGCTGCAATAAAAGCGTTTCTAAGGATTCATGTATTCTCTTTCAATTTTATTCAAGAAGTAACCATTCAATTTTCCTTGTAAAGTCATTTCCCCTTACCATTAGCTTTAAATTCATTTCGTTTTTTTAGAATTAAATTGCAGTTTTGCACAAACGATTTTCCGATGTCTATATTGCTCCAATCTCTCAGGTTAATAGATTCAGAATCTATCCACGCTCCACAGGATTATATTTATGAAGGGTCGAAAATATTATTAAAATCTGACGATTATAATGGATCAATTGATAAAGTGATAGATTGTAGTTCTTTCTTAGCCTCTAAAGGTTGGGTAGATCTTAGGTGTATGTCAGGAGAGCCTGGTGAAGAATTTAAGGAATCTTTGGAAACTTTGGGTGAACTATTGAAATCAAGTGGTTTTACCAAAGCAGTTGTAATGCCAAATACGCACCCAACTATTCAAACAAAAAATGAAGTTCAGTATATTAAGAGCAAAACCAGCAATTGGTTTTCTGATCTTATTATCAATGGGGCTGTAACTAAAGAAACCAGAGGTGAGGATTTTACAGATATCTTAGACCTTCATCAGGAAGGTGTATATATTTTTGGAGATGGGTTGGTTCCCCTGTCCAACCCTGATAGGTTGATGAAGGTGCTCCAATATCTTCAAAAATTCAAAGGGATTTTGTTTGATCATTCTTTTGAACCTTTATTGGCACTTTTTGGTCAAATGCATGAAGGGGAAGTGTCGACTAGGATAGGAATGAAAGGAATACCGAATCTAGCAGAGGATGTGGCTGTTCAGAAGAATATTGAAATTTTGAAATATGCAGGAGGAAGGATTCATTTTCAAACTGTCAGTTCTAAAGGAGCTATAGAGAAGATAAGGTTGGCAAAAAAAGAAGGACTGAATGTGACCTCAGATGTTTCTTTGTATCAATTGCTTTTCAGTGATGAAGATTTGGTTACTTTTGATACCAATTTGAAAACATTACCTCCATTTAGGGGTGTTGAGGATAGAAAAGCAATTATCGAGGGGCTAAAGGATGGAACAATTGATGCGATTGTATCAAACCATCAGCCGCAGGATTTTGATGCCAAACATATGGAATTCGATTTGGCACAATTTGGAATGATAGGTTTACAGACCTTTTTGCCAGGGTTGGTTAAACTTTCTAAAGAGCTCGGATGGCCAATGCTGATTTCCAAAATCACAGAAGGTCCATCTACTGTATTGGGATTAGAAAAATCAGAGATAAACCAATTGACCATATTTGATCCTGAGGAAGAATGGGTTTATGATAAAAAATCTAATCTTTCCCTTTCTTTCAATCATCCTTGGGTAAATCAGACCTTGAAAGGCAAAGTTAAATATGTTATTAATGCCAACAAGTTTGAAAAGATCAATTAAATGAAACAATATTTTCCTTATTTCTATAAGATAGGATTCCTTGCTGCAGGGTTTTCACTTTTGACTTTTTACTTGTCCACTTTTTTTACACCTGATCCGACTTTAATCAGTAAAGTATTCAGCTTCGCAGTTACTCCTGTGTTTGTAGGAGCTGGGATTTACTTTTATAGGTTCAAATTAAATCAAAACTTATTGTCATTTGCAGAAGGTATGACTGTTGGTTTTCTGATTTATATCATCAATGCACTAATTTCCTTTTTAGGTATTTTTATTGGGTTAACTTTATCAAAAGGTCTATTTGAAAATATCAGAGGGAATATGATGCAGATTCTTTTTGATAAAAAGGAGGAAATTATCTCTAACTTAGGAGAAGCATCATATAATAATACCTATGAAGAAATGCTTAAACTTAGCGTTTTTGATATAGCGATAACTGATTTTATCTTTAAAATTGCTTTTGGACTGTTTTTTACAATCATAATTTCTATAATTTTAAGAAAAACTAACTGATAAAGAAATGGAAGAAAAACTGACTGTCTCTGATGTTGCGAAGAAATGGGGGCTTATTTATGGGCTCGTTGGGCTAATTATCCTTATTTTTTCAGCCATGTTTGATCTTTCAACTATGGGATTTGTTTGGCAAGGCTTGATTTTTATAGTTACTGTCGGAATAGCATTTACTATATATTTTTTAGCTTCTAAAGAATATAAAGAGAGTAATTCAGGACTAATAACATTCGGACAATCATTTGGGATTGCAATTATAACAGGATTAATAGGTGGCTTGATCAGGGGAATTGGGTTTTATTTATATGTGAAGGTGATCGATACCAATTATATGGATAGGATACTTGAAGCACAGGAAGAGGTAAGAGAAAGGATGGGTGCTCCTGAAATAGATCCGGACCAATTGCCCGCCTTCATGAAATTTTTCCAAACACCTGAGTTCTTAGGAATTTCATCCCTTATCAATGCCATGCTTGGGGCTTTGATTATTGGGCTGATGGTAGCAGCTATAGTTCAAAAGAAAGAAGACTATACATATTGATGATTCAAATTTCCATCATTGTTCCTGTTTATAATGAACAGGAATCCTTACCTGAATTGCATAATTGGATTTCCCGTGTTATGGAAGAAAATGGGTTTTCCTATGAGATTATTTTTGTCAATGATGGAAGTACAGATGCTTCTTGGGAGGTTATTCAAAAATTGAGCACAATCAATCCTTCCGCAAAGGGTATTAGTTTCACCAGGAATTATGGAAAATCAGCCGCTTTGGATTTGGGCTTTAGTAAGTCAAGTGGAGAAGTGGTCATTACTATGGATGCTGATCTGCAGGATAGTCCTGATGAAATTCCTGAACTTTATGACATGATTGTCAAAGGTGGGTTTGATGTGGTTTCCGGTTGGAAAAAAAAGAGACATGACCCAATCAGTAAGACCATTCCCTCCAAATTTTTCAACTGGGTGACAAGGGTGATTTCAGGAATCAAATTGCATGATTTCAATTGTGGCCTGAAAGCATACAAAAATAAAGTGGTTAAAAATATCCATATTTATGGAGAAATGCATAGGTATATTCCTCTGATTGCCAAGTGGAACGGCTTTTCTAAAATTGGTGAAAAGGTGGTAGAACATAGGGCAAGGAAGTATGGGGAAACCAAATTTGGCTGGGAAAGGTTTATCAATGGATTTCTAGATTTGATATCTGTATCCTTTGTCAACAGATATAAAAAGAAACCAATGCATTTTTTTGGATCGTTGGGGACTATATCCTTTTTGTCAGGTTTTATCATAACCCTTTGGTTGATTTTTCAAAAAGTAAATGGTTTGAGGTTAGGTGTTCCCGTTAGGGAAATAACGGAACAGCCCCTTTTCTTTTTGGCATTGGTAGCCCTAATTGCAGGGTTACAATTGTTTTTGACTGGTTTTTTGGCTGAAATCATGGCTTCGAATAACAGTAAAAGAGCAGATTATAATGTTGATGAAGAGTTGAACTTTTAAAGGGATGTTTTTTTCCATCATCATACCCGTTTACAACCGTCCAAATGAAATCAAGGAATTGCTGGAAAGTCTACAGAAACAGTCTTTCAGGGATTTTGAAGTAATAATCGTAGAAGATGGTTCTTTATTGACCTGCGGTGATATTGTACAGCAATACGGGCAGTATATGAAAGTCCAATACTACTTTATAGAAAATCGGGGACAAGGCCTTGCCAGAAACTATGGTATGGAAAGAGCGAACGGGGATTATTTTGTACTCTTTGATTCTGACTGTATTATTCCTCCCCAATATCTCGAAGTCTTAAAAAAAGCCATAACTAATAGAAATTTGGATGCTCATGGTGGCCCGGATGCAGCCGATAAAAATTTCTCTATTTTTCAGAAAGCCATCAATTATAGTATGACCTCTTTTCTGACTACTGGGGGTATTAGAGGAAAGATGAAAGATCCTTCCAAATATCAGGCAAGGGGGTACAATATGGGGCTTTCCAAAAAAGCATTTGGTGCCACAAAGGGGTTTATTGATCCGAATCGGGCGGAAGACATAGAATTGTCTATCCGGCTTAAAAAAATGGGATTCAGATTAGAATTGGTAGAAGAGGCTTATGTTTACCACAAAAGGCGAAATACTTGGGGGAGTTTTCTTGCCCAAAGTTTTTCATTTGGCCAAAACAGGGTTCATGTAAGCAACTTCCACCCAGAGGCCATAAAATTGGTCCATTTGATGCCCTCCGTATTTCTGGTTGGTTGGATTTTGACGCTTTTGTTTTTTCTAATGGGGAAAAGCTTGTTTACTTGGGGAGCGAGTTTATATGTAATTTGGATTCTCTTGGTCTTTTTAGATGCCTATATCAAAGAAAAGTCCTTTGCAGTAGGAGCTTTGGCAGTATTTACCTCTTTTGGGCAATTGAGTGCCTATGGATTAGGTTTAATTACAGCTTTTTTACCAAAGAAGGTCTTGGGAAAGGCTTAACTTATCCCTTTGAACAGAAGAAAATGACCTCATTTTCTGGAAGAGCATGCTTTTGAATCAGATCTTTGTTTAAGGTTTTCACAAAATTGTTCTCCTCTACCCTCAATCCAGATTGGCTCAATCTTGCCGCATAATCCTTACCATATTTTCGGACATGGTCTCTTTGGCCAAATAGCCTTTCCCGTTCAGCGGGATCTGTAATGCTTCTGTCTTCCAAGGTTTTTTCTAGATCATACACTGGGGACTGGATGATTCCCCAACCTTCCGGTTTAAGCACCCGGTTGATTTCCCGGCAAGCCTGAATGTCATCATCTACATGTTCGAGCACATGGTTGCAAAAAACCACATCAAAGCTGTTGTCCTCAAAAGGAATCTGGTGAACATCCATTTTAACAGTAGCCAAAGGAGATTCTATGTCGCCCGTGATGTAATCCAGATTAGGTAAAGCCTTCATTCGGTCAATAAAACAAAGCTCAGGAGCAATATGCAAGACCTTTAATGGTTTGGAGAAAAATTCGGTTTCCCTTTGCAAAAACAGCCACATCAACCTATGCCTTTCCAAAGCGAGGCAATTAGGGCAAAGTGCATTTTCCCTTGCTTTTCTTCCATATGGGAGGAATTTTCTGAAGGAATGCTCACATACATTACAGGTCACCGTATTTCCCTGGTAAAAAATGGCCAGTATCCTAAGAAAAAAGTGGGACACCAGCTGCAGGTACTTTCTTGGAATATATCGGATGATAAAACTGATGATGGATTTCATGAAGGGGTTATCCTAGAATGGTTTGTGAAAATCTTTCCTGAAAAGGAAACGCAATTTAACAAACCTAGATCAAATGGCCTTAAAATGCTTTGTTTTTAAAAGCCTTTCACCATGTTTCTTGATAATTGGAAAAAGTTTTTAGCCTAATTCTTTCGGTATATTTGAAAAAATACGATATTGTAATTCTGCTTTTTACAAATTCAAGGGTTTATGAAAAAATGCTTTTATGCTTTTGGTTACTTGTTGGGCTTCTGTTTTCTTGCGACAAATGTTTTTGCTCAGGAGAAAGTCCAGTTTACATTAGATGAGATTGTGGAAAGAGCAAAATCCCGTTCTCCTGCTGCATTGAGAGCAGAGACTAGAAAGGAAAACAGGTATTGGAGTTATCGTTTTTTCAGATCTAACTACAACCCACAGCTAAGGTTGGGCGGTACCATTCCTGGATTTTCCCAATCGGTCAATAATGTTGTCCAGCCAGATGGTAGTATTGGTTTTAGGGAAGTGAGGCAAAACCTGATGGATCTGGAGTTAGGGATGGAACAGGTGATCGGAGCCACAGGAGGAAATATTTCTATCAATTCCTCTACCAACCGATTTGATAATTTCTTGGCGCCGGCAGGCTTTCCCCAGACGCAGTGGAGCGGTGTTCCTGTCAATGTGCGGTTCAGTCAACCCCTTTTCGCATTCAATCCCCTAAAGTGGGACAAGAAAATCGAACCTCTGCTTTATGAGGAAAGCAAGAGGGAGTATGTCGAAGAAATGGAACAGATTTCCCAAACAGTGACCCAGTTGTTTTTTGATTTTCTGATTGCCCAGGTAAATTTTGAAATTGCCTCCAAAAACCTGAACAACACTCAGGAAATCCTGAAAATAGAAAATGGAAGGTATAATTTGGGTACCACTTACGAGGATAAATTGCTTCAGGTGGAATTGCAGGTCTTGCAGGCAAGACAGGATTTGGCCCAAGCTAGATTGGACCTGGAGGCGAATGCTTTAAGGTTGAAATCCTTTGTAGGGATCAATGAGACTGCAGAACTGACTTTAATTCCTCCCAAAGAACTCCCCGAATTTGAAATAGATGTAGAAAAAGCTATTGATTATGCTTTTCAGAATAGGGCTGAAGCATTGGGTTTTGACAGGCGCAAGCTGGAAGCTGAATCCGGTGTAGCACAGGCCAGAGGTCAGCGCTTCAATGTGATGTTCAATGCGAGTTACGGATTGAACAATGCCGCCCTACAGTGGCGGGACATCTACACGGATCCCAATAGACAAACCTTGGTCAACTTAGGCTTTTTTGTACCTGTATTGGACTGGGGAAGAAATAAAGCCCGAATGGGTGTAGCTGAGGCGAATAAGCGCTTGGTGGAATATACGGTCGAGCAGGAAGTCATCAATTTCGAGCAGGAAGTTTTTACCAAGGTGAAGAACTTTTCGATGTTGCGGGAAAGGTTGGAAATCACCAAACTTTCGGATGAGGTTGCTGATAAAAGATATGAAATTTCATTGCGTAGGTACCAAAGCGGTAACGTTTCCATTACAGATCTGAACATCGCCCAAGAAGAGAAGGACAGGAACAGAAGGGCTTTTATCCAGTCTTTACGGGATTTCTGGATGGCATATTATGAAATGCGGCAATTGACTTTGTATGATTTTGAGAGAGGGCAGTTGTTATATATTTCGGATTTGTAATTAAGAGATTAGATTTTGAAGTAAGAAACAAGAATCAAGAAGAAGTTACTTTGTACCAAGTACTATGTACCAGGATATCGGGATTTAGGAACGGGCAAGGATGTAGGACGGAAAAAATGAAGAAGAAGTGAGGGTTGGAATGGCTTATTTCGGAAAATGATCACTCGTTAATGCACATGAAATGTCTTGGTGCATCGTACTTGGTACATTGTACAAAGTATTTGGTGAATCTTGTCCAGTGCGGCGGATAGTACAAAGTGTATATTCCTCCGCAAATTTTATTGTTTCTCTTTCAACCTACCCGCCTTCTTCAAGGCCTCATGGATGATCCATTCGATCTGTCCATTGGTGCTGCGGAATTCATCTGCTGCCCATTTTTCCACAGCTTGCATCATCTTTTCGTCCAATCTCAGGGCAAATGGTTTCTTAGCCGGCATGATTTCCTGTTTTTAAGTCATTAAACTGCTCAATGGCTTTTTTCATCTCTTCCGGTTTTTGGGTGCCGATCAGAAATTTTTTATTCTTAAGGGTAACTATCAAGCCGTTTTTGCCTCCTACATTATACGCCCACATATCGAAATTGTATCGTATACCCCAACCCCCAAATTTGAGTAGGGAATTGTACTCGATGAGTTCCAGGTTCTCGATTTGCTCACTGCTGTATTTTCTCTGGCCAATGAAAGGGGAAAAGCTAAAAATCAAACCGTTTTCATCGATTCTTGTTTTCAGTTGCATGCTTACAAATAGTAGAATCACCAAGCCAAGGATAATAATGGGGATGATTGCCTCCCAACCTTCGACGGGTTGAGAGATCATGCCATATACTGTCATCGCTGTGACCAGGATAAGAATTCCCCAAATCCAGAACTGGTTAAATCGCTGTGTTTCTTTGAAAACGTATTTGGCCATTTTTCTTACTGATTGAGTGTCCCAACATTCAAAACCGGACTGACAGAACGGTCCGAACACAACACCACCATCAGGTTGCTGACCATGGCTGCTTTTTTCTCCTCCTCAAAGTCTATAATTCCCTTTAATTTCAGGTCTTCCAAAGCCATTTCTACCATGCCCACGGCTCCGTCTACGATCTTTCTTCTGGCTGCTACAATGGCTGTGGCCTGCTGTCTCTGCAACATGGCAGAAGCGATCTCGGAGGCATAAGCCAAATGGGATATTCTGGCTTCGATTACTTTGATCCCTGCATGCTCCAACCTTTCGGCAATCTCTAGTTCCAGGGAGTGGTTGACTTCTTCCACACCAGAGCGTAAGGTGATCTCTGCATTTTCAGCTTCAAAATCATCGTAAGGGTATTTTCCCGCCATTTTTCTTACGGCTGCATCTGTCTGAAGATGGACGAAATTCTCATAGTCTTCCACGTCGAAAGTGGCTTTGAAAGTGTCTTCCACCTGCCAGACCACTATGGTACCCACCATGACAGGGTTACCGATTTTGTCGTTCACCTTAAGCGGTTTGTTTTCAAAGTTTCTCACACGTAAAGAAATCTTCTGCTTGGTCATGAAAGGGTTGACCCAAAAGAAACCATTGTCTTTTACTGTACCCTTGTAGGCGCCAAATAAGATCAGTACCATGGCCTTATTGGGTTGCAGGGTGAAGAATCCAGGCAGGATCAGAATAAATAACACGATTAGCAATATACCTAACCAGAAAATCTGGTTGATCATCGCAAAAACAATGGCAGGAATCAGGGCTATCGCCACCAATACCATCAAATAGCCGGATAGGGGTTTGGTTGATTTTTCCATATTGTAATGATATTAAAATGATATCATTACAATATACTGGATTTTTATTTAAAAGGTTGTGGTTTTTGAAAAAAATAAAACCCCGCCCAATTTTATTGAGCGGGGATGCTTATACATTTGAGGTTTTTGAAACTTCGAAGGTCTTTTAAACTATTAAAGCTTCGAAAATATTGAACTTTCAAAGTTTTTAGCTCTTTACTCCATTGTTTTCCTCAAACAAAAATCCTCTATATTCCAACTACACTGTCCCGTCCTGAAATCCGCCTTCCGAAATTCCACTTTATCTTATGTCTTGTCTCTTGTCTCTTGTGTCTAACTTCCTACCTAAAGGTAGGCAAGCTCGCTTCTCGTCTCTTAAGTGAGCATCGCTCCATCCACCTGAAGCACCTGACCGGAAATATAAGAACTCATATCTGAACCTAAGAATACGCAGGCATTGGCCACTTCTTCCGGTTGGCCGCCACGCTTCATCGGGATAGCATCTCTCCAGCCTTGAACGGTTTTCTCATCCAAAACAGCGGTCATTTCTGTTTCGATAAAGCCAGGAGCGACAGCATTGCAACGAATATTTCTGGATCCCAATTCCAGGGCCACAGACTTGGTGAAACCTATAATGCCTGATTTGGAAGCAGCATAGTTCGCCTGTCCTGCATTGCCTTTGATGCCAACTACCGAAGTTATGTTAATGATGGAACCTGCTTTGGCTTTCATCATGGTGCGGGTGGCTGCTTTTACGGTATTGAAGCATGATTTAAGGTTGACACCGATGACTTCATCCCAGGCTTCTTCGGTCATTCTCATCAACAGGTTGTCACGGGTAATACCGGCATTATTGATCAGGATATCCAAAGAGCCAAAATCAGCCACCACAGCATTGACCAATTCTTCAGCCGCTTTGAAGTCAGAGGCGTCAGAGCGATAGCCCTTTGCTTTGATGCCAAAAGCAGCCAATTCATCTTCCAAAGCTTGCCCTTTTTCCACGCTGGAAAGGTAGGTGAATGCTACATTGGCGCCCTCTTGGGCATATCGGATGGCAATTGCCCGGCCGATTCCTTTAGATGCTCCTGTGATCAGAGCCGTTTTTCCGCTTAATAATCCCATATTGAATTTTTGGTTGGTGTAAAACAAAGATCAAAAATAAGGAATTTTTTAGAATGACTTTGCTTGAGATATAGGTTTTGGCAACTTGGTTGGAGGTATATTGTATGTTTATTAGATTTCTCCTTTCAGTCGATATGACAAGGATAACTTAATTCTAAATTTTTCCATCAGGAAAGGGATACTTTTTTCCCACTTCTTTTTTGTGCTTATATTCATGATATGAATTCTATCTCAATGCCCTTTATCGACATTATCGACTACCTACCTGAACTACAACCACATTTTGAGCGGATCAATAAGGCTTGGGTGGAGCAGTATTTTTCATTGGAGCCATTTGATATTGCCCAACTGGAGAATCCCCAAGAAAATATTCTCGACAAAGGTGGGCATATCATCTTTGCCAAAGAGCATGATCAAGTATTGGGTACAGTGGCTCTTATTCCTTCCAAAGAGGCCGATACCTTTGAAATGATCAAAATGGGAGTGTCCCCTGAAGGACAGGGTAGGGGTATTGGATTCTTGTTGGGTAAAGCTATTCTGGAGAAAGCCAAAACTTTGAGGGGCAAAAAAGTGGTTCTTTATTCCAGTACCAAATTAGCTCCTGCATTGCATTTGTACAAGAAACTGGGCTTTCAGGAAGTAGATATGGGATGCAGTCAATACGGACGCTGTAACGTCAAAATGGAAATCAGCTTATGAAATCGAGCATGACCAAAACTTCACTAACCGGAAAAATTATCTCCATGAGAGATTCCATATTGCCCTTATAAATAAATCATGAAAACATGAAAAAGATAAAAATCAGACAGGGTACTGTCCAAGAAGTGGCAGAACTTTCCAAAAAAGTGACTGAGTTCTTCCAGCCATTTTCTGAAAAAACCTATGAGGACAGGCTGAAAGACACCATTCATCTGATTCTGATTGCAGAGGTGGATGGCAAGCCCGTTGGCTTTAAAGTGGGCTATCAGCGGGATTCGCCTGAATTGTTTTATTCCTGGATGGGTGGAGTACTGGACAGTTATAGGAGAATGGGAATTGCTACTAAATTGGCCGATGAACAGGAACGTTGGGCCAAGAATCATGGTTATCTAAAGGTATATTTCAAAACACGAAACCGCTTCTCCAAGATGATTCACTTTGGCCTGAACAGAGGTTTTAAAATCGTGGATTTGATTAAAAAAGGAGGCATTGATGATTACCGGGTCGTGATGGAGAAGGTGTTGTGATGTTATCAAAAATTATATGTTTGTAAGAAGTGCAATGTTCTATAGGGGGGCGGAAAAATATTTGATATTGGATCCGGCATTGTGGACAAGATATTGATAGATATTATTCCAGACTTTGGAAAATTATTCTTGTAGTAAAGTTAGGTGTTGGATTGGTTGGTGGCAAAAAATATGGAAATGGAAGGAAGTTTTGTAAAGGAAATACAAGTCAAAAATATGGTTTGTCCCCGCTGTATCCTGGCAGTGGAGCAGTCACTTCAGCAATTGGGTATTCCTTTTGAAAAAGTGGTATTGGGAAAAGTATTTCTTTCTCATATGATAGAAGAAGGTAAAATTCTCCAATTAGAGCAGGCTTTCCATCAATTGGGATTCGAAATCCTTAAAAGTAAAGAGGTTCAAAAGATAGAGGAAATCAAGCGCCTGCTCAATGGGCTTGTTCAACAGGCAGATATTCCCGAAGGTTTTAACCTTATCGATTTTATCAAGGAACATATTCTTGAAGATTATTCCAGTGTCAGTTATTTGTTCAGTAGCACAGAAGGAATCACAATAGAACGGTTTTTTATACAATTAAAGTTGGATAAAGTCAAGGAGTGGTTGTTTTATGAAGAAATGCAACTGAGTGAAATGGCCTGGAAATTGGGTTACAGTTCAGTACAGCACCTTTCCTCACAGTTTAAGAAGTCCACAGGAATGACTCCTACAGCTTATAAAAGGATTAGGAAAGGAAGTGTTGAGGGTTGGAAATAACCTTTTACCTTTCCATTAATCTATAAAAACAGCAAAGCGTCGATTCTCATCGACGCCGAAAAGTAATGCAAGGATTATGAAAAAATGTTCGTTTGCTGTACGAACCCAAAAGTAAGTAACAGATTTTGCCTCAAAGCGAACAGAATATTAAATGTCTTTTAATAAAAGGGAAACTTTTTCTTAAAATGTTAATATTGGGGTAATTTATCTTTTTGAAATCTTGTTCAAGGTGATGCTTCTCTGAAGTTTAGACCTGAACCTATCCAAATCTTCTGGGCTTTTTGCCCGATGCTTGGTGGGCCTTCCCTGCACTCTTTCCCGCCACATCCGGAAGGAACTTGCTTTCATCTCCCTGCGCATCAGGGTAATCACTTCTTGTTCAGAAAGCCCAAACTGCGCTGTAATGGCATCAAAAGGAGTTCTGTCTTCCCATGCCATTTCAATGATCCTGTCTATGGCTTCTGGTGTTAGATTTTTGAGTTTGTTCATATTTCCTAAACTTTCGCTTTACTCCTTTGTTTTTCAAGGGATGCAAAAAGTAAATATTGTTTGGTTCAAAAGGGATTTGAGACTCCATGACCATGAGGCATTGAAAGTAGCCATCAATGATGGATTGCCTATTATTCTATTGTATTGTTTTGAACCTTCTCTAGTAAATGCCCCTCAAAGTTCAGAGCGACATTGTCGTTTTGTTTGGGAGAGTTTGGTTGATATGAATCAAAAACTGGCTAAATGGGATGCCCGGATTCATATTTTTTACCAAGAAGTCTTATCAGTTTTTCATGACTTGGTTCAGGTTTATCAAATTGAAAAAGTGTTTTCCCACGTTGAAACAGGTATTCAGATTACTTTTCAAAGGGATAAGTCCTTAACTTCTTTTTTTGCGGAGCAGGGTATACAATGGCATGAGTTCAGACAGCAAGGTGTTCTGAGAGGCAGGAAAGAACGTAAGGATTGGTCAAAAGATTGGTATGCCTTTATGTCCGATCCGATAGCAGAGCCAGCTTGGAAGAATGCAGTGTTTTATACACTTTCAAATGAGTTTATGCAGAATGTTGGAAAAGAGGAGATTCCTCTTTCATGGCAAAGTCAAAATCCAAACATGCAAAGGGGTGGTGAAAGTATGGCGAAAAAATACATGCATTCTTTTTTTGTTGACCGTGTCCGAAATTATAACCAACACATTAGTAAACCTGAACTGAGTAGGAAAGGATGCAGTCGGTTATCTCCCTATCTGGCTTGGGGAAACCTTTCCATGAGGCAAGTTTATCAAGCAGCGGAAAAACAGAAAAAAGAAAAATTCCAGGTACGCAACCTCACCAATTTCCAATCCCGTCTGCGCTGGCATTGTCACTTTATCCAAAAATTTGAAATGGAGTGCCAAATGGAGTTCAGGAATGTCAACAGGGGTTTTGATGAACTCGAAAAAACCTATGACGAAAAGAAGATCAAGGCTTGGAAGGAGGGGAAGACAGGCTTTCCTTTGGTAGATGCCTGTATGCGTTGTCTGCAGGAAACCGGCTATCTGAATTTCAGAATGAGAGCAATGTTGGTTTCATTCTTGACCCACCACTTGTGGCAGGACTGGCGGATAGGTGCTGATCATTTGGCAAGGTTGTTTTTGGATTTTGAACCTGGTATTCATTATCCACAGTTACAGATGCAGGCTGGAGTGACAGGTATCAATACTGTACGCATTTATAATCCCGTGAAGCAATCCCAAGACCATGATTCTGAAGGGGTTTTTATTAAAAAATGGATTCCTGAGTTAGGTCAGGTTCCGTCTTCCCTGATCCATGAGCCCTGGAATTTGACGGTTATTGAGCAGGATTTGTATCAAGTTAGGATAGGTGTTGATTATCCGGCTCCCATCGTGGAACTTGAATCAGCTGCCCGATTTGCCAGGGAAAAGATCTGGCAGGCCCAAAAATTACCTGCTGTTCAGAAAGATGCAGAAAGGGTTCTGAATAAGCATACTGTACCAAATAGATGGCCGTGATTTTGAGAAGCTAGAGACGAGACTTTAGCGTCAAGAATCAAGAAACAAGATGGTTTTGGATTTTGGAAACACTAAGAAAAATAATTTGATAATCAGATTTCTATGGGTTTTGGGTTATTTGTTGTCCAAGGCTTATCCTTGTCACCTCCCTGCCCGTTCCGTTCAGGCGGGGACGAAGGGGAGGTCTATAAAGAAACGAGATGCGAGATACTAGAATCAAGAGACAGAAGTAGTAGTCGGGATTAATAACCACGAAGTACCAGCCCTTCCAATCAGGCGGGGTTAAACATTTAAATAGCCCTGGGTGCAACCCATGGTTATGAAAATCAGGACCTTTCTAGTGAATATGTCACAGTCCTTAAGTATCAATCAATATCCCAATATCAATCAATATCTCTCAAGGTAAAGCCATTCGGTGCTTATTTTACCAAATATTAATTTCTGTTTCCAGGTCTATATTGAATTCTTGCGTTTCTCATGACATCTTCTCTGTAATAATGCACCTCCTTGAATTCTCCAGCAGCATAGCGTTCTGCCTGGTCCACAAAGTGGGGAGAAAAAGGATTGCCGCTTTGGCCACCTGCCAATAAACTTTTTGCTTTTACCTTTTCACCAAATTCTACTACAGCCACAAAACTGTTGCCTACATTGCCATACCATTTTTTGGTATTGGGGTAGGAGCAGCTTCCATAAGCTGCCAAAGAACCCCAAAGCGAAGAGTTGTAGCCGATAGGTAAACTTGGTAAATCATCATAGAATTTTCCCTGGATTTCATTAGTGACCCTTTGGAAGCGGTTGATCTCTCCCCAAGGAGTATTCCATGAGCCAAAATCTTCCGTGAGTTTGTTTACTGCTTTTTCAAAAGCTTCAATCTTCATGATACCTGAAGTTTCATGGGTCAGGAAATCAAAAATGTAAGCATCCCAAGATCTTTCCAAACTCCTTGCATCAGCCATTAATTGACTTCCCCAAAAAACTGCTAAACTGGTTCCCACAGAAGAAATTCCTGTTTTAAGATCCCATGAAGCAAGTACACCCATTGGATCCAGAAGTTTAAATTTTCTTGGGTCATCAGCAGGAAGATTGTCAAAAGCTTCGATTAATGCAGGAATCATCGGTTTGAATGCCATTAAAGTTGGCTCATAGGCAGATTCTATCAATGTTTCCAAAGTAAAATCCTTTTGTCCTGTAAGTACCCTGACAGCATTCAATCCTCTGGCATTTTCCAAATCCCAGGCCATATAGGCGGGATAATCTGATTTTTTGGGACTGTAAGGACCAGCTGCCGTAAAAGGGGTAGAATTGCAATTTTGAATCCAGCCATTCTTAGGATTTTCAATGAAGATCATTTCCTCAACATCATGCAGGCCTTTCCAGTCTGTATTCGGGTTGCTGCCATCTACTACATTTCTCCAATCAAACTGCGGATCTCTTTTAGGAATAAAGTTTCCGTGGTAATACACAATATTCCCATCTTTGTCGGCGTATACAGTATTATTAGAAGAGTTGGTTTTCAAGTCCATGGTGGCTTTGAACTCCTGATGATTTTTGGTCTTTGTTCTGGTATAGGACTGGGTCAGGGCTTTTTCTCTTTCAACCATCAGGGATATTGCCACCCATTTGCCATCTTCTTCACGGATTATAGGTCCATGATGACTGTAGAATGCTGTAAGTTCCCGATCCAGAATTTTATCTCCTTCTTTGTATTTCAAATGGATAGTTTTTTCTGTGATGGGTCTCCATTCGTTTCCGAATTTGTAATGGTATTGACCATTTCTTTTTTCCACAGTCAGGGCAAAATGGTCGATAGCATCTGCTTTACTAGAGGTGTGCATCCAACCATTGTATTCGTTGAATCCCTGATAAATGAAGAATTGTCCCCAAGTTACTGCGCCATAAGCATTCAGGCCTTCTTCACTAACCATATGCACTTCTGGTCTGAAGTAAAAGGAAGTGTGTGGATTGATTAATAATAAAGCATTGCCTGATTTGCTAAGTTTTGGGGAAATGGCAAATCCATTTGAACCCTTTGGTTCTTCATTCCAGTCTCTTTCTTTGAGGATCAGATTGGCGTAGAAATCTTTATCATAGAATGATTTTAGCTGATTGACGGAAATGGTCTCAATGTCACCTCCAATACTTCCTTCACTGAATGTAAGTGCCATCCAAGGCTCAAATTTTGTAAGGAGCTTTGGTTTAACCTCAGGATGGGTGTGCAGAAAAAAATTGATACCATCTGCCCAAGCATCCATCAGTTCTTTAAGCCATATGGGTGAGTTTTCGTATTCTTTTTTGACAACTTCCTCGTCAATGTACAATTTCATACGAAAATCTGTGTAGAGTTGTGAAATACCTTCCACCTCTGCCATCCTACCCATGGCATTGATATAATTTACTTCTACCCGGTTGAAATCATCTTCACATTGGGCATAGATCATTCCAAAGACTGCATCTGCATCGGTTTTGCCATAAATGTGGGGGATACCCCACTGATCTCTGATGATTTCAACGTTTTGGGCCCTTTGTTCCCATTTCATCAAGTCTTGATGAGCCTGGATAGAAATACCGCTTAATATCAGGGCAAATAATAGAATGGTCCTTTTGAACATAATTTGGGTTTATTTATGCTATTCTGAAATTATTATAAATGTTTGGATGCAAAGCCATCATGGCCACTATTTATTTAATGTCATAATTTTTGAAGACATTATCAATAAATAGCATGTGAAATGGAAGGGCATCAGTCCAATATTGCCAGGTATGGGCTCCAGGTCTCTCCGTGTATTCATGTGGAGTACCATTATCAAGTAAGAGTTGGTGTATTTGTCGATTGGTCTCCAATAAAAAGTCGTCAACCCCACAATCGATCAGGAGCGCAATGCCATTATCCTTCATCTTGTCAACCAATCCCACTGCAGTATAGGTAGAGTAAGGAGTTTGGTAAGTGATTTGTCCCAACATCTCTTTCTGTCCTTCTTTTCTGATTTTTCTAAAATCCTCATTTACCTTCCAAAGGTCAGTGTCAATATTCATTACTCCACTCATGCTGCCGGCGGCAATGAATAATTCAGGGTGTTTTGCGCTCAGCATCATAGCTCCATGTCCACCCATTGATAAACCTGTTATTGCCCTCGCTTCTCTTTTTTTTAAGGTTTTATAGTGCTCATCAATATGGGGGATCAATTCATGAATGAAGTAGGTCTCGTACTTGACAGAATCCATAAGCGGGCTATCATAGTAGTAAGAGGATGGTCCTACTCCAGGTGTAATGATCAAAATCTTATATTGATTGGCTAGGTCAATCAATAGATTTTCCTTTGTTGTTTTGAGGTGCCAGTCAGAAAAACTACCCGAACCTCCATGCAAAAGGTAAACGGAAGGGTAAGCACTTTCGCTGGATGCGTAGCCTGATGGTTTTACAACCGCAGCTTTGAGGTGCTTATTCATAGCTTTGCTGTAAACTTCAATGGTATCAACTTGAGCAGATAAATTAAGGCTAAGCCAAAATAGACTCAGTAACAGGAAGATTTTTTTCATGTCTTTCAATAGGTTTTCATAAAAGTACCAAGAATCTTATGGAGAAAAATCTAAAAATTGCAAACGGTAAAATATGCGTGGTAAAAAATACAGGAATGATGTTTCATCCCTGTATTTTATTTGATTTAATGAAATTTCTTTACTTTTTCCTGTTCTGCTATGGTCGAGTATCCGTCGCTGAGCCTAGCTGCATAATCATCCAGTAAATCCAGTACCTTTTTATGATTATTAGATTTGACGATCAAACCGGCATGATATTCCAGAGGAACCCTAAAGCAAACTTCAGAATCATCAAAAGAGGATAGGTCTGGATGCTGATACTTCGATAAGGTCAGGACGATTCCTGCATAGCCTTTGGTAACTTTTGGCATTTTATAATCTTTATCTTTTGCTACAGCATCTTCAATCTTTGCCCATTCGGCCCATAGATTGATGTTAGTTGCCCCTTCTACCATTTCAGCTAAATGTGCCCCACCAACTCTGGAGGAAGTCTCCAAAAAATAGATTTTCCCGTCTTCTTTGCCTTTAATAAATTCGGTGTGAGCAGCACCATTTTTCATACCAAAGGCTTTCATTACTTTTTTGTTAGCTTCTTTGATCGCCTTATCATCTTCAGAACCATAAGGAATATTTGCGCTTCTGAAAATGCCGCCTCCCTGCGAAATTTCCATAGGTGTTGCCAAATATTTGGAAACAGTGCAGAAAAGTGTTTTACCCTTTAGAATGAGACTGTCTGCATGGTAGACATCTCCAGGTTTAAATTGCTCCACAAGATAACGTAAACGGTTATCTCCGAGATCATGGATATTTTGCCAAAGGCTATCTTTATCGTAAACTTTGATAATTCCATGGGCTGAAGCTTCAGAACGTGGTTTGAGTACCCAAGGGGCAGGTACTGTGTCTGCAAAATGGTTGATGTCATTGTCGTGAAATAAAGCAGAAAATGGAGGGACCAAAAGACCAGCATCATGGGCACGTATGCGCATGGCCAATTTGTCGCGGAAATACCTTCCGGTAGTTTGTCCCATACCAGGGATCCTAAGGTTTTCTCTTAAGAAAGTGGCTTTTTCTACATCATAATCATCCAGAGCTACTATTGCATCTATTTTGGTTTCTTTCATTATCCCGGCTACTCCCGTAAGAAGTTTTTCCATATCCCAATCAAGGTCCTGTCCGGGCATGTAATAGATATCATCCAAATATTCATGTGGCCAATTGCTGTCTCGGAGTTTTTCGGTGGTTATCAAAAAAACAGTATTACCAGCTTTCTTTAGTTCTATCAAAAAGGCTGACCCCTTAAAATAATTGGAGATGCATAAAAAGGTTTTATGTTGATTGCCCATACACTAAATATTTTCTAACAATTTAAGCATTAAATGTACTCCAAAGCCAGTAGCATGCTTAGTTTTTGCAAATTCAGAATCACCAAAGGCAGTACCTGCAATGTCTATATGTGCCCAAGAAGGGTGATTTTCTGTGAAAAATTCGAGGAATTTTGCTGCGGTGATAGCACCGGCAAATGGTTTTCCATGATAGTTTTTGATATCGGCTATTTCGCTGTCCATCTCGGATTTATAAATATCCCACATGGGTAATGGCCATACTCTTTCCCCGACATGGTTACCGCTGTCCTGAAGCAACTTGAGTAAGTCCTGGTTTTTTGAAAAAAGAGCAGCGCATTCATAACCAAAAGTACCCACTGCACTGCCGGTAAGGGTTGCAAAATCAACAACAGAGTCTGGATTATAATTTTTGATCAAATAATTGAGTCCGTCGGCAAGGATAAGCCTGCCCTCTGCATCAGTATCGATCACTTCAATGCTTTTTCCGCTGTAACTGCTGATGACATCTGATGGGAGATAGGACTGATTGTCAACTGAATTTTCAACGCATGGGACTATGGCAGTGACATTTACAGGTATTTGAAGGTCTGCAATCAATTGCATGGTTCCTAAAACCGTAGCAGCTCCACCCATATCACATTTCATGTGGACCATTCCCTGTGTTTTGATATTCAAGCCCCCTGTATCAAATGTCACGCCTTTACCGACAAGTCCAAAGTGTTTTTTGGAGGCCTTTGAGCGATATTCCATGATGATAAATTGAGGTTCTTTTTGACTACCTTGGCCTACAGCAAGAAATGCATGAAGTCCCTCTTTTTCAGCTTTTTTTCTATCCAATACTTTGGTGTCAAAGCCATATTTTTTACCTGCTTTTATTGCCCAATCTGCCAAAAACGATGGAGTGATTTTATTCGGAGGAAGATCTACCATGTAAAATGTTTCAATTTTTGCTTCAGCAATTTTTCTGGATTTTTGAGCTAAAAAATCGGCATTTTCAATTGGTGTGTGTATAGAAAGATTGATTGTAGACCAGTCTTTTACAAGGCTTTCAGGGTTTTTATAATACCCTAGTCGGTAGGTGCCCAAGATCAATCCTGAAACAGCAGCCTCAAGTAAAGTACTGCCCATTTCGTTAGTCAGGACCAACAGTGCCTGTTTTTCAAAAAGGTTTTCCTGTTTGGCACTTATTCGTCTAAAAGCTGTCTGAATATCTTTGAATTCAGGTTCTTTTCCCAGACCTACAAATAGAAAGATGTTGCTGTTATTTCTATCTTCCAACAAGAATTGTGTGTCTTTTTTTCCGGAAAAAAGATTTTTGGAGACCTGAATATGAGGAAAGTTTTCATTGTATTGGATTTCTGATTCATTTTCAAAAAAAGGTAAAATGATGAGTCCTCTGAATGCCTCTAAAGTATCCGTTAAATTTGTTTTCATGGGTATTTGATGTCCTTGGGAATTGATGTTAATCTTCAAGTGTATAATATAAATAAATATTGTCAGCCCAGGAAATTATGGGCAAAATGAGTCCTTTAATAACTTAAGGTGTAATTTATAAGGGATTTGAAAAATTTAATAATTCAGAAATTATTGTCTAAATACCATTATCCTGCCATCTTGAAGGGTAAGATTAGCGCGGTTAAGGCATTCAGATTCTATCTCATATACCAAATTGTGTGTTGTAGATTGTGTTTGGTTTCGGAAGATTTGCCAGGTTTCGCTACCTGAATCCGGAAGATAAAAGCCGGTTATTATACAATTTATCAAGTACCTTTTAGGTGCAACTGGGGTCATCATGATTGGTCTTCCAGTGATATTTCTTCCCTCAAGACTTCCTGTGCTACTAAATCCCGTTAAGAGACCGTTCAAAAAAGTCAATTGGTGTTCATAGTTGCCACTGATTTTTGTGGATGATTCCTTTTGATCGATCAGTAAAAGATCGGTAAAAACTTCAGTTCTTCGATTAGGATTGGTCAGGCTTCTGACCTGTCTGAAATCTCTACTGCCTTCAACTTTAATACCTCTAACCTGATAGTCTTCATAGGTTAGCCTGGTTGTAGCTTCTAATGAGTTGGAATTGAGATATTGAATATGGATTTTACCGGTTCTTTCTAAATTTTGATCATTGGTGCAGTCCCTTTCTTTTAGAAACTCAAGTGTGATTTTTCTTTCCAATTCGTTGAATTCTATATTGGGGCAACCAGGTAGAGATAAAGTGTCCGCTTTTCTATAGTCATCCAATGTCTGGAAACCCAAAAACAGGGATTCTTCCAAAGTAAAAGATATATTGAAAATCTCATTACCTTCTACCTGCAGGTCTGTTGTAATGTTTTTGTCTATATCAGACATGCAGGAAATTGTAAAAATCAGGAACAGGATAGGGAATAGTCTCTTTAACATTTTTGTGAAAATCTTCTCGTAAATCTAAGACCTTTCATCCATATATAAAATGATGCCAAAATGCTAATGCCAAGCTTTTATTTAGTTGACAGATTACCTATATTCAACGGTATTTAAAACCCAAATGATATGTCTTATATGGAAGGAATGCTTAAAGAAGGAGCACTTAAAGGAAAAACAATTTTAGTAACTGGGGGAGGGACAGGCCTTGGGAAATCTATGGGTCTTTATTTTTTGAAGTTAGGGGCCAATTTAGTCATTACCAGTAGGAAACTGGATGTTTTGCAAGGAACAGCTAAGGAAATGGAGACTGAGACTGGTGGTAATGTACTGGCACTGGCCTGTGATGTGAGAGAAATTGAACAGGTTGAAAAGATGTGGGCAGATGCCAATACCCATTTTGGAAAAGTGGACGTGGTGCTGAATAATGCCGCAGGGAATTTTATCAGTCCGACAGAAAGACTCTCCACGAATGCCTTCAATACCGTACTGGATATTGTGTTAAAAGGCACCTCGAATGTTACTTTGACTGCAGGTAAATATTGGATTGAGAAAAAACAGCCTGGGACTTTTTTGAACATCGTGACCACTTATGCTTGGACCGGTTCTGGTTATGTGGTGCCTAGCGCCGCTGCAAAGGCGGGCGTTTTGGCCATGACCAGGTCACTAGCAGTTGAATGGGCAAAATATAAAATCCGTTCAAATGCCATAGCACCGGGACCTTTCCCGACAGAAGGAGCCTGGAGCAGATTATTGCCTGGAGATTTGGTTAAAAAATTTGACCCTGCCAAAAAAGTACCTGTTGGCAGAGTGGGTGAACATCAGGAATTGGCCAACTTGGCAGCCTATCTGGTTTCTGATTTTTCAGCTTATGTGAATGGAGAGGTCATTACCATAGATGGAGGGGAATGGTTAATGGGTGCAGGCGAATTTAATAACTTAGACCTGATTCCCCAGGAAATGTGGGATATGCTGGAGGCTTCAAGAGGAAAAAAGGGATGAGCCCCAAAGTGATTTGGGGCTATATGAAAGCCAAATGGAAAATCCGGAACTTATAAAATCAAAGGCCTCAAAATTCAATTTTGAGGCCTTTGATTTTATATCACTTGTCTTCTTTGAAGATGGGTGCCTTTTTAAAAGGGAGCATTAGAGATCCGTTCCAGTTTTCCAGAACTTTTTGGATGTTTCTTTCATCAAGAGATGTGGTTTCAATAAAATACCAGTGAACCATTCCTTCTTCAGATACCGCTATAAGGTTATTTTCTGTTGTAAGTTGACCGCCTGGAACTTTGCTGATTGAAGTCACCGGAACCAATGCATGGATTTCTACCCCCACCTTTGTATGCTGAATGGGTTCTCGGAGTTTGAACTCACGCACTTTAATTCCTTTTTTAAGTTGGTTTTGATGAATCGTCATCAAGGTGTTTTTCATGGCTTCACGTCCACCGGCGTTCTCGATTAGTCCTGGGTAGATGTAATCCAATAACAATTCATAGTCTTGATTGAGCTGTGCGTAAAAATATCCTTGAATAGCTTCAGTGATACTGGATTCCACTTGGCCAAACGATTTTGGGAAAAATGAACAAACTAAAATGAAAGCAAGTAAAGTTTTTTTCAACATGTGAACTGGTTTGAATTAACAATGGATTGCTAAAACTAACACCTACTTTAATTTTTCAAACTGTTTTTCTTAAAAAAATTACAAAGTAGAGGCTACCCAATAATAGATTGGAAATCCTAAGGTGATATTGAAGGGAAAAGTAACAGCCAGCGCCATAGGAAGAAAAATCCCTGGGTTTGCCTTTGGAACGGCAATTTTCATGGCTGCTGGAACTGCAATGTAAGAAGCTGATGCGGCCAGAATTGCAAACATGAACCTATCTCCAGTACTGTCTGTAATCAATTGGGAAATGTATGCTACTATGACACCATTGATTAAAGGGATAATGATTGCAAACAATGCGGTGAATTTACCTGAATCCAGGAAATCTTTTAATTTTCTTCCACTGGTGATGCCCATATCCAAGAGGAAAATTGCCAGAAATCCTTTAAAGATATCTGTGGTAAATGGTTCAATACCTCTGGCTTCTTCTTCTGAGGCCAACAAACCGATGATCAGACTGCCTAGAATTAGTAACACAGACCCGTTTGTGAAAGCATGATGGACAACTTTCCTGATTTTCATTTGGTGATTACTGTCCTCAGCAAATATTTTGATCAGCAAGACCCCCAGAATAATGGCAGGAGCCTCCATCAATGCCATGATGGCAACCATGTAGCCATTAAAGTGCTGATGCTGAATTTCGAGGAAAGATACCGCTGTTACAAAAGTTACGGCAGAAACAGACCCATAGGCAGCTGCAATAGCTCCCGCATTTTCCACATTAAGTCGTTTTTTGAGAATAAAAAATGTATAAAGAGGTATTGCGCTAGCTACCATAATCCCGAATAATACCGCCCAAATAATACCCATGTTGAATTCACTGTGGGCCAGTTCCTGTCCACCCTTAAAACCTATGGCAAATAGTAGGTACAGGGAAATGAATTTGGAAGAATTATTCGGGATTTCAAGGTCGCTTTTCAGACGTACAGCGATGATGCCAAGCACAAAAAATAGAAAAGCGGGATTGGTAAAATTGTCAAATAAGAGATTCAGGTTCATTAGGTAGAGAAATATTTTTTGAAGTTTTGAAACCTTTTGCAAAACTCTTCAGTTTTTAATATATATTTTTATTTATATTTATAATACTAAACATTAATATTATTTATGAATTACACCTTACATCAGTTGCAGGTTTTTTTGAAAGTCACGCAGACAGAAAGCATCACGAAAGCTGCAGAAGAATTGCATCTTACCCAACCTGCTGTTTCCATTCAGTTAAGGAATTTTCAGGATCAGTTTGATATTCCTTTGACAGAAGTGGTAGGAAGGAAATTGTACGTAACGGATTTTGGGAGGGAAATAGCTGAGGCAGCTGAAAAGATAGTGGATCAGGTTAATGCAATTAATTATAAAACAGCCTCCTTTAAAGGACAATTGACGGGCAGACTTAAGATTTCGGTTGTCTCTACCGGGAAATATGTAATGCCGTATTTTTTGGCTGGATTCATGAAATCTCATCCTGGGATAGAACTTATCCTAGATGTGACCAATAAGGCAATGGTGATTAATAGTTTGGATGAAAATGAAGTAGATTTTTCTTTGGTTTCAATTTTGCCTGAGGCTTTGCAGGTGGAAACGGTGCCTTTGATGGAAAACAAGTTGTATTTGGTAGGGGATAAAGACTTTGAAGTAGGGAATGAAGTTTACGGTAAGAATATTTTTGAAGATATCACGCTGATTTATAGGGAACAGGGATCAGGTACCCGCTTGACTATGGAGCGGTTTTTAAGAAAAAATAATATTCCCGTCAGTAAAAAAATGGAGCTGACTTCGAATGAAGCAGTAAAACAGGCTGTCATTGCAGGGCTTGGCTGTTCAGTCATGCCATTAATAGGTCTGCGGAATGAAATCAAAGACGGAGATTTAAAGATTATTCCAGTTGAAGATCTACCCATTGTAACCACCTGGAATCTGATTTATCTTAAAAACAAAAGATTTTCACCAGTGGCAGAGGCATTCTTGGAATACCTACATCAGGAAAAAGAAAACATTATTAAACAGCATTTTAATTGGTTTGAGGGGGTGCATTGAGTTGATCATTTACAGGTATTGCTGTTTCAATCCGGCAATATATAGCATGATTGCTTAGTGCAATAAGCACTTTTGAAATTCATGATTTTGTAAAGGAAACTATTGGAATTTCAATCGGCATTAATTGATCTGAAAATTCAAGATTCAATTGGAAATTCTCATAATCTCGGCTCGAGATGAGCAGTTACTAAGCCTGTAACAGTCAGTTTGTAAATTCAAACAAAAATTCTGTACATTTATATTGCTGAACCTTTTTACCTTTGTATCGTAATAATCCATCGTGAAGTCAATTATCAAAATAGCGCTCCTCGTTTTCTATGTGTTTTTCAACGCAGGGTTGAGCTATTCCATGCATTTTTGTGGGGATTACTTCCAAAGGATCAATGTTTTTGCTGAATATAAAACCTGCTGCGAATCCAAAACACCGATGCCAGATTGCTGCGAGGATGTAGCCAATTTTGAATTACCCAATACCGATCAACAGGTTTCTGATATAGTAGATTTTCAACCTCAGGTATTTGAGCTAGTCACTTTTGATACTGCATATGAATTGCCTGTTTTTTTTACAGCTACAAACGAGAAAATAGCCTTTGCTGATTCTTCTCCCCCCATATTCCAAAATACACCGATCTATATTTTTTGTCAGGTATTCCTGATTTGATTTTTCTCCCTAGTTAATAAGGGATTGCCACGAAGGCACGAAGGCACAAAGAATAATTAAGATTTCTATTTTGTAATCGACTGTTATGAGGACCTGTCAGGTTTTCAAAATCTGGAAGGTATAGCCTAAATTTCCCTAAATTTTCCCATTGATATCCCATTATCAAATAAAGATTTGCTTTGGGATACAATTCCGAAAAATCGGAACAGGTTATCCACAAGTATCTAAATATCCACAAGTATCTGATTCCAGTTTTAAAAAGTTAAATCAGGTTCTTAGCAGTTAGTCAAAAAACTATGCTCAACAACATCATCAAATTCTTCCTCGAAAACAAACTGGTCACAGTAATCCTTCTCTTGCTGGTTATTGGCTGGGGAATTGTGACGGCCCCCTTCAACTGGAACACGGGATTCCTGCCCAATGATCCTGTGCCGGTAGATGCCATTCCTGATATTGGAGAAAACCAACAGATCGTATTTACCGACTGGATGGGCCGTTCTCCCCAAGATGTGGAGGATCAGATCACTTATCCCTTGACTACCTCTCTTTTGGGAATGCCGGGGGTAAAATCAATCAGAAGCACTTCCATGTTCGGTTTTTCATCTATTTACATCATTTTTGAGGATGATGTGGAATTCTACTGGAGCCGCTCCAGAATTCTGGAAAAGTTGAATTCCCTACCTGCTGGCTTGTTGCCTGAAGGTGTGCAACCCAAACTCGGACCTGATGCTACAGGTCTCGGACAAGTGTATTTCTACACCTTGGAAGGCAGAGATGAGAAAGGTAATCCTGCGGGAGGTTGGGACATGCATGAACTCCGCAGCATACAGGATTACTATGTGCGCTATGGTTTGGCAGGTACGGAAGGTGTGGCTGAGGTGGCAACCATAGGTGGTCATGTGAAGGAATACCAAGTGGACCTGGACCCTGTGGCCATGAAGGCACACAATGTATCTATGATGCAAGTGATGAATGCCATCAAGCAGTCCAATCTTGATATTGGTGCCAATACCATGGAGATCAATCAGGTGGAGTTTATCGTCCGTGGATTGGGCTATGTGAAGTCACTGGAAGACATTGAAAAGGCTGTAGTGAAGGTGAACAACAATGTGCCTTTGCGAATCATGGATATTGCGAAAGTAACCATCGGGCCTGCCAGCCGTGCAGAAAGGGCCATCTTGGACAAGGGTGGAGCGGAAGCGGTAGGTGGTGTAGTAGTAGCCCGCTATGGAGACAATCCTTTGCAGGTAATTGATGCTATAAAGGCCAAAATTGAAGAAATATCTCCTGGCTTACCCAGCAAAACCTTGGAAGATGGGACGGTTTCCAAAGTGACCATCGTTCCTTTTTATGACCGCTCTGGCCTGATCAAGGAAACTTTGAGTACCTTGAATGAAGCCATCAGCCTTCAAATTCTGATCACCATCATCGTGATTATGGTGATGGTGTACAACTTGCGTGCTTCGCTTTTGATTTCTGCCCTCTTGCCACTTGCGGTGCTGATGTGCTTTATCATGATGAAGTATGTGGGTGTGGATGCCAATATAGTGGCATTGTCGGGTATAGCCATTGCGATCGGAACTATGGTGGATTTGGGGATTATTCTGAATGAAAACATCCTCCGTCACTTGGAAGAATCGGATGAGAAAAAGACCAAGCTTCAAGTCATCTACGATGCTACTACCGAAGTAAGTTCAGCCATCCTGACCGCGGTGATGACCACTATTGTCAGCTTTTTACCAGTATTTACACTTCAGGCTGCAGAAGGTAAACTCTTTGGGCCTTTGGCCTATACCAAAACCTTTGCCTTGATAGCAGCATTGATCTTTACCTTGGTCTTTATGCCAGCATTTGCCCATTGGGTTTTTGGTGCTAAAGTGAAATCCAAAAATTACAAGACCATCCTGAATGCCCTGATGGGATTGGTGGGTATAGTTCTGCTTTTCTATTTCCCTTGGGCTGGATGGGTAATGTTGGCTTTTGCGGCCAATCATTTGATCCATCATTTCTTCTCCAGGCAGACAAAAGAAGGTCTATACAAGAATCAGGTAGCCATGATCATTGCCGTAGTCGCTGTTTCGGTCCTTTTGGCGATTGAATGGAGACCTTTGGGTTTGGGTCAGTCGGTTTTTGTCAATTTCCTTTTTATTGGACTAGTGGTAGGTTTGGTTTTGGGTGTATTTGCATTATTTATTCGGTACTATGCTACACTTCTGAATTGGTGTCTGGAGCATGCGAGGGTGTTTTTATTGATACCATTGGTTATTATCCTCTTGGCGATGAATATCTGGTTAGGATTCGGGAAGATTTTTGGTTTTGTGGCTACGGGATTTGATAAGATCGGGATGAATGTCCGTACCACAGCTGTTTGGTCAGGTTTGGTACATGCTTTCCCGGGCATGGGCAAGGAGTTTATGCCAGCTTTGAACGAGGGCTCTTTCCTCTTGATGCCGACTTCCATGCCGCATTCGGGTGTAGAGGCCAATATGCAGATTGTGAAGCAACTGGATATGTTGGTCCAGGCTATACCTGAAGTGGAAATGGTGGTAGGAAAGGCCGGTAGGGCAGAAAGTCCTTTGGATCCTGCCCCCATGTCCATGTATGAAAACATCATCAATTACAAAACCGAATACCTTCAAGATGAGAATGCCCGCAAACTCCGCTTCAAGGTGGATAAGGAAGGTAATTACCAGATTCAGGTGAACGGCAAAGAATGGTGGTATGATCGTCAGGATGGGGCTATTTGGGATGAGGAGAAAAATTATATAGACGAGGCTCAGCGCAGGACTGTTACTAGGAACATCTCCAAGTACCTTGTGCCAGACGAAAAGAAAGGGCAATACTTCCGTCAGTGGAGGGATGAAATCCGCACCCCAGATGATATCTGGGATGAAATCCAAATTCGGACATCCAACCTTCCTGGAGTTACTTCCGCCCCCAAGCTCCAACCTATAGAGACCCGATTGGTCATGTTGCAGACTGGTATGCGTGCGCCTATGGGCATGAAGGTATATGGGCCAAACCTGGAGACCATAGAAAATTTCAGCTTGAAATTGGAGTCCGTCCTGAAGGAAGTCCCTTCTGTAAAAGCAGAAGCAGTTTTTGCAGACCGCTCTTTGGGCAAACCTTACTTAGAAATAGACCTGGACAGGACCCAATTGGGCAGGTATGGGCTGAACATTGCCGATGTGCAGGAATTTATCGAAGTGGCTATTGGAGGCATGACCCTGAGCACCACAGTGGAAGGCAGGGAGCGTTATGCTATCCGTGCCCGCTATGCCAGGGAGTACAGGGATGATCCTGAGGCCTTGAAGCGAATATTGGTGACCACGCCTACGGGTGCCCAGATTCCTTTGGGACAATTGGCTGAGATCAATTACCGTCCAGGTCCGATGATGATCCGCGGGGAGAATACTTTCTTGGTGGGCTACGTACTGTTTGATAAAAGAGATGGCTTTGCGGAGGGTTCCGTGGTGGATGAGGCCCGAAATTTTATTCAGCAAAAAATCAATTCCGGTGAATTGGAAGTTCCGGCAGGGGTTTCCTACACTTTCTCTGGAAGTTATGAAAACCAAGTACGGGCAGAAAAGAGGCTGGCGATCGTCATTCCTCTTTGTTTGGCAGTGATTTTCCTGATTTTATATTTTCAGTTTAAGTCCACAGCAATGGTATTGATGATCTTCTCTGCCATTGCCATGGCGTTCTCGGGTGGCTTTATGATGCTTTGGCTGTATGGGCAGGATTGGTTCTTCGACTTCAATTTTCTGGGTACCAATATGCGCGAACTCTTCCAGATGCGCACCTTCAATCTCTCCGTGGCTGTTTGGGTAGGGTTTATCGCCCTCTTCGGTATCGCAACGGATGATGGTGTGGTGATGGGAACATATCTCAAGCAAAGTTTTGACAAGATCCAACCTGAGAATGTGGCTGAGGTGCGTAAGGCTATCCTGGAAGCCGGCCTGAAAAGGGTAAGACCCTGCCTCATGACCACAGCCACTACGCTCTTGGCTTTGCTGCCCGTTCTCACCAGTTCAGGCCGGGGTTCAGACATCATGATCCCCATGGCTATCCCTGCCTTTGGGGGGATGACGGTGGCTTTGATTTCCTTGTTTATTGTGCCGGTGCTTTATGGAAAGTATGTTGAAATAAAGTTGAAATATGCTAATGCGAAATAATGTAGAAATTTGTTTTGTGAAATAAAGTTGAAATAGGCTAGAAGTATGGAAAACAAAAAGAAATATATACCATTAAAAGACTTGGAAATTTATCAGTTATCTAGGAAGCTATCAGCCATTGCATGGGAAATATATTCTAGGCTCAATTACCAGCAGAGAAAGGTTTGGGGGGATCAGATGTTGGAGGCCATTGATTCAGTTGGAGGCAACATTTCTGAAGGCTATCCCAGGTTTCATTACCTCGAAAAAATTCATTTCTATTTCATTGCCAGAGCATCATTGTCAGAAGGTAAAGAGCATTGGTTGGATTTAGGTTTGGAAAGAGGAATAGTGACTTCTGAAGAATGGCAGGAAATCTGTGCGATTCACCAACCCCTTCAAATCAAATTGAATAACACCATCACAAAAACCTATGAAGCCAAGAAAGGAGGTAAAAATGAGAGACTTTAAAAAAAGTACCATTGGCAGGAGTCTACAAACAAAAGAAAAGGGATTGATACCAAGGATTATTTCTATCCTATTTCAATCTATTTCACCCATATTTCTAAGTGGTTTCGATGACATCAAAAAGCTTATGGATTCCAGTAAAGGATTGATGCTCCGATATATTTCAATTTTATTTCTATCTATTTCTACCATATTTCAAGTCGAGGCTCAGACTTTGGGGGAATACCTGGAAATAGCAGTCGAGAACAATCCTTCCTTGCAGGCTAGTTTCAAAGTCTACCAAGCCTCCTTGGAAAAATCAAACCAGGTAAGTCTGGAATCTCCTCAATTGAATATTGGGTTATTTACCAGACCCATGGAACTGTTGATGGGGAATCAGCGGGCTGAGGCTTCGCTGATGCAGATGTTCCCTTGGTTTGGGATGCTCAAAACCCAAAGGGATGAAGCTTCTCTCATGGCTGAGGCCAAATATGAGGAATTCAGACAGCAGCGCAACCTGCTGCTTTATCAGGTAAAGGAAAAATATTTCCAATTACAGCAACTCCAGAACACCATCGAGATCACTACTTCGAATTTGGAGATTTTAAGGTCCTTAGAGCGCTTGGCCATCATACGCTATCAGGGAGGAAATACTGCTGAAGCTGTGTCTTCTGTAACTTCTGCTGTCAAAAGACCTGCACGAGGAGGACAGCAAGGAGGTTCCGATGATGGCATGGGCATGGGAGGAGTAAGTGCTGGCAGTTCCGCCTCAATGGGCCAAGCTTCAAGATCTGCTTCCGCCATGTCAGGAATGGGTTCTGCTTCAGGTTCAGGAAAACTGAGCGATGTGCTGAGGCTGCAGGTGCAGATCAAGGCCCTGGAATCCGACTTGCAACAGATGGAAGTGGATATGAGACCACTTTTGGTCCGCTTCAACCAACTGCTTGGCAGGGATAAAAGCGAAACGGTCAACATTGAAAACCAATTGGAAAGTCAAAAGGAATGGGGATGGGAAGTAGCTGTGTTAGAACAAATACTTGAAACCAACCCTATGCTACTCATGCTAGAGAAAGAAGGATTAGCTTATCAGAAGCAAGGAGAGATGGCGAAATTGGAGGGTAAGCCCATGTTTGGTTTGGGCTTGAACTATATGGTCTTTTCTCCAAGAGCTGAAACGGGTGTTCCAGGCGGTATGGGAAGTATGGATTATATGCCAGCTGGAATGGGGGGTAATATGGTGATGCCTATGGCCACGATGACTTTACCCATCTACCGCAAAAAGTTCAAGTCCATGGAAGCTGAATCCAAGCTTTATTGGGAGGCAAATGAGCGCCAAAAAGAAGACTTGCAAAGAAACCTGGAAACTGAATTTGAAACTATCTTGGCTTACATCAAAGATGCAGATCGAAAAATCAGGCTCTTGGCAGAGCAGATTGAACTCACGGAACAAACGCTGGAACTCTCCGTCACTGCATATGCTACCGAAGGCAATTCCTTCGAAGAAATCTTAAATATTCAGAGAGAGTTATTGGATTTTAGGTTGAATTTATTGAATACTAGGATAGATAGGGAATTGGGATTTGCGAAGTTAGAGACCTTGATTGGATACTGAAAAATGATATTTATAGATATTGCTGGATATTAGGATATTTGATTTAGCCCTTGTTTAAGTGTTTATAAGAGACATAATATCAACTAATATCCAATATCAATCAATATCAAATTTTTCAAATAATGATATGTAAGAGATTGAATAAAAGACAATGAAAAACAAACAAATAATAATGGTTATCCTCGGCTGCCTCTTATTCGGTGGCTTGGCAGGTTGGTTGATCCGTGGGGGAGGGGATGAGCACCCTGATCATGAACACACCCATATTGACGAAAACGGAGTAGAATATACCTGCTCCATGCACCCACAGATCCGGCAAAATGAACCTGGACAGTGTCCGCTTTGCGGGATGGCGCTTACTCCTGTGAGCAGCAATTCCGGCAATAATAGCTCATTCGTTCTGGAAATGACTCCTGAAGCGATGGCATTATCCAATGTGCAACTGACCAGAGTGAAATCTGGGGTAGGTTCAGGAAAACTCAGTCTCACAGGTAAAATTCAGGTTAACGAGCAAAGAGTGAAAAGTCTTACAGCTAATTATTCGGGCCGAGTAGATCAATTGTTTGTCAACTTCACTGGACAGGAGGTCTGGAGAGGAGAGAAGTTGGCGACCTTGTATTCTCCCGACTTGGTCAATGCACAAAAGGAACTTTTGGAAACTGCCAAAATCAAAGACCGTCAGCCCGCACTTTACCAAGCTTCAAAAGAGAAATTGAAGCTTTGGAAAATATCTGACGAGCAGATTTCCAGAATAGAAAATTCGGGCCAGGTACAGACCCAGTTTGAGGTTTACGCTGATGTGGCAGGAGTGGTGATCGCCAGAAATGTTGCAGTAGGTGATTTTGTCAGCCGTGGGACAGCCTTATTTGAAATTGTGGAACTGAGTTCCGTTTGGGTGATCCTAGATGCCTACGAATCTGACCTTGGCGCTATCCGTAAGGGCGATGATCTGAGCTTCCAGGTTTCTGCTTATCCTGGAAGAGAATTCAAGGCAAAGGTCAGCTATATTGATCCAGTACTGAATCCTGATACCCGTACGGTAGGTATACGTGCAGAAGCGGTCAACCGCAATTTTGAGTTGAAACCGGAGATGTTTGTTTCTGCGACTATCTCCACGTCCCAATCTGCACAGTCCGGTCTGATGGTTCCCAAAACGGCCATCCTTTGGACAGGTCCAAGGTCTGTGGTTTATGTTCAGGCAGGTACCAAGGAAGCTCCAGCTTTTGAAATGAGGGAAGTTGAGTTAGGTTCTCGAGTTGGAGATGATTATTTGGTACTTTCCGGAGTGGAAGAAGGGGAGCAGGTGGTCAGTAATGGGGTTTTTGCTATTGATGCAGCTGCCCAATTGAGTGGGAATTACAGCATGATGACAAGACCGGAAGTTAAAACTTTGGATACGCCTGAAGAATTTAAGAAACAATTGACATCTTTTGTTCAAAGTTATCTTTCAATTAAAGATGCCTTAGTGAAAACCAATGCCCAAGAGACACAAAAGGCTATCAGTCCGGCTAAAGCCAGTTTGGCAAAGGTAGATATGAAGTTGTTGGAGGGCCAAGCCCATAACATTTGGATGGACCTGCTGAAGACTATTCAGGGAAGTTTGGATAAAATCGCTCAGACTGCTGATGTAGAGGAGCAGCGCAAGCACTTTGAGAGCCTTTCAGACAACCTGATTGAAGCGGTGGAATATTTTGGAGTGGTTGAAAACACGTTTTACCGTCAATATTGTCCAATGGCCTTTAGGGATAAAGGCGCTTACTGGCTGAGTGGGGAGAAGGAAATTCGCAACCCTTACTTTGGTGATATGATGCTCACCTGTGGTGAAGTGAAGGAAACATACCAGCCAGGAAAAAGGGTGACTTCTACCTCCAAAGAGCAGAAAGTAGCTGCAGGGCATAATCACTAACATTGAAAAGAGTTCAAAATAACGTAGAAATAAGGTAGAAATAAAATTGAAATAGGGTTGAAATAAAGGCTGCTAGATTTATTAAGTATTGAACTTAGAAATTCTGCATTAATTGAGAAAATAAATTAAGTTGACTGTGACCGGGATATATTTCTATTTTATTTCGCCGCAGGCATATTTCAACCTTATTTCCCCCTTCTTTCTCAAATAATCAATTGCCGAATCAACTTAATAAGAATAAACTATGTCAATCAAACAAATCACCATTCTTACAATTTCTATATTGGTCATCTCATGTTCCTCCAACAAGACAGAGGATAAGATTATTGTAAAAGATGAACATGTCCATCACGACCACAGCTCGAATTCTGTGCCCTCAAATTCAAAAAGTCCAAGAACTGCGGCAATGGCCAATATTGGTTCGAACCACATACATATAGACTACTCTGCTCCAAGTGTTAGGGGAAGAAAGATCTTCGGAGGATTGGTGGCATTTGATGAAGTTTGGGTGACCGGAGCGCATTCAGCAACCAATATCTCTTTTAACGAAGACCTGTTGATAGAAGGTAAGGTAATCCCAGCGGGAAAATATGCCCTTTTTACTATTCCGGGTATAGATACATGGACAGTTATTATCAATACAAATTATGAGCAGCATTTGACGGATGATTACGATCCGGCTAAGGATGTAGCCAGATGGAAACTGGAAAATCGCACTCTGGAAGAGGAAGAGGAGCAGTTGACCTTTCAAGTAGTATCCGTCAACCAAGATTCAGGTTACATTGAGTTCAGATGGAGTGACAGGTCATTTAGGCTTAATATTACTCCGGCGAACTAAGTTCCTCCTTGTCAGCTGAGACGTTAAAGTTCAGCCTGCTTGAATTGACTATACTTTGCTTCAAAGCTATGTCTAGTTTTCTCGCCTCAGATTTCAGAAGTTTGATAAAGGTAGATTGATCCGATGGTATAGCCTTAGGGTCAATCACCTCTAAAATGCCCAAAATATTGGCTAATTTTGACCTCATGGTATGGGATTGGTCGAAAGAAAGCTTTTTCAAAAAATCACTTTGTTGTTTGATTAAATCCTCAGACTTCTTTTTTTCAGAAACATCAAAGAAACCACCTACCATTAGAATAGGTTTGTCGTCATCAGACCATTGGATCACTTTTCCATATCCGATGACCCATTTTTCCAAATTGTCCTTTGATTTGATCCTGAATTGACCATGAAACGGAATTTTGCCTTTTGACAATAAATGTTTCTCAAGCAACACCGTCACCATTTCTATATCGTCAGGGTGTATTTGCTTTTTCCAATACACTTCTGTTTTTCCTAAATGGAGGTGGTTGGCATCCATGCCAAGTAAACTGACCAAAGAAATGTTTATTTTTTCTTTGCTATTGTTGACATCCCATATCCAAAATCCAATAAGGCTTTCCTCAAAAAGTCCATCTAAAAAAGCTTCACTTACTTCCACTTCTTCATTGTTGGAAGTGAAATCAAGTAGGTTTTCAGAAGTTTTTTCCATGGTATGCCCTATTCCTGAAATCCTTTTAGCCCTTCCTTCTTCATATAGGATAGTAAATTCCCATCGGGTCCAAAAGAAGTCAGTTTTATCTGGTGTTAGCTTCCTCAGCCCCATTAAAAAATTTCTTTCCTCAAAATATAATGCTTTTTCCAGTTGCATTTGATAATTTGACAAGTCGTTAGAAATGAAAAAATCGGTGATGTTTTTTTTCATTTCGACCTTCTTGAATATAGACTCCTGATCTTGAAATTTCCTGTTAGAGGCGAGAATGTTTCCCTCCAAGTCTAATTGGATCCAATAGAAATAGTTTGAAGCATCTAGGAGGTCTTCTTTGGGTTCAGTTGTGGTGTCAAAAATTGCCATTCGTAAAAGTTTAAACTAAGATAATTTGTTTTGAAATAAAAAGCAAAAATATTAATATGTAATGCATTTAAATTGTTTTTAAAATGAATTTAACACATCCTTTGAATAGAATTGAATTTGGTTCTCAAGAAAATATAGGGAACATGATGACAATGCAAGAGGCCTTGACATTGTTAGGGGATTGGGTGAAGAATGATAAATTGGTTTTTCACATGAAGCAGGTTGGCCATTTGATGAAGTCATTTGCGATTTCAAAAGGCTATGATGAACCAACCCAGCATTTATGGCATCTTTCAGGCTTGTTGCATGATGCAGATTGGGATCAGTGGCCGGATGATCATTGTAGAAAAATTATTGAGGAGCTAGAGGCAAGGAATCAAGATCCAAGGATGATCAAGGCAATAGCCTCCCATGGTCCCCGCTATTTTGGAGTGGAGCCGCATTCTGAAATGGACAAGATGTTATATGCTTTTGATGAATTATCAGGATTTGTGCATGCTTATTCTTTGATGAGGCCGCAAGGTTATGAGGGGATGGAAGTCAAAGGGGTAAGGAAAAGATTGAAAGATAAAGCCTTTGCCGCCCAGGTTAGCCGGGAGGACATTGCAGATGCCTCCCAAAGAGCAGGAATCCCCTTAGAAGATTTGATCCAGTTTGTGATCGATAATCAATTGAGGGCTTGATCAAGGTAATCTGATCTCTTCCCAGAAATTTTCCCGGCTTTTTACAAAAAGGCCTCTTCTAGTGGCTACGTAGACTTTATTTTCAAAGAACTGGGCATCATAAATCTGATCATTTGTAATACCGGTCCTATCTAATTCCTTCAGTTGATGACTGGAAACTCCATTTTCCCTAAAGTTTTCAAGTGAAGCAAGAACATTTGTTCCAGGGATAAAGATTAAGCCTTTTTGCCCATCTGATCTTATTATTAATGGTCCATTAAGTTCTGTTATATAGGTTTTGTTTTCTGAAATCGGAGAGCTAGAATAAGAAATTCTTCCAATAGGTGATTCAGTAATGAGGTATTCTTGGGGGTTTAATCTTGCGAAATCGTAAAATCTGAAGTTGGCACTTCCTGTTGCCGGTCCAGACAGTTTTTCTGTGCTACCATCTTTGGAGATTAAGTAGGAATTTCCTTCTTCAATGCCATTCTCAGTACTTCGGATGTGAGCAATCCATTGGTCTTCATACTTTTTTATGCTTTGGATAATTAAGCCTGAATTTGAATTAGGATCCAAACCTAAATCTAAAATACTTAATTCAATTACTTGAAGCACTTCCAATTGATGAAATCCGGTTCCAAAATTTATTTCCAAAATCAGGATTTTATGAATCTCGTCTTTTTGAAGATTTAAGATGAGGTGATTTCCGTTGATGTCAAAATTCTTTTCAGGATGGAAGAATTCTTTTTGGGAACCTGATACCAGTTTGGCCCCTATCCATTCATCGCCGAGTTGTTCATCAAAAATTAAGGGCCTTAATTCTCCTGGGCCAACAGGGAATACAATAAAACCATTTAAATTTTCAATTGGATGTATGATATAATTCTCGGAGAAAGAAGGCCTAAATTGGAGGTTTAAATCACTCGTAAGACAGCATAGTGGCGTAGTCCTGTGTTGGTTATCAATAAACCCAGGGTAATTTTTATGTAGAAAAAAAAGCTTATCCCCAAGAACTTCCAATCCCAGAATAAATTCCTCATTTTGTTGGGCATTTTCAAAATCGAATAATTCGAAATTTTTCTGGTCAGGTTCTAAAACTGGTTCTTCAGGATTGGAGCAGGAATTAAAAGCTGTAAGTGCGAGAAAATAAAGGAAATATTTTTTCATATTTTCATATTTTAAAAATCAATTGATTAAAAATATAGTTTTTTTGTGTTATAAAAATAACTTTTTGAAAAATTTGATAAAGACAGAATAAATCTCCTAAAAAAACTCAGCTAACTTTCTTTCAACTTGCTTATTTTAACAATTGAACATCAATTAATTTGAACATTCATCTATCAATTATTATGCTAAGCGTATAAAAAAAGACCTGGTAAATCCTTGCCAGGTCTTTAATAATTGGGAATTCAATTAAATATCTTCAGAGTCATTTTCATCTTCATATTCTACCAGTTTTGGTATTTCTTCCTGAATGGAGGATGATTTTTCCATATTTTCCTGCCTGATTCCTTCTCTTCTTTCCTGCTCTGCCTTAACCTCACTTAAGGGCTTCAGATTTGATGGGGGTGGGGGTAATAGTTCTTCATCATCTCTTTCATAAGGGAAGACTTCCACGATCGGGCTTTCTGTGATGTCAGGAACCCTGAATGTGACCAGCATATTGTTCAAACTTTCATGAATACGGTCATAAGCCTCTTTGACATCATGTGCGGTGACCAACATGTATTGGGTGACTTTTTTTTCCTTTCCGCTGTCGGCATCAGCGACCACATAGGTGATTTTGCACTTATGCCATATGTCGATGTCATCATATGGGAATACATCTACAAAATTACTTTTGCTGATGTTGGTAACTTGGAAATCCCCTCGAATAGTTGAACCAAGCATATCATATATTCTGGCTTCTGCTTCCGTAAAGGATACTGCATCTACCAGGTATTGTTCAGAAACATTTTTGAGCAGACCCTGCTCATTTTCTTTGGCATATTTTACCCTGCACAAAAACCAAACTCTCATAATTAGCAATTTAGAATGATGTAGCGAAGGTAAGAGATATTGACAAAAGCCACAATGAAAAAAACTGATTTAGAAATCTTTTAAAAATCCCCTATATTTTGAATGAATAATATGTCTATGTGGGATAAAATCTTTTACAGCTTTCCGATTCAGTTATTTTTTCTTCATTTGAAGAAAAGTCTACTTCTGCTTGCTTTATGGGCATTGTTGGTCTTGATCATTTTTCAAAAATTTGGGACAGTTTTGGGCATTCCTTTTCTGTTTCTTGATCCGGAATACCTCAATAAGGTTTCTTTTCAGAGTTTTTTCCTTGTGGGGGTTGCCCTTGCGATTTTCACGATGTCATTTCATATGACATCTTATATTTTGCATGGTCCAAAATTCAAATTTTTGGCAGTTATTCCTAGACCGTTTCTTCAGTTTTGCCTTAATAATTCCCTTATTCCATTGGTTTTTTACATTTTGTTTGTCTATGCTTTTTTTGAGTTCCAATTGGACAATGAGCATGACAATAAGTGGATTGTCATTCAGTATTTCTTGGGGTTTTCAATTGGTTCAGTGATAACTTTTGCCCTGATTTTCATTTATTTCGGATTTACCAATAAAAACTTTTTCATTCTTTTTGCTGATAACGTAGAGAAAAGGCTTAGGAGAACCAAAATTTCCAGGGCCAACATGCTAAAACGCATCAAGGAATCCAAAGAAGCAAAGGACAAGGTACTGGACTATTTGGATATCTCATTTAGGTTCAAAATGGTCAGGCAGGATTTGGCGAAGTTTGAAGGACATCAATTACTTCGCGTTTTTGACCAAAACCATATGAATATGGTGATTATTCAGTCAGCACTAATTGTCCTGATTTTGTTTTTGGGTTTATTCAGGGAAAACCCGGTGCTTCAAATTCCTGCCGCCTCTAGTGGGATATTGTTATTGGCGATTGCAAGCATGCTGGTAGGAGCTTTGACATACTGGTTGAGAAGTTGGACTGTTCCGGTTGTGATTATTGCACTTTTGGTTTTCAATTCACTTTCCAGTACCGACTGGTTTAACAGGCCACATGAAGCATTTGGGTTGAACTATGATACTGGTAAAGCTTCCTATAACCTTGAGCGCTTGAATTTGCTACTTCATGAAGATACAATTGAACTGGATAAGAAAATCAGCCTTCAAGTTTTAGATAATTGGCGGGAAAAATTCCCAGAAGACCAAAAGCCCAAAATGGTCTTCATTACCACTAGTGGAGGGGGGCAAAGGGCTGCTCTTTGGACGCTGAAGGTTTTACAGGAAGTTGAATATGCTACAGAAAGCAGACTTTTTAAGCATACCCACATGATCACAGGAGCTTCAGGGGGGTTGATAGGTGCTGCCTTTTTTAGGGAACTGTATTTACAGGCTCAGACCAAACCTGAGGTTGATGTGAGGAGTGATGAATATTTGGATCAGATATCATCGGATAATTTGAACCCGATCATTTTCACACTGTTGGTCAATGACCTTTTGATCCGGAATCAATATTTCGAATATAATGGCAGGAAATACCTCAAGGATAGGGGACATGCTTTTGAAAGTCAGTTAAACATCAACACCAAAGGGGTTCTGGATAAGCCCATAAAGGACTATAAGATGCCTGAAATGGAATCTAAAATCCCAATGTTGCCCGTTACCCCATTGATTACAAATGACGGCAGGAAGCTTTATATTTCCCCATTTTCCATTTCCTACTTTAATGTTTCGCTTGAAAGATTGGAGGGATTTAATGAAAAAAGCCAAGGAGTGGATTTTCAACGTTTTTTTGCGGAGCAGGATCCGGGAAACTTAAGATTTATCAGTGCACTTCGTATGGGTGCATCTTTCCCTTTTATTACGCCAAATATGCAATTGCCTTCCAAGCCTCAAATGGAGACAATGGATGCAGGTTTATCGGATAATTTTGGTATGCAGGATGCTTTGAAGTTTATACACGTCTTTGAAGACTGGATTAATGAAAATACTTCTGGAGTTTTGTTGTTGACAATAAGAGATTCTGAGAAATTTTCGGAAATTGAACAGAAGCGACCGCCAAGTATACTGCAGAAATTCTTCACACCCTTGAAGAATATCTATATCAATTGGGACAACATTCAGACTTTGCATAATGAAGTGATGTTTACCCGAATGAAGGAGAAACTCAAATTCCCTCTAGAAAGGATTGAATTTGAATACTCCACACTTCAATATCTTCGGGAAAGAGGTTTGGCGGATGAAGAAGGAGCAGTCAGTCCATCAGATCAGGAACTTCAAAGGGCATCACTCAACTGGAGGTTGACTGCACGGGAAAAGAAATCCATCATTGATAATATCAATAGTCTCCAAAACAGACAGTCCTTGAACAAACTAAAGTCCTTTCACTTTTTGGAGTGACTGATTAATTCACTTCAACTTCCTTTTCAAAGGCTTCAAGTCCATCTGGTCTTCCTACCACATAAACCAAATCACCAAGTTTTATTTTTTCATCAGCTTTGATTTCAGTGATGGTTTTCCCTTCTCTTTTAATGGCAACAATATTGACCCCAAGATTTTCTCTTATTCCGGCTTCTTTTAGCGGTTTGTTGATATATCTGCCACTGTCTCTTTCAACCAAAATCCCGACAAAATTAATTTCAGGTAAGTCTATTTTGAGTTTCACATCTGCATCCTCCGTGGTCATTCTGAACATTTCATAGTTATGGGACCTCACTTCATTGGTGAACTCTTCTATATCATGTCTAGGGATCAAGTACTTTGACAGGACTCTGGTGAAAATCTCAATAGAAGTTTCAAATTCTTCGGGGATAACTTCATCAGCTCCAAGTTTGAGGTTGTCCTCCATCTCATTGACATACCTTGTTCTGACGATGATAAATGGGTTTTGGGTATGGTGCCTGATACCCGCAATAATCCTTTTGGTAGCTTCAGCATTAGAGATGGCGATTACAGCCACCCGGGCTTTGTTGATGTTGACGTGTTCCAAGACGGTGTCATTTGCCGCATCCCCATAGATAATAGGTTCTCCTTTCAGAGATTCTTCTCTGACAGTTGCAGGATTCATTTCTATAATGACATAAGGGATCTTGGCTGATTTTGCAGCCTTGGAAAGGTTTCTGCCATTCAGGCCATATCCGATGATTACCAAATGATCCTTCAGCTCTTGATCTACTTCAAGAGCTGGAATATTTTCGTTTCCAAATTTTTTGTTCAATCTACTTGGTAATGGTAAATTCAAAATCCCACATGAAATATCCTCTCTTTTCTTTAGAATGAATGGTGTTACTGCCATTGTCAGGATGGAAATGGCAAGAAAATATTGGTAGGTTTCTGCGTCGAGTAATTCATGACTGACACCTACTTTTGCGAGCAAAAGAGAGAACTCTCCCACCTGGAAGATTGAAAATGCCACTATGAAAGCCTCTTTAAAACCCTGACCTATACTTCTGACAGCAATGCTCGCAGTAATAAACTTGATGAGAAAAGTTAAAAGTGTCAGCCCTAAAATAGGGAGGATGTGGGCAAATAAGAATGTTATATCGAATAACATCCCTACAGAGACAAAGAAGAAACTCAAAAAAACTTCCCTAAAAGGAAGGATTTTGCCGGTAGCATGATGACTATAATCTGATTCACTGATAATTAAGCCCGCCAAAAAGGCACCTAGACCAAGAGAGAGGCCCAATAAAGAGGTAAGGTAAGCGACAGCAAAACAAATCACAATTATAGAGAGCAAAAAGAGCTCTTCATTTCTTGTTTTTGCTATCCTATACAATAGGTTAGGGATTAAATATTTTGCACTGATTAAAGTGAGCGCGATGACCAAAGCACCTTTGATAGCCATGAATAATAATGACATGCCCACATTTTCTGATTCCCCGGCAAGCATGGGTGTAAACAACATCAATGGAACAATGACGATGTCCTGAAAGATTAGGATGGCAAGGGTGGTCCTGCCTGAAATGGTATTGACCTGTCCGGACTCCTGTAAGAGTTTAAGAACAATAGCCGTACTGCTAAGAGAAAGTAAAAAGCCTATAAATACCGCCACATTCCATTCGAAACCTAAAAAATAGGAGATAAGGGAAGTGAACAAAATGGTGAAAACTACCTGCAGCGATCCTCCAATAAATACCGCCTTTTTGATAGCCATTAGGCTTTTGAGAGAAAACTCCATGCCAATAACGAAAAGAAGCAGGATGACTCCTATTTCAGATAAGACTTCTACCGTAGTGGACGCCTGCACCAATGAAAGTCCATATGGTCCTGCCAAGGCTCCAGTAAAAAGAAACCCTATAATGGTGGGGATTTTGAGTCGCATGAATACCAGGATAACCAAAGTGGCCAGCCCAAAAATCCACACGATATCAGATAACATTGGAAGTTCTACAGAAGCAAAAATAAAATTCAACATATAAGCATGTTAGTAAATTAGTATTTCACGAAGTTAAAAATACAATTTAAAGGCAAAAAAAATCAGGAAAATGGAATCGTATATTTACTTCACAAAAATGAAGAATGAATCAGCTTCTTTTTATGATTTTAAAAGAAGCTGATTGTCATAGGGATATCAGTTTAATAGGCCAGTCCTAATTTCTTGTAAATAAAATGCATCAACCATGCAGGCCCGATTAGCAAAAACTGAAGGTCTTTAAGAAATGACGGTTTCTTCCCTTCGATTTTATGACCATAAAACTGAAATATCCAGGCGACTACGAAAATCAAAATACTGATCTGCCACAGAGGGAAGGGAGAAGCAAGTGAAATCAAATTAGCAATAGCCAAGCAAATAGCCGAAAAGAAGAACATCCCCAGTGCAAGAGGAGGAGACAAGGTGACATAATAAAAGAGCACTAAAATCAGGGTTAGTGTAGCCCAATTGGCAAAGCTGCCTAGAAAAGGCAATAAATTAAGAAGAGGGTCTGCGGGTATGCTGTAAATCAGACCCACTATGCTGAAAAAGATAGCTGGTACACATATCCAATGGATTGTTTTGTTTGTCTCATTTTGATGGCTTAATCCGTATTCATAAAGCAATTCATCAATTTTTCTCATCGTATTTGGGCTGTTGATTAGATTTATATTGGAATATCAGCCTTAAATTAATAAATAGGCGTGATATTTCTTCAAGATCATGGTACAATGTTGAGTTTTTGGGAGCAAACTAATTTTCTGAAATATGACCTCATCGTCATAGGTGGCGGGATTGTTGGCCTTTCTGCGGCCATTCAATACAAGAAAAAGCAGCCAAAAGCTTCTGTTTTAGTATTGGAAAGAGGACTTTTTCCAACAGGAGCCAGTACGAAGAATGCCGGTTTTGCATGCTTTGGCAGTCTAACCGAAATTCTCGATGATTTGGAGGTTTTGGATGAAGGGGAAGTCCTTTCTTTGGTTGAAAAGAGGTATAGAGGATTGAATGCTATTCGGGAAGTTTTTGGGGATTCAGTTTTGGGATATCAACCATTTGGTGGATTTGAACTGATCACAGAAAATGAGCTTTTTCAGCTGGACAATATGGATAGGGTAAACAGTATCCTGGAACCAATTTTTAAGAAGCCTGTCTTTGAAATTTTTAAAAAAGATCTGGGGTTTGGGCCCAAGGTAAAAACCGTGGTCAAAAATAAATTTGAAGGAGAGTTGAACACTGGCAGCTTTCTAAATGCACTATGGACCATGTGCGGAGAACTGGGTGTGAAGATCCTTACCGGAGCAAATGTTGAAAAATTGGATCTTGCCCAAAAGGAAGTTTTGGTCTTATCTGGCAATAATGGAGGTCGGATAACCTTTAAAGGGGGAAAAATAGCGATATGCACCAATGCTTTTACAAAAAGCCTCTTTCCTGAAATGGATATCAGTCCTGGAAGGGGCTTGGTATTTATGACGGAGACTTTGCCATTTGCAATACCATGGCAGGGTTCCTTTCATTATGATAAGGGATA
The DNA here is from genome assembly GCF_042432905.1 of Fontibacter flavus. Taxonomy (NCBI): domain Bacteria; kingdom Pseudomonadati; phylum Bacteroidota; class Cytophagia; order Cytophagales; family Cyclobacteriaceae; genus Fontibacter; species Fontibacter flavus. The sequence goes on along the minus strand of NZ_JBHLWI010000090.1, from coordinate 70,909 downwards.
TGTATATTTCCGAAACATTGATAACAGGTTGTTGTTAGGAGGTGGAAGAAATCAGGATTTTAAAGCTGAAAATACAACCGAATTTGGCGTGAATCCCAAGATAAAGGACTACCTGGTTTCTATTATGGAAGACGTTATTTTTCCTGGATATTCTCCCAAGATTGAGATGGAATGGTCTGGTATTATGGCTTTTGGGCCCGATAAGCGACCGATACTTGAAAAGGTTTCGGAAGATGTTGTTTTGGCTGTAAGGCTAGGAGGAATGGGTGTGGCCATAGGTTGGGATACTGCCGGAGCGTTGGTAAAACTCTTTTAATGAATGTGATATTGTAAAATTTTATTAATTTCAGATTTTAAAATCTTTCGAAAAATATTTGATGGCAGCAAGTCGAAGACAACCCACTCTATTAGAAGCAGTATTCCCGATTCTATTTTTAATTGTTTTACTCGTAATTAATATATGGATTTTTGGAACTGATGGCTTATCAGGTTCCAATCAAATGGTTTTGGTGATTTCATCTGCAGTAGCAGGTTTGGTGGCCATTTTCCGGTTGAAAATCAAATGGGAAAATCTTCAGGATGGTATTGTCAATAGTATTTCTTCGGCCATGTCCAGTATTTTGATTTTGTTGTTGATTGGTGCATTGGCAGGTACTTGGTTATTGAGCGGCATTGTTCCGGCGATGATTTATTACGGTCTTCAGATTTTAAATCCAACTATTTTTCTGATTGCCGCCTGTATCGTCAGTGCTATAGTTTCCGTAGCAACAGGGAGTAGCTGGACAACTGTCGCTACAGTAGGAGTTGCCTTATTGGGAATCGGTAAAGCATTGGGTTTTAGTGAAGGTATTATAGCCGGTGCGATTATCTCAGGTGCATATTTTGGGGATAAGATGTCCCCTTTGTCTGATACGACCAACTTGGCCCCTGCAATGGCAGGTACTGACCTTTTTACGCATATCAGGCATATGACCAAGACAACAGTGCCTTCTATTTTGATTACATTGGTAATTTTTGGGGTCATAGGCTTAACCACAGGAGCAGAAGGTTCTGTCAGTCAGGTGGAGGAGATATCAGCTGTCATACTCGATAACTTTAATATTAACGGTTGGTTATTTATTGTACCGGTTTTGGTTTTGGTGATGATCGTTAAAAAAATCCCTGCCGTTCCGGCCCTTCTTGCAGGAGCACTTTTGGGAGGGGTGTTTGCAGTGATATTCCAGCCACAGGTTATTGGACTTATAGCCAATGAAATAGGTGTTTCGTATACTTATGAATCCTATAAGGCAGTGATGATGGCTTTATATGGGGAAATCAGTATCCATACAGATAATGAAGTAGTCAATGAGCTATTGGTGACCGGAGGAATGTCAGGGATGTTGAACACTATCTGGCTGATTGTATGTGCGATGATTTTTGGAGGAATTATGGAAGAAAGTGGTATGCTGAGGGTCTTGGCAGAAGCCATAATCGAAAAAGTGCATTCTGTAGGATCCCTAATTGCTTCCACAGCTGCTACCTGTGTGTTTTTCAATGTAACGACATCCGATCAATATTTGGCCATCTTGGTACCTGGAAGAATGTATGCTGATATTTATCGGAAAAGAGGGTTGAAAGGTGAAAACCTCAGTCGGACCTTGGAAGACAGTGCTACGGTAACATCCGTTTTGATACCATGGAATACTTGTGGAGCAACTCAGGCCTCAGTATTGGGAGTAGCAACATTGACTTATGCACCTTATTGTTTTTTTAATATCATTTCTCCTTTTATGACCGTCTTGTTCGGTTACTTTAAATTTGGTTTAACCTACTACACTGAGGAAGAAATGAACGAGATTAAAAAAGAGTTGGCAGTATGATTATTAAAAAAATTGACAAGGAGTCGATTAATGCATTACCCTTAGGGCAGTTTGAAGGAGAAATTGTGTTGGTAAATTCTAAAGAACAGATCAAAGAAGCTGTTGATGAGCTTGGAAGCCACACTTTGATAGGTTTTGACACAGAAACGAGGCCTTCATTTAGAAAAGGAACCCAGTATTATGTTTCTCTTCTACAATTGGCTACTGATGAAGTAGCATATTTGATCCGGCTGAATGAAATAGGCATGCCCAGGTTGATTCAGGATATTTTAGAAGAACCCAACATTGTTAAAATAGGAGCAGCCGTTTTGGATGATTTAAGAGGATTGCGCAAGGTGGCTGTTGGCTTTCAGCCTCAGAGTTTTTTTGACCTGAATGAAGAACTGAAAAAAGTAGGTTTTGAAAATGTTGGTGTAAGGAATCTCGCTGCCATGGTGCTGAATATGAGGATTTCCAAATCAGAGCAGGTTTCCAATTGGGAGGCATCTGAATTGACGCAAAAGCAAAAATTATATGCAGCAACAGATGCTTGGGTATGTCTTGAGATCTTTAAAAAACTTCAGTATCAAGGATACCTGGATGAATTGTTCAATAAATGAGAATTTTTTAATCGACAAGTAATTCTCAACTAATTTCTTTTACATCATTCACACCTTGGATATCCTCAAATTTTTCAATGACTTTGGCTTTGAATTTTTCCCTGACCTGAATCTCAAGTCGGCAAATGTTATCAAATTTCTGGTTTACTATCTGTAGGTCAAAATCCTTGATGATTTTCATTACATCATTCATGGCCAAGTAGTCAAAATCAACAACTAATCGCGAATGGACAATGGCTATTATGATTTCATTGTTTTCGATAGCTTCTGCAGCAGCAGTTTTATAAGCTGAGATAAGACCTCCTACACCTAATTTTGTTCCACCAAAGTATCTGATGACAACTATCAAGACATTGGTAAGCTGATGGGATCGAATTTGACCTAAAATCGGATCCCCAGCTGAATGATTGGGCTCTCCATCATCATTGGCCCGGTAAATATCCTGATTTTTGCCCAGTATGTAAGCATAACAATGGTGTCTGGCATCATAGTACCTCTTTCTTAGTTCGTCCAAGGTTTCTTTGATCTGATCTTCTGAATCAACAGGATAGGCAAAAGCCAAAAATTTACTTCCTTTTTCTTTATAAAGGCCCTCTGATGTTGTATTTAGGGTAAGGTAACTGTCTTCTATCTCCAATGGTCTTATTAACTTTGGTCTTTCTTGAAGTCCAAAATTAATAAAATCAGGCAGTCTTGGATGATTATACCCGAATAAGTTATATTTAGCAGTATGAAGCAAGATTTGATGGCCCCAAGAATACTTGAACTGGAGAATAGGACTAGCGCAACTGGGAAGCTGACTTTTTTTGAACCTTCATCTGATTTTTCTTTTCAAATCAAACGGACCTTCTGGATAAGTTCAGTGTCCGTGGGAGCTAAGAGAGGAGTACATGCCCATAAGAAGGAATCCCAACTGCTGATCTGTCTAAATGGGGCAGTACAAGTGGAGTTGGAAGATGTAGAGAAAAATACTTTTCATTTTGAGTTGTCCAGCCCAGATAAGGCCTTGTTTTTACCCCCATTGGTTTGGTCTTCCGTTTGTATTGGGAAAGATGCCATCCTTTTGGTGCTTTCCGATCAGGAGTTTTGTGAAGAAGATTATATCAGGGACAAAGCAGATTTTGCAAATCTTCAATCAAATTATCAAAAAAGCAGGTAGTGATGAAGCAGCCCGATACCCAACCTTTGGTTTCCATTATCTGTACAGTTTTTAACCATTCAGAATTTGTAATAGAGGCATTGGATGCTATTCTGAAGCAGGATTATCCTTCTTTGGAATTGATCCTCGTGGATAATGGGAGTGAGGACCGAAGTCGAGAAAAAATTAATCAATGGGTGAAAGAGCATCTGGATCATATCCCTATCAAAACGGTTTACAGGAATAGGCCTTTGCCTTATTGTAAAAGTTTTAATAAGGCATTCCGCATCATTCAGGGAAAGTACTTTATAGATTATGCAGGAGATGATGTTTTGCTACCTGATCATATCAGCAAAAGTGTGCTTAAACTTGAATCCAATATACGGTCGGCTGTTTGTTTTTCTGATGCATATTTTATTGGAGAGGATAAAACAGGGGAAACATTTTACAAAAGGAATAAGAAAGGCAAGTTGTCTGAAAAAGTAGTTCAAGGAGAAATGTATCAACTACTCGTCGCCAGACATACAATACTGTCTGTGACCATGATGATCAGGTCTGACTTTTTCAAATCCATAGGTCTTTATGATGAATACTTGGTCTATGAGGATTTTGATATAATGGTCAGATTGGCAAGAAAACATCCATTTGTTTTTTCAGACCACATTGGAGTATCAAAAAGGCTGCATGAAAACTCGATGTCAGCTGGACAATATCGTTCCAGAAATTCAGTTATGCTGCCATCTACGCTGACGATCTGTAAAAAAATCAAACTAATTAATCAAAATAAGGATGAAGATAAGGCACTGCTCAAGCGTGTGATGCATGAATTGAAACATGCACTTTGGTCTGCTAACTTCAAAGCTGCAAAAGGCTTTATGGATTTGGCAAACATATTGGGTGCCAAAGGCATCACTTTTTACTTTTTTAAAGAATGGCTAAAAAACGAATGGGATGTTTCTGATTTATACGAAAAAATAAAGTCTTGATTTTTTTCTTATGATCATTGATCATTATTCCTTTTTGGATTTCAATTTAACTTTAAAACCAAGAAATTCTTGTGGTTTATCATTTAGAATCATGTTTTCTTGTAAAACCATATACAGTTTTATCCCACAACGATTTCTACCATTTGTTCTTTGTCAAGGTATTTTTTACCAATAGCCTGAATATCTTCAGCGCGGAAATTTTTGATAAAATCCAATTGCTTTTCAAAGTAGCTTAAGTCAAGTCCTGCTTGATGTATGGATTTGAATCTGGAAATCAACTCGAAAGAAGAACTAAAACTCGACAAGAGATTACCGACCATATAATTCCGAACAGTTTCGAGTTCCTCAGAAGAAACGGGTTCATTTTGGAGTTTGTCAATTTCCTTATAAATTTCAAGGATGACTTCTTCGGTATGTCCTTTGATTACATCGGCCATGACTACCCAATAATCTGATGATTTAAGTCCACCTATGCTACTGTAGATCCCGTATGTATGGCCTTTGTCTTCTCGGATATTTTTGATCAATCTTCCACCAAAATATCCCCCCAAGAATACATTGAAAGCCCAAAAGCCAAAATAATCAGGGTGGTTTTTAGGGAGTAGGTGGCAACCGATCCTTATACTTGATTGTACTGCTTTCTCCCATGGTTCATTTACTCTTTGGAGTTTTTGATTTGAAAATTCCGGAAGTATTATGATTTTTTTGAGCACAGGCAAATCACCTAAATAATCAGAGATAAGCTTGATGTCTTCCTCTGTTACATTTCCTGTAACAAAAATTTCAGGATTGACCCAAAGATGATTTTTGTAAAAATCCAAAAGATCTTCCCTTTTGATAATTTCTACATCTCCTTCATCAGCAATTTGTCCATATGGATGTTCTTTTCCAAAAAGCTCCTGCCTGAATAGCTGTGAACCTCTAACACCGGTTTTTTCTCTCTGAATACTGATATTTAATGCTTTTTGGGACTTCCTTTTGGCAAGTTCCTTTTCGGGAAATACCGCTTCTGTCAACAATTCCCTAAAAACAGGGAGCACGGTAGCGAAATGTTTTTTGGTAGTCAAAAGGGCAAGCCCATTGTATTCAAAGCTTGAAATAATTTCCACTTCGGAAGCATAAGTGTCAAAAAAATCATCTAATTCTTCAGCAGATTTTTGGTGGGTTCCCTCCAATAACATATGCAGGGTAAAAAAGGAAGAAAGTTTCTTTTCGTTTTTATTTTCCCATCCCATCCCATCTGCATTGATTTCCAATCTGATGGCGTTGATTTCAGGTGTAGGGATAAAATATAAATGGACTCCGTTTTGAAGAGTCCGTTTTATGGGTTTTGGAAAGGTAATGTGCTCAGGAATGATAAAATCCGGAGCAATAGACCTATTGACTGTCATCTTGTTTGAATATTGTAAGTAAGGGATACCCTTAAAGTCTCTGCTAATGGGTGGTTTTGTGTTTGAGGAACTAAATATGAAAAGTCAAAAGCCACTGCCTCTTTATAAACATAGCCTAGTCCCATAGTAAAATACCTTCTGCCCCCTTTGTTAGGGTTCTCATAAAAATAACCTGTTCTTAAGGCAAACATGTCATTGTATTTGTATTCCATGCCATAGGAAATCATCACCTCCTGCATTTCTTCTCTGAAACCTCCGGGAGCATCAGCAAAAGACAGGAACATACCGGACAATAATGGTCTGTTCGGGTCTCTTCCATTTCCTGGTTCTATAATCAGATTTCCATTGTCATCTGTGGCTAATGAACCGTCTTCGTTTCTTTTGTAGATAGGAGGTGATGGAACCAATAATTTATTGAAGTCCAGGGCAAATGTCAGGGAATTATAGTCGTCGAAATTAACAGTGTAGGCGGTTCCCAATCTTAAATTTGTTGGGATAAAATCCAAATCTTCAGCACTGTTATAGGTGATTTTAGGGCCTATATTGCTGATAGTAGCCCCCCATGACCAAATCCCAGTTTTGTTTCCAGACAATACTTCTTTGGTGTAATAGACTCCCACATCTGTTCCAACACTGATACCAGGACGGCTTTCGCTACCTCCGACTGATGAAATATTTCCAGAAAGATTGGAGTGTATAAATCTGGCGGAAATTCCTAATCCAAGATTGTCAGATAATTTTCGGGAGTAGGTTCCACCTATCGCAATATCTCTTGGTGTGAATTCCCCCAAAGGTTGTCCTCTTCCATCCGTTAATTCAATATCACCCATATTAAAGTACCTTAGATCGAAACCAAATGCTGAAACATCATCAATTTTTTTGTATCCTGTCAAATAGGAGACAAACATATCATTGACCAATCTTCCTAGCCATGGAGAGTAAGATAAAGAGAAGCCCATGTCATTTTCGATAAAGGAAAGTTTGCCGGCATTCCAATGTGCAGAAAAAGCATCTGGACTGGTCGCTACACCAACATCTCCCATAGCAGAATGACGGCTATCAGGAGCAAAGTTTAGAAAAGGCACAGCAGTTGTGATAACCCTTCTATTAGGGTCTTGTCCTGAAATTACAGGGGAATTTTGTGCCTGTGCAACAAGAGACAGAAGGCTTATCCCTAAAAAAATAAATGAAGTTACAACTGGTTTTGCCGATATTTTCATTGAATAATAATTTTTCCGCTCTTGACATCTGAAGAACCATCTTTTTCAGATTGGAGCTTTAACTTGTAAATATAAGTTCCTTTTACGGGATATTTTGTTTTGTTATGGAAAAAATTCCACTCCAAATCTCTCAAATTTTGTTCCGCCTGCACATAACGTTTTGAAAGGGAAAATATTTTGTTCCCTAACAAACTGTAAACCTCAATTTCCACGAATAAGTTTTCTCTAGGCCTGTTGTGCATGACATTAAAGACACTTTTTTCATTTGCGGGATTTGGAAATGTCTGAAATTCAAGTATTCGCAGGTCTAAACTGCCCTTTACCTCAAGTTGCACTGTTTTGATCGAATTATTCCCCACATTGTCCCAAGCCTGAATAGTAATGGTGTTGATTCCTTCAATCAGGCCTTGTAATTCTGTTTCGATTTTACCTTTTTTAAACCCACCATCAATAGCAAAAAACATTTGGTTTAAGGTGATGGGGGTTTGATCATTAACCTGAAGGGTAATGTTCCTGCGTTCGGGGATAGATGAAACTTGGATGCCACTTTCATCCTCAAGAATAATGTTGATAGGATATACAGGAGATGCGATTATCGGGGCGGATTCAAGTAGTTCAGGGCCAAATTTTAAGTTAATTAATGGTCCTTCTGTATCATTGTTATCATTCGTAGACTGGCCTCCGATTAGGATGTTTTTTGCTCCAAAAGCCTCCAAAATACGTCCCTCAGAGATTGCGTAAGTCCTAACCGTTCCTTCTCCAATGGTGCTTGAAATTTGCTTTGGAATAAAAGCATCAGTGGAGAATATGCCATTAATCACTTTTCCTTTTCCTTGGTATAAAATATTAGATTGCTCAATGAATTCGATAGGGCTGCTTTCATCTCCTAAAGTATTGAATGTTACTGGGCTGTCATAAATGGTCAGTTCGAAATCACCCTGAAAATCAGTGATCATTGCTCCGGTTAAAGGATCTTTGATTTCGCCGGTCAGGCGAACTTCTTGCATTGCTTTCAGCGTGTCTATTGTTTGGTCTAATCCAATGTCCAGAAATTGATGACTATCAGATTTCAAGTCTGGAATAGCCAGTTTCAAGGAAGGATCACCGATCAATGAAAAATTTCTGTTGAAAGGCCCATTTAAACTGTTGTTTTTCGTTTTTCTAAAGATTGTTCCCAAGTCGGCATATTGGCCATTTTCTGTTTGGAACACATTTTCAATAAATGCTTTATTCAGGGCAAAATTCACCGAACTAAAAACGGGTCTGCCTGTGGTCAATAGACCAATGGCCCCTTTTTTCTCTGCAAAAAGTAATTCTTCTGCACCTGATCGGATGAATGGGCTGTCATGTCTTCCAAATTCACAAGTTGCTGTGACAAAGAGAGGTAATAAATTGTTTTCAGGAAAGTTTTGAAGATCGCTCACTGTAAATACCCGCTCAGCTGTCAAAGTGGTTTCATTGCCATGTCCGATAAAATTCAACAATAAAACGCCATCTTTCAAAGTTTCTGATAAGGCAACCCTTGTTTCTTCTGAGCTTTGGATATTTCCATTTATGGTTTGTTCAAACCTGTCCAGGTACAATTTCTGAACTGAAAATTCGGGATGATTTGTCCTGATAAAGGAGGCATGGCTCTCTGCATCATTGAGATGGATATTATTATCCCCATCATCGGCAAAAAATGCAATATTCCGCTTCCAGGAACCTTCCATGTTTTGTCGGGTCTCATAATTGATGATTTTGTCTACAGCCTCCCTCGCTTCTCTAAAGTTGATGGCAGGTATCCGGCCAACTCCGATTTTTAAAAGCTCATCACCTGAATTATCTTCCACCCATTCGCCTTGCCCCACTTCCAGGAAACCAAAATAATCATCAGAACTATAAGTAGTTAGGGGATTCAGGCTGTTTCTTGAAGTGTATGTTGGGGTCAGGTTTGGTCTCCCCCCCAATTTGTTTTTATAATCGAAAGTGCCTTTGCCAAAGAACAGCACATTTTGAAGAGAGCCATTGTGAAGGTATTGATAAGCTAAAAAATTCCTAAAAGCAGTAACATCCTTGGTACCATAGCCAAAAGCATCAAAAATTTCTTGTATAGAAAAAACTTTTGCATTGATCCCGATATCATTTTTATGCTGGGCAAGGCGATTGGCTTGGGAAAGTAGCGAAGTTGATGAAATGATAATCAAGTTAAGTTTGTCCTGTTTTGACCTGGCGCTTAGGTCTGCAGGGGCCAATTTGGATATAGGACTAGCGGTTACCGGGTCAAACAATATCACCATAGCTCCATTTTTAACTTCTGCGCTTTCCTCAATGTCAAAAATGTTGTAAAAATCATTGACAAGCCAGCTTTTGAAGGTTGACCTTTTTCTGAATACTCCTGTTTTTGTTACATAATAAACACCTAAAGGAGAGGATTGGGGTGAATAAGGGCTGATGATTAAACTGTAAGCAAGATGACCAGCTCCATTGAAGTCGCTGCTCCTGTTACTTACCTGTATGTTTTGATTGCCCCTATTGCTGAGTAATGACGACCTAAAAACACTTTCCCTTCCTTTGATGCCATAGGTGGTATTGGGAATAGCGGGAATGTCAATCTCACCTAATTTTGACCCGTTTTGAAAAAACTCAAAGCGGCTGTCTGAGAGAGATTGTCCCATGATTTGGGTGATTATTTGTGGATTTCCGGTTATACCTTCTTCTAAGTTAAATGAAAAGGAAAACCGCTCTCCATTGAAGAAAGGGTTTGAATACCAGGATCTTCCGGAACTTAGAATATTAATTTGATCCCAATTAAATTTTTGAACACTGTAAAATTCGTCTAATTCTTGGCCGTTTCCGACTGTGTTAGAGGTTTTGACCTGATTGCCTTTGATTTTTTTTCCAACCAAATAATAAAGTGTATCTGAATAGTGGTTTTTTTGATAGGAAATCTCATCACCTTCAAAGTTGACCTGATGTGGTCCTGTCAGGAAGAAGAAGAGATCTTCCCCAATTTTTTGGGTTGGAACTTCCCTGAGCTCAAGATCCAAGCTATCCAGTCTTTGGGGAAGCATTCCGGGGTAACCAAAAACAGCAACCTCATCAATATTTGAAAAACCTATAGAAGATGCTTGTTGTCGGGTCAGTTTGTAAACACCATCATTGACTACAGGGAATTTGAAATAGGATTGGTTTTCCTGAGCAAAAGCAAAGGAGTTCAGCTCCAGATGAAAAAAGAGAAACAAAAAAATGTGGAAATATTTATTAATGTTGTTAAGCATTTTTGGCCAATAAACCCTCTACTACCGACAGCACAATATAGGAAATAATTACCATAGGAATTCCAGCCAGACCAAAGGCTACGATGCAGATCAGCCCGATCAAAAGGACCAAATAACGGAATATGTTTTGTTTAAGGGCGAAGCTTTTGAATTTAAGTGCAATCAATGGCAACTCAGCAATCAAAAGGAAAGACATGACAATGGTGAAAACATAGATGAAATAGGGGTGGTAAACCAATTCTGCGCTGCCGGGGAATTTCTCAGCAAAAAACGGTAGTGTTGAAATCAACATGGCATTGGCTGGAGTCGGCACACCGATGAATCTGTCCGATTGCCGGGTGTCAATGTTGAATTTTGCCAACCTTATGGCAGAGAATATACCGATTAGGAAGGTGAAAAAAGGCATATATTCCAGGTCGGCATTTTCCTTGACCATTTGGAAAAGAATAAAGGAAGGTAAAATGCCAAAAGTCACTAAATCCGCTAGGGAATCTAATTGCTTTCCTATTTCAGAATACGCGTTCAGCATTCTCGCCAAAAATCCATCCAGAAAATCAAAAAGGGCTGCAATTAGAATAAAATATGCGCCATAAGAGATTTGACCCTTTAGGACAAAATAAATACCCATCATTCCACAAAGCAGGTTGAGGGCAGTTAATGTATTGGGGATGTGTTTTTTGATCATCAAAATCTAGCTCTTTTTCCCACAAATGGATTGTTTTCCTTTTCATAACCAATTGTTGTCATCGGCCCATGTCCAGGATATACCTTGGTGTTCTCTGGTAAGGTGAACATGACATTTTTGATGGCATTCAATAAGGTCTGATGATCTCCCCCGGGCAAATCTGTCCTTCCTATGCTTCCTTGGAACAGGGTGTCTCCAGCAATGCATATTCCAGAATCTTTGTGATAAAACACCACATGTCCCGGAGCATGTCCTGGAACAAATAGGATATCAAGGGTTGTATTGCCAAATTCGATTTTATCGTTTTCATCAATATAGAAATCAGGGTCTGCTTCTTCATAACCCGCAAATCCGTAGTTAGGAGCATATGCAGATACTGATTTTAGCACAGGATGGTCGTTTTCATGAATGTACAATTTGACTCCGAACTTCCTTTTGACAAATGCATTTCCCAAAACATGGTCAATATGGCAATGCGTATTGATGAGAGATTTGACATTTAGCTTTTCTTCCTCTATAAAATCCACCAATTCCTGTTGCTCATATTTTTCATAACATCCAGGATCAAAAATCACAGCTTCCTTGGTGTCATCATAAAGCACATAGGTGTTTTCCATGAAAGGGTTAAAGGTAAAGCTCTTAAGATGCAGCATGAAGTAATCTTTTATTTATTAAACTCAAAATAACGAATAAAGAATATATTTTTGGGCATGGAAGTAGATTTTTTACTCATCGGACAAGGTCTTGCAGGAACCGCACTCTCTTACAGGATGTGGGAAAACAACCTGAGCTTTATGGTTTTGGATACTCCGGAACAGAACAACAGCAGCAGGATTGCAGCAGGGCTGTATAATCCCGTGACCGGAAAGAAAATGGTTAGAACTTGGTTGGCTGATCAGCTTTTCCCGGAAATTGAGCCATTCTATGGAAAACTTGAAGACTTCTTGCAGAAGAAGTTTTTGGTCAAGAAAAACATTTATCGTCCTTTTTTGTCCATAGAAGAGCAAAATGAGTGGATGGGACATAGTGGTGACCCCTTATTACAGCCTTATTTCGAAAAAATTTACTCCAGCCCTTTATTTGAAGAGGTTTACAATCCATTTGGTGGTATAATGCTAAAAAATTCAGGCTATCTGGATATCAATACCCTTTTGGATGCTTATTCAGAATTTTTGTTGAGCAATAAATCCCTGTTGCAGGAAGAATTCGAGGAAGACAAATTAGAGATTTTACCAGAGGGAGTTCGCTATAAAGGAATAATTGCCAAGGGTATTATTTACTGCAACGGTTTAGGAGCCAAAGAGAGCCGTTTTTTTGCCAACATGCCCTTCGCGCCTGTGAAAGGTGAAATCCTGGATTTGGAGCAGGATTTTTATCCGGAAGCGATTATTAACAGGGGGGTGTTCAGAATAAGTTTGCCCAACGGACTACAAAGAGTAGGTTCTACCTATACCTGGCATGATCTAGATGAAGGTCCTACAGAAAGGGGAAAAAACGAGTTGCTTGAAAAACTTGAAAAATTGATTGTCAACAAAAAAGCAGAGATACAAATGCATCGCTCGGGCATCAGACCAGCTACTAAAGATAGAAGACCTTTGTTGGGAAAACATCCTGAGCATGAAAGCGTTTATATCTTCAATGGTTTCGGTGCAAAAGGGGTTTCTTTGGTTCCATACTTCAGCAAAATGATGATGGAATTGCTTCTTCAAGGAAAAGAGCCCCAAAAAGAAGTAAACATTAGGCGCTGTAATTGACCAGAAAATTAATTTTTAAGTATATTTAAGTCCAAGTGTACACAATAGATGAAAATTAAGGTTTTACGTATTTGCTTGTTTCTTTTTGCTTTGCTGCTGGGGCATCAATCAATTGCCCAGCTTGACAAGGAAAGATTTGGTAAAAATCGGGTTCAGCATAAAAATATAGAATGGTATTATTACAGTTCAAATAATTTTGAGGTGTATTATTATGATGGGGGCATTAATAATGCCCGGATGGCCATTGATTATCTTGAAAGTGAATTTGATAGGTTAACACAGCAAATAGGTTATGTGGCTTATACCAAGCCCAGGATATTTATCTATAATTCGGAAGAAGAGATTCTTCAGTCAAATCTTAATCTTAATAAAAACCAGTTTACCATAGACGGGCAAACTTTTTTCAGCAGATTAATTGGTGAGGTTGCTTTTGCAGGTAGTTGGGAAAAATTCAAAAAAGACCTCATTTATACCACTTCGAAGGTCATCATTGAAGAAATGCTCTATGGTTCAACTATTGCGGATGCATTTCAGTCTAACCTGATCAATAGTTTCCCAGAGTGGTATATAGAAGGGGCAGCATATTATCTGGCCTACGGATGGAGCAGAGAAATGGATGATTATGTCAGACATTTTTTCAGGGATAACAAAAGCATCAAACTACATCGTTATCAGGGAAAAGAAGCTGCTTTTTTGGGCCAGTCTGTCTGGAATTTCATTGTGGAAAAATATGGGAGAAGGTATGTTTCAAGTATTCTTAACCTGAGCAGGATCAACAGAAATGAGGAAAACAGCATTGCCAATACTATTGGATTGAATTATAAAAATTTCCAGGAACAGTGGAGGCAATTTTATGAAAGCACCAATCAATCGGTATTCACCACCTTCAAGGATGTCAATAAAAACAATCAGATCAATGCTACTTCTCCTTCTCACGAAGGGATCATTAATGACATCAAGTTCAGTCCAGATGCCAAGAATCTGGCTTATGTAGTCAATAATGGAGGAAGATATAAGGTTCAAGTCAGGGAGATTTCCTCAGGGAGGGAGCGTACAATTTATTCTGGAGGATCCGTTTCGAGTGATTTACCAGTCAACAAAACCTCACCCGTAATAGCATGGAGAGATACTTTGAATTTAGCAATAGCGACTTTCAATAGGGGGACCACCACTTTGAGAATGAGGGCAATCGATGGGTCTGCTCAAGATAAAATCTATTTGAGAAACATCACTCAGATTTTAAGCTTGGACTTCAACTCTACAGGAAGAAACATGGTGCTTTCTGCGATCTCAGGGGGCAAGACGGATATTTACTCTTTAAATGTCCGAGGTCAAGGAAGAAGATTGACCAATGATGTTTTCGATAACATCACGCCGGTATTTTTGAATGATTCTACTGTTATCTATGCTTCAAATTTCACTGAGATAGCCGATTCTCTGTTGACCAGAGCTCCAGATGTCAAGTTATTGCCTGATTATTTCAATATATTTAAAATTGACTTGAATGATTCTCTTCCTAGTCAGAAGCTTACCAACCTGAACAATAAGAATTTCCGCCCCAGGGTCTTAAATTCCAACAATATTTTGATGATCAGTGATCAGAGTGGTGTAAATAACCTGATGAGACTGACTATTTCCAATGGCATTGCAAGTCAGGTGTCGGCATACAATAGGAGTGTGGAGGCATTTGATTACGCTTCTTCTATCAACAGGATCGCCTATTCTTATCGGGATGGTAATCAAAGTAGGATTATACTGGAATCATTTTCAAACATAGATCAGTTTACGCCTAGCACTCCAAGGGTTCAACTGTTACAAGCTAAAACGCTGACAGAAAGGATTACCACTAGAAGGGCTGAAGAAGATTCACAGGAAAACGCGGTTCCAGCAGCCCAAGAAGCTTTGAGAGATAGGCGGGTAGTGAACCGTGCTGAGCAAAGAATTACCACGACTACTCCTGAAGTAAAAAGGGATACTACTTTAAATATCAGATTAGAAGATGTGATGTTGGGCATTCCTCCAGCACAGCAACAGAAACCTCCAACCCAGCCTCCAGCAACTGGGCAGGCTCAAACTGATACCTTGCCCAAGCCAAGAAGCCTCACCGGTTCGATCAGTACTGATAGGTTAAGATTTGAAAGAAGGGCTGGAGTAGATACGGATAATTACATTTTTGATACTATTCCTTTGCCTGCACAAGAAAGGACTGTTGCTACAGTTGGCGGAAGAAGTAATCTCTTGGAAAACTTTCGTCGTCAGAGTATGCAGAAAAGGGTCACTGGGCCGGCAAGGATGACCCCTCAGTTCATCACCAACAGCCTATCAACTGATTGGGTAGTGGATCCTTTGAGAGGATTTGGGGTAGGTTTAGCAGGCAAGATGACAGATATTCTGGATAACCATGTTTTTAATGGGGGGATTATGTTTCCATTAGATTTCAAATCAGGAAGCGATATTTTCTTTGAATATGAATATTTGAAGCAAAGGGTAGATGTTAGGTTAAGGTTTGACAGAAGAGCAATTGTAGTTGATGAGGGAGATTTTAATGTTCAACGTTATGTTTTGAATAAAGCGGAATTAGGATTCTCTTATCCTTTCAGTCCACATGCAAGATTTACTGTAGCGCCATTTGTTGCCCGTAGCCAATATTTTAATCTCAACCCTGATTCTATTTTAAGGGGTCAAGTGGAGAATCAAAATAGATTTGATGTGCAATATGCTGGTGGGAAGGCGGAATTTGTTCTGGATAAAACCGAGCAGTTGGGCTTGTATATGCAGCAGGGCATGAAAGGGAAGGTTGGGATTTCACATTTTCAGGGGCTTTCCAAAGGTGAGCGGTCTTTCTCAAACTTCTACTTAGATTTCAGGAATTATCAAAAGATCCATAAAAATATCACTTTGGCTTCAAAGCTATTTGTTGGCTCATTCTTTGGTAACAATCCACAGAATTATCTGGTGGGAGGTATGAATAATTGGTTGTTTAATCAATTTTATAATCCTCCAAATAACAGACCTGAGCCATCTCCGGTACGAAATCCGCAAGGGAATGAAAATTCCAATATTTTATTCGCAGAGTTTGTGGATCTGAGAGGTTACTTGTTTGATGAAATCAGGGGTAGAAATGTCATGACATTTACCACGGAGCTGAGAATACCGTTATTCTCTTATCTTTCAAGAGGGAATATCACCTCAAATTTCATCAAGAATTTTCAAATGGTGGCTTTCTATGATATAGGTTCGGCATGGAACAATTCTGCTCCTTGGGAAAGAGTGAATGATCAAAATACAGAAGTGATCACAACACCCGGTTCACCATTTACCATTACCCTTAATAATTTCAACAATCCTTGGCTACAAAGTTATGGGGCAGGCATTAGAACGGTCTTGTTGAACTATTATTTTAAATTTGATCTCGCCCAACCTGTCCGGAATTTCCAAAGGGACGATTTGAGATTTTATGTTACCTTAGGGTATAATTTCTAATATACCTCAATAAAATTATGGTAAAATCAATGACAGGCTATGGACTGGCCGGATTTGAAAATGATGCTTATATAGTCAGTGTTGAAGTCAAAACACTAAACTCAAAGTTTTTGGATTTATCGATTAGAAGTCCAAAACAGTTTTCAGACAAAGAACTGGAAATCAGAAATATTGTAGCAAAAATCCTCGACAGGGGAAAGGTCAATCTTGTAATTGAATTTTCTGATAAAGCGGGGGCAGAGTTGCCCATTGCTGTGAATGAAGACCTTTTCCAATCCTACTACAAAACATATCAGCAATTGGCTGCCAAGGTAGGAGCACAGGCTGAGGATTTGTTTAAGCTTTCTCTTCAGTCTCCAAGTGTAATTACTTCAGTGGTAGAAAGATCCTCGGGAAGTGAAGAGTGGGAGTTGGTCAAAAATGTATTGGAAGAGGCATTGAGCAAATGTGATGATTTTAGAAAAGATGAGGGTGAGGTGCTGCAGACGAAGTTTATGGATAACCTAAGTCTGATCAGAGGAGGATTAGATCATATAAAAGCTTATGATCCGGTTAGAAAGGAAAAAATCAGGCAAAGAATCAGAAATAATTTCAAAGATTGGTTGGAGGAAAATGATTTTGATAAAAATCGTTTCGAGCAGGAATTGATCTATTATTTTGAAAAGATTGACATAACAGAAGAAATTGTTCGTTTGGAGACTCACTTGAATTATTTTGAAAAGAACTTGAATGATGATAACCATCAAGGTAAAAAACTTGGATTTATCAGTCAGGAGATCGGAAGAGAGATCAATACCATTGGGTCAAAGGCCAATGATGCAGATATTCAACAACATGTGGTCATTATGAAAGATGAGCTTGAAAAAATCAAAGAGCAGTCTTTGAATATTCTATAAGGACAAGTGGAAAGTTGAAAGGGAAATCCACAATAGTTAAATAAAGAAGAGGCGAGCGATTGCCTCTTTTTTATGCTTTACTGGCTGCTGTTGATTTTTTGAACCTCTGCCTTTCATATGCAGAAATAGGCTCAAATTTTTCGTCTATATCCTCGCCACTTAGGTAACCGTTCAATAATTCACGGACTTCCTGAAAAGAAAGATTATGCAAAATCTTGCCGTTTTTTGCCAAAGAAACCTGTCCTGTCTCCTCGGAAACGATCAGGATGAGCGTATCTGTAGCTTCAGACATTCCTATTGCTGCACGATGTCTCAGTCCAAACTGTGCAGGTATATCTCTTTCAGTAACAGGCAGGATACATCTTGCTGCTTTTACTTTTCCATTATAAATGATGACCGCACCATCGTGCAGCGGGCTGAATTTATTGAAAATGGAGATTAATAATCTTTTGGAGACCAGAGCATCCAATATATCACCGCTTTCCGCATAGAATTTCAATTCTGAGTTGCTGGAAATTACCATTAATGCACCAGTATTGGTGCCCGATAAGCTTTTTGCAGCTTCTATAATTGGGTTGATGTTAAATACAAGACTTTCCCTTTTTTTCCAAAAGAGCAACTCCTGAAGAAAATTCTCATTGGATAGAATGGAGGACCTGCCGATGATGAGGAGGAATTTCCTGATTTCGGGTGCAAAGATGATAATGGCAGCAATGACACCCACACCCATGAATTGTCCCAAAATAATGGATAAAAGTTCCATTCTTAATGCACTTACCAATAGATACATCAAGTAGATAGAAAGAAATCCCAGGAAGATTTTAATGGCTACACTTCCCCTTAATAATTTATAAACCTGGTAAATTAAAATACTGACCAAGGTGATATCTACAAGATTCACGATGGAGATGTCTAAAAATCCTATTTTGAAAAGTAGGTTCAAGAGTATAGTTGGTTATATAGTTTCAATGTTTGTTTAGCTTCTTTCACGTCATGCACCCTCAAAATGTTCGCCCCATTTTGTAAAGCCACCATATTCAAAACGCTCGTTCCATTAAGAGAATCCTGAGGTGTGATATCCAATAATTTATAAATCATGGATTTTCTTGATACTCCTACTAAAATCGGTGCTTGAATTATCTTAAAATAGGATAAATTTTTGAGAATCCAATAGTTTTGATCTAATGTTTTGGCAAATCCAAAGCCCGGATCTAATATCACATCTTTTATGCCAGCTTTTATACATTCTTCCATTTTTTTTGCATAATAATGGGTGATTTCCAAGAGGATATCCTTATACTGTGTTTGCTCCTGCATATCCTTTGGTGTGCCCTTCATATGCATGGCAATATAGGGTACGTTTAATTTACCCACTGTTGGGATCATGTTGGGATCAAGGTTGCCTGCTGATATATCGTTGACAATATCAGCACCGGCTTTTACAGCTTCTTCAGCAACTTTAGCTCTAAAAGTATCAATTGAAATAAGTGTCTCCGGAAAGTTTCTCTTGATGGCTTCGATGGCGGGCATTACCCTATCTAATTCTTCTATTTCACTGACTTCAGCTGCTCCAGGTCTGGAGCTGTAACCGCCTATATCCAAAATATCCGCTCCTTCAAGAATCATTTTCCCTGCTTTCTCCAAGACCTCGTCAATCTCTCCCGACAAGCGACTGCCTTCATAAAAGGAATCAGGAGTGATATTGAGGATACCCATAATCAAAGGTTCATCAAGCAAAAACAGCTTTCCTTTAATCAGAAGTGTTTTTTTTGGAGGAAATAATATATCTTCGGAATCCGAAGAATTAGAGAATAAATCAGTCATTAAAATTTGAAGCTTTGAAAACGGAAACGGTCAGCGAATATAATCAAGTTATACGCCTTTGTAAAGAACTTTTTAAGAAGAAAACCTTCGATTATGGTACTGCCTGGAGGATATTACGATTGCCTTCCATTACAGATCAGATATTTATCAAGGCTCAGAGGATCCGTTCCATTCAGGAAAAAGGCAACCAAAAAGTCAATGACCCTATTGTCGGCGAGTTTGAGGGGATTATCAATTACTGCCTGATTGCACTCATTCAGATCAGTTTGAAAGACGATGAACGCCTTGAGTTATCCTATGAGGATCTTGAACCCTTGTATGATCATTGGGTAAAAGAGACGAGAGGACTTCTTGAAAATAAAAATCACGACTATGGGGAAGCGTGGAGGGATATGAGGGTTTCTTCGATGACTGATATTATCCTGATGAAATTATTTCGGGTGAAGCAGATCGAAGATAATCAGGGAAAAACTTTGGTCTCTGAAGGCATTGAAGCCAATTATCAGGACATGATTAATTACGCAGTGTTTTGTTTAATCAAATTAGGATATCATCATGTTTAAAAATACCATACTGTTTATCATTCGCTTATTTGTTGGAGGCTTGTTTATATTTTCAGGATTGATCAAGGTGAATGATCCTGTAGGTACAGCCATCAAACTTGAAGAATATTTTGATGTGTTCTCTAACGATATTGCTTCTTTCTTTTACATATTTAAAGATATTGCCTTGCCTTTAGCAGTATTTCTGGTTGTAGCAGAAGTCGTTTTGGGCATCATGCTGATTGTGGGAGTCCGATTAAGATTTACTGTTTGGGCCCTGTCCTTGATGATCCTCTTTTTCACTTTCCTGACATTTTATTCTGCTTATTTCAATAAGGTGACAGATTGTGGATGTTTTGGGGATGCGATTAAATTGACACCTTGGGAATCCTTCACCAAAGATGTGATTTTACTTGTGCTGATTGGAGTTTTATTTGTTTTCCGAAAAGATCTGAGTAATGATGGTGCCAATTGGGCCAAATGGACCGTACGCGTGAGTTTGGTTTTATCCGTACTTCTATCTGTCACTGCGATCCGTAATCTTCCGTTTATAGATTTCAGGGCTTACAAAGAAGGCGTAAATATTCAAGAAGCCATGTTGCCTTCTGCTCCGCTTGAATATAGTTATGTGATGAGAAAAGGAGGGGAAGAGTTTGTTTTTGATCAATATCCAAGTGATGATTCATATGAGTTTGTCGAAATGAAATTGGTCAACGAAGATGCCCTGCCCAAAATTTCTGATTTTGCTGTATGGACCAGTGAGGGAGACTATACAGAAGAAATACTGATCGGAAAGAAAGCGGTTATTCTAGTTGTCAGTATCGCAAAAATGGATACTGAACATCTCTATAAGATTGATGAAATGGTTATGGGGATTCAGTCTTCGGGAATTACTCCGGTTTTGGTTGCAGCTTCTTCAGAAGACCAAATTAATGACCTGATTTCTGACAGAAAATGGGGGATACAAGGATTTCAGGGTGATGCGACAGTGATCAAGACTATCATGAGGTCTAACCCTGGTGTGATGTTGCTAAATGAAGGGGTAGTGCTGAAAAAATACCATTACAGAAATACGCCCACATCAGAGGAGGTCATTGGCTTAATGAAATAATGAGAGCCCCTTTAAAAATAGTACTGGTAGGATTGCCCGGTGCAGGAAAATCTACTTTTGGCAGACAGTTAGCCCGCCAGTTAAATTTCACCTTCATTGATTTAGATCATCTGATCGAACAGGAAACGGGTAAAAAAATCAGTGAAATTTTTGAAGAGGAAGGAGAGGGGAGATTTAGGGAACTTGAGAGCCAATACCTTTCAGAAGTATTGGAGGGAATAGAAGGATTTGTACTTTCTACAGGAGGAGGAACTCCTTGTTTCAATGACAATATGGAACTGATCAATGAAAAATCGGTATCAGTTTACCTTGAAGTATCCTTAGAGGAACTATTAAGACGGCTTTCTAAGGATCAATTGGGGAAAAGGCCCATGTTCGCCGGATTAGGTCAAGGTGAGGTTATCCTAAAATTGAAAAATCTTTTGGCATCAAGGGAAGGTTACTATTTGCAGTCAAAAATAAAGCTCAGTGGAGATGATCTTTCCACTGAGCATTTGATGTCTGAATTGATGGCTTACTTTAGAAGTTAAACCCTAGGGTCAACATACCTGAAGTGATGTTGTTTCTGATCTCTGTTACAGGACCTATATTTACACCATTTTCCAAATAGTTGTATGAGCTATAGAGTTGGTCAAATGCCATACCTGTCAATGCAAAATCAACATAGAATTTTTCAAGTCTGACACCAAGTCCACCGCTGATTTGCTGGGTACTTCTGTCGAAGTTCGGACTTCCGCTAAAAGGATCTCCATAATAGGCGTATCCAGCTCTCAGTCTGAAGATATCAAGTCTAAATTCTCCGCCAACTCTGTAATTGAAAGTTTGGCCATATAAGGCTCTGATCTCCTGGTTGTCTTCCGCAGGATTAAAGTCCCTAGAGTTGATTCTGCTTGCACTGTAATCCAAGTAGTCAATGTCAGCAGAGATAAAACCGTTTTTACCAATAAAGAAAGTAGCCCCTCCGCTAAGTCTCATCGGTGTGTTGAGGTTATAGGTGCCCAGTACAATTGGAGTTTGCGCTTCCTCTCTTCCCAAAACAATATCTTCCTGTTCAAAGTAATAATTATTGAATTGGTTGACCATTCTGGCTTCGTATTGTTCGTTGATTCTGTACCATGTAGGAGATTGGAAGTTCAATCCGAGGTTGACTTCTTCAATTGGTTTATAAATTACCCCTAAATTCACATTTGCACCAAAGCCATCCATAGAAAGGTTTTCCTCCAAACGGGTGGTGCTCAACGGCTCATCAATAAACTCTTCACCAAATATTTTCCTTGAGTTGTAAGTCAAAGATGTCAGGCCAAGTCCTGCGCCGATGAAGAATTTGTTGTGAAAATTGGCCCCATAGGATAAGCTTGTTTGACTGATTCTACCATCAGTGGTTACTGTTTCGTCCTGAAAAGGAAAACCTAGAACAAAAGAGTCATATTCAGTGGGGTTATTGATCGGATTTCCGTTGTTGTCAAAAATGATAGGGTTGATCAAATAAGTTTGGTAAGCCAAACCTGTCAAACCAAAGTTTTCAATTTGACTTTCTGGAATACCACTTCCTTGTCTCATGAAATAATCTATGATAGAGGTTTCACTTTGTAAATCGGAATAGTACCCGAATTGCGTATTGAAGAGATTTGTCCTGTTGAAACTAATCCCAAAAGATCCACCACGGAAAGCACCTGTAGTGAGAGGACCTTTAGGTTTGCTGATCACAAAACTTAGGTTTGGGACGCTAAAATTACCTGTTCTATCTTCTTGGATTTGTCCAAGGAAGTTTGATTCGTTGTTCCATGTTCCAAAAGTGGGGGATAGGCTAAGCTCTGATCTTCGGAAAAAGCCCAAACCAGCTGGGTTGGTATGGATGTTGGAGACATCACCTCCCAGTGACATCTGTGTTCCACCTAAGCCCATAATCCTGGCTGAACCGGTGGATCTGAACTGACTGAACCGTAAGGCATCTTCGAAATACCCAATTTGGGCAGATGCACTGCTCATTACACCAATACCCAACAAAGTGCCTAAGAATATTTTTTTTATTGAATTCATATAAAATTTGAATAAAATCCTCTTGTTAGCAGATCAAATAATGTGCCTTGTATTTTGAAAAGGGCTAAAAAAAAGGGGGAATTAATTCCCCCTTCCTCCTCTTGAACCTCCGGAGCTCACAGCTCCACCGCCACCGCCTCGGCTACCACCGCCCATTCCGCTGGAGCTGAATCCACCGCCACTGCTTCTGCTTGGCGCACTCATCATTGAGCCTCCGCTGCTTCTGCTTGGTGTGGACATTCCCCCGCTTCTGCTTGGCATAGTGCTTCGTGTAGGTGCGGTTCTTGTATTGTTATAGGTACCACCTGTATTTCTGTTGTAAGAAGGACTGGTGGATCTTGTATTCCCTCTGTTGATTGTTCCAGTGTTACTTCTGGAAGGCGTTGCATAAGAATTTCTCGTGTTTGGAGTAGTGCTGTATGCAGGTCTGGTATTTGAAATACCTGTTCTAGAACTTGGTCTTGTTGCAGCTGCAGAACCTGTATTTCTATAGCCTGGGTTAGCAGATGTATTGGCTACTCTGCTTCTGCCACTGGTATATTCATTTTGAGAAGTACTGAAATCTCTTCCTGCGGTTCTTGTATTTTGGGTAATTCCTCTACCTTCTGTAGCGGCCTCACGTCTTGCTGCTCTAGTTGTGGCTGCAGTGCTGTTTGGCATTGTTCCTCTTGATCCAGCGATAGCAGATGTAGCACCTCTTCCTGGTCTAGCACCTCTTACGATCTGACGGTTGTTTTCCCCACCTGGTAAGACAAATATTGGAGCGCCCCAGCCAAACCCTGGTCTCATTCCCCAACCGTACATGCCTCCCATCCAAGGGTTGCCCCACATGCTTCCCATGCCCCATCCGAAGCCCATATTCCAACCCCACATAGAGTTCCATCCCATTCCCCATCCGAAGCTTGGTCTCATTCCCCATCCGAATCCTGGTCTCATGCCCCATCCGAAGGAAGATCCCCAGAATGGATCCCAGAATGGGTCATAGAATCCCATCATTGGCATTCCCCAGCCCATCATTGGTGACCCCCAGCCCCACATTGGAGAGCCGAAGCCAAAACCTAAATTAAGATTGAAGCGGCTAGCCCCAAAACCTCCGCCAGGAAGTCCTGCACCGGAGCCATAGAAATTATTATAGACATTTACATTCGGAGTTGACTGAACCTCATTGTCATCAAAATATACTGTACCGGAATCTTCGGCTGCAGTTTGTGTCTGGTACCTGGCAATATACTCAGGGTTGACGTTTCTTGCTGAGAAATTTTCCTGATCGAATTCTGTAGAATTGGTTGAATTCAAAGATTGGAACGTTTGCGGATTATTATTAGCGACTGCAAATTCAGTGGCTACTCTTGCATCAGAGGCCATGAAATACAAATCATCGTTTTCTCCGCCTCTCATGGCATTGTAGCTGGTGCTGCAAGAGGAAAGCAGTATGATTGCTCCAGCTCCAAGTGACAATATGTTATTGAGGTTCTTCATGTTGTTTGGTTTTACTAATTACTGTTATATACGTGACATGTACGAGAGGGTTATAATTTTTTGGTTTATATTTGCCTCCCACAGTATTGAGCGAAGATAAATAGAATTTTGAATTCAACAAAAAGACTATGAGTAAAGGATTGCCAAAAAGAAGTGAAGATTATTCTTTGTGGTACAATGAATTGGTGAAAAGGGCCGATCTGGCTGAAAATTCCCCTGTTAGGGGTTGTATGGTGATCAAGCCTTATGGTTATTCCATTTGGGAAAAAATGCAGGCACAATTGGATAAAATGTTCAAAGAGACCGGGCATACCAATGCCTATTTCCCGCTTTTTATTCCAAAATCTTACCTTTCCAAAGAAGCAAGCCACGTTGAGGGCTTTGCCAAAGAATGTGCAGTGGTCACGCACTACCGCCTCAAGAATTCAGAAGATGGTAAGGGGGTGATTGTTGACCCGGAAGCAAAGTTGGAAGAGGAGCTGATTGTCAGGCCTACTTCTGAAACTGTCATATGGAGTACTTACAAAAATTGGATACAGTCTTACCGGGACCTTCCATTATTGGTCAATCAATGGGCCAATGTGGTCAGGTGGGAAATGAGAACCCGTCTATTCTTAAGGACTGCGGAATTTTTATGGCAGGAAGGCCATACGGCCCATGCCTCTAAGCAAGAAGCCATTGAGGAAACCGTTCAAATGATGAATGTGTATGCGGAGTTTGCCGAGAAATTTATGGCACTGCCAGTGGTAAAGGGTGTGAAAAGTGCCAATGAAAGATTTGCCGGAGCAGAAGATACGTATTGCATAGAAGCCATGATGCAGGATGGAAAAGCACTTCAGGCAGGAACCTCTCATTTCCTTGGACAAAATTTCGCCAAAGCTTTTGATGTGAAGTTTGCAACAAAAGAAGGGGGCTTGGAATATGTTTGGGGAACATCATGGGGTGTCAGTACCCGCTTGATGGGTGCCCTGATCATGGCCCATTCGGATGATAATGGATTGGTGTTGCCTCCAAAACTTGCGCCTATTCAAGTGGTAATTGTTCCTATATATAAAGGTGATGAAGAGCTTGATAAAATTTCGGTAAAGGCAAAGGAAATTATGGGTAAATTAAGGGCTAAAGGTATATCCGTACATTTTGACAACAGAGATACCCATAAGCCCGGATGGAAGTTTGCTGAATATGAACTTAAAGGAGTTCCATTGAGAATAGCTATGGGACCAAGAGATTTGGAAAATAATACAGTTGAACTTGCCAGACGAGATACCCTGACCAAAGAGACAGTACAGCTTGGAGAAGTAGTTTTAGAAGAATATATCGTGCAGTTATTGGATACCATTCAGCATACTATCTACCAAAAGGCTTTTGATTTCAGGGAAGAGATGACCACCGAAGTCAATACTTGGGAAGAGTTTGAGGAAATGATAGAGAAAAAAGGCGGTTTCTTATCCGCTCATTGGGATGGTACTTCCGAGACCGAGGAAAAAATCAAGGAATTGACCAAAGCCACTATCAGGTGTATTCCAATAGATAGGAAGGAAGAAGCTGGTCAATGTATCCTTACAGGAAAACCTTCTGAAGGAAGGGTGTATTTTGCCAGGGCTTATTGATTTAGGTAATATAAGTAAAAGCCCATTTGATTTTTTCAAATGGGCTTTTACAATTTTAGACTTATTTGTTCCTACTCCTTGAATTTAAAGGAATATGGTATCCAAAATAAAACTGCACAGGCCAAGGTTTTGAATCAATAGTGATAAAAGGATTGTTTTCTATCTCTTCTATGTCATTTCTATAAGCAGCGTTTTTTAATGGTACTAAAATTCCCACATCCCAATATCTTCCTTCAAATCTCAAGGAATTAAATTTCAATCCAGTCCCAACACTTGCCCCATAGTAAACTTTTTGATATTCTGGAACTCCTTCTATATCGATAAGCGCATTATATCCATACATTCCAGTAAAATATAACTCCGAACTTTTAAAGGATGGGATTGTATAGGTAAGGCCTCCGTTGAATCCTATCCCCAATAAATTATAACCGATCCCACCAAAGGCTGAAAAGTTATCTGCCAAATTATGGTTGAGCTTTAAACCTATTACACCGCCATAGGGCAAGCCTACACCCGCCCCTAAGGATGTAATCCCTTTTTGAGAACTTAGGTTTTGGGCTGAAGTATTTGATGCAATTGCCAATAAGCAAAAGCTGAAAATTAAGCTCAGGGATAGCTTCATCTTTTTTTTAAAATTAATTGTGGGAATAGTTTGAAGGTAATTGGGGGATTGACTTGTCTTTCTCTTTATCAGTTTGGTACTTTTTCATGCCATTGCTGATAAAAAATCCGAGGTCTTCAGCTTCATCTGAAAAGTCTTTTGAGTCCAGATCAAAAGGATCTTTTTTCGCTATCAGTTTATTAATGTTTTTCATCCCTTTTGCATTGTCTGGGGCTATAGGGATAAGTTTTACGCCTGCCTTGATCGCTCCTGGCATTGGTCTGACTTCGATTACATAAATCTTTCCGTTTTCAAGGTCCGCTTCTACAAATGACCTGTTTTCCGATGCAGCCCAAAACACATGTTTTCCGGGATCGCATTCATAGACGAAATACTTTGTACCGTTGAATTTTCCAAGATAATTTTCACCGTCAAAAAACTTGAAGTTGATCAAAGCTCCTGTAGGGTTATACCTTACAAAATAAACTAGAGATTTACCCTCTGAAGGTGGCGTAAGTCCTTGGCTATATCCATGGAATACAAGAAGGGTGCTGAAAATTAACACGAAAATTATCAGCTTAACTTTGAAAGTTTTTGAGTGCATAAAGAGTTTTGGTAAGTTGTTGAATTGTCAACTAAATATATTCAAATAATAAATTAATTTTTAGTGTATACATGAAATTTATTTTCTCTAAAATCTCTATAAACTAAATGTTTTATTGGAAAAATATTAAGATGCTTTATTAGCTTTTCTATTTCGTAGTTCATTTGAATGTTTGTCAGAAAAAAATGTACTTTTACCATTACATAGTTTGATAATAATTTGAAACCTAAACGAAATAAAAATTGACCTGGTTTATCCTAATTTCGATCTTGCTTATAGGCCTAATTTTGGTGTTGGCAGAAATCCTCTTTGTACCAGGTACTACCGTGGTGGGGATAATAGGATTGTTGGTGACAGCAGGAGGAATCTACTTTGCATTTCTGAAATTTGATGCACAGGTAGGGTATATTGTGCTTGTTTCTGCCATGTTACTTAACCTAATCGCTTTGGTTTATGGGTTTAGATCTGGAGTTTGGAATAAATTTGCTTTAAAGGACACCATTACCAGCCGTTCTTTTGATGAGAGATTGGCTGGACTGGAAGTAGGGATGGCAGGCAAGGCAGTTTCGGACATCAAACCGATCGGGAAGGCAGAATTTGGGGACAATATTTATGAGGTTAAATCCGATTCCGGATTTATTCCTGTAGGTTCAAATGTTTTTATTACTAAATTGGAGGACAATAAAATTATCATAAAATCATAAACTATGGATATTACAGATTCGGCGTTCATTTTATTCGCGGCATTTGCCGGCCTGATTCTTCTTTTTATTTTCTTGTATTTCGTTCCGGTCAATTTATGGATCACAGCCATTTTTGCCAATGTGCGTGTAGGTATAGGGGAGCTGATTGGAATGCGTATCCGGAAAGTTCCACCAAGTGTGATTGTGAATTCATTGATCACGGCTACCAAAGCTGGGTTGGATCTTACTACCAACGAACTTGAGACGCACTATCTGGCAGGAGGAAATGTTCCGAATGTGATCAGGGCATTGATATCTGCAGATAAGGCCAATATCAATCTCAGCTTTAAGCAGGCTACTGCCATTGACCTGGCAGGAAGAGATGTGTTTGAGGCAGTACAGATTTCGGTAAACCCCAAAGTGATCAATACTCCGAATGTAGCTGCCGTAGCTGCTGACGGTATTCAGTTGATCGCTAAGGCAAGAGTGACCGTAAGGGCAAATATCGCCCAATTGGTAGGTGGAGCAGGCGAAGATACTATTTTAGCGAGAGTAGGGGAAGGAATCGTTACCTCTATTGGTTCCGCTCAGAACCACAAGAGCGTGTTGGAAAACCCTGATAAAATTTCCAAACTGGTTTTGGAAAGAGGTCTGGATGCGGGTACTGCTTTTGAGATTTTATCTATCGATATAGCTGACATTGATGTAGGAACCAACATCGGTGCGAAACTACAGATTGATCAGGCTTCGGCAGATCTTAAGGTGGCCGAAGCAAAAGCTGAGGAAAGAAGAGCGATGGCTGTTGCCCTGGAACAGGAGATGAAAGCCAAGACTGTAGAGATGCGCGCAAAAGTAATCCAGGCAGAAGCTGAGGTTCCTAAAGCGATTTCCGAGGCTTTCAGAACCGGTAGATTGGGTGTAATGGATTATTACCGTATGGAAAATATCAAGTCAGATACTGATATGAGATCTTCTATAGCAGGAACAGATTCAGGTTCCGGAGTAGAAGGCGGCAAAGGAAAAGCCAGTGACAAGAAATAATTGGAGATACATTTAGTATAACTATTATGAATATTGAAAAGGGGAATGCCGCGGCATTCCCGTTTTTTGTTGTCCATTTCTAAAACTATTAAAAACAAATTGAACGAATCGTCACCCTGAGAATTTAAAATTTTGGAAAAAGCACAGAAAGAGTAATGACAAAATTACGCATCATGCCGAACGAAGTGAAGCATCTCCGCTATCTTGGGAGACCCCACCGTAATGCTACAGGGCAGGCTTTCGCTTCACTCAAGGTGATATATCCAGTAATCTGTCATTGGAAGCCATTCATGGTGGAGGGAAATACCTGCCCTTAACCTGCCCTAAGGCTGTCTTGAATATGGAGGATTTCTCAATTTTAGGCTTTATTAAACAGTGTTATTTTTTCAAACAGTTTTAAATCTATTGTTTGTTATCATGTAAAGCAGTGCTGATGATCAATTGACGATCAAGGCAACAGAATCTGCTTTCGTTCTTAATTTAAGCCAAGTCTCGAATCTTTTCTGTTCCTGTTGGTTGGGCCTGTTTCTGAATTTAGCATAGGCCAAGAGTAGGGTGTCCTGTTTGTTTTTCTCCAGATTGGCCATTACAGACCTGTTCATCGTGAAATTTAGCAGGTTAGGATGATTGACTTTTGCTTCAGAAGCAATGTCGAGAACCTGGGCACTGCTGTTACCATATTCAGCCAATTCTCTTTCAAGTAATGCAATTTTTTTATCCTTGTCCTGGATCAGTAGCTCATTTCTTTCATAGAGATCTTTTAAAATGTCAGATCGAAGTACATTCATGTCTGTGCCGGAATCACCACTTTGTTTGATTTTCAAATGGGTGTTATTGAGGTTGAAGGCAGGCAATTTTCTGGACATTGTTTCTATTTCCTCATCATTGATTCGTTCACCGATTAGGCTGACTTCAATGATGCTGCTGTCTGCATCATAACGTAGGACAGAAGAAATCACTTGTGTTCTCGGCAAGTCCAATTCAGTGCTGATAAACTGATTGGCGGCTTTTTCCCAAAAGGTCCGTTTTACAATATTGTATGCCAGGTAAACACTTGGCACGATTGTCAAAAGTGTGAAGATCGTGATATAGGTTTTTACAGTTTTTTCCCTTTTTGGATCAAGAAATTCTTTTTTCGGGAATTTCATAAATCTAACGATCAGGTAAGTGGAAAGACTGATGAAAACAGAGTTGATAAAGAATAGGTAGAATGCCCCAAAGAAATAATACAGATTGGCGGTGGCCAAGCCATATCCGGCTGTACAAAGAGGAGGCATCAAAGCAGTAGCGATGGCAACTCCCGGGATAGCATTGCTTTTTTCTTTTCTAGATCCAGCCACGATACCGGCAAGCCCTCCAAACAGGGCGATCAGTACATCCCAAATGGTTGGCTCTGTTCTTGCCAATAATTCTGATTGGGCATCATCCAATGGGGTGAAGGAAAAGTAAATGGTGCTGGTCAGGATGGAAATCAAGATGGCAATTCCCAGGTTCTTCAATGATTTTTGGAGTAGTTCGAAATCGTTGATGCCGGCAGCCATGCCAATACCCATGATAGGTCCCATCAGGGGGGAGATCAACATGGCGCCAATAATCACTGCAGTAGAGTTGACATTGAGGCCAACTGATGCCACAAAAATGGCGAATATCAAAATCCATAAATTTGCACCTTTGAACTCTATGTTTTTTCGGATATAATCTATGGTTTCCAGCTCGTCTTCCTTTCCTTCATGGAGGTCAAATCTGTCCTTGAAAAACAATAGGATTTCCAGAATTCTATTTCTCAAACTGATCGTTTTTTTACTCTCTTGCATAAGTGTTACAATTGAACCGGAAGGCAATCTAATCAAAAAGTTAGTTTGCAACAGTAATCCGTAAGATGAATTTCTCTAAGTTTTTACAGGTAAGAAGGCTAGGGGGCGGGAGAAATTGTGGGTTCATTTTACAATTATTTCCAGCTTAAAATTAACTTAATTTCGACCGAAAAGGCAGGTAAATAACCTATTGATTGGTTTAGGTTTGTCTTTCTTTTTTGTTAAAAAAGTATTAATATCATGAGCTTTTTGAAAGACGTTTACCATTCTAAAATAGTTTATGTTTTGTTATTTAAATAATTGATTGATAGATTTTTAAATTCAATTTAGGTATGACTAAATATGGTTACGCTAAAAAATTAAGGTATGACTAAAATATGTTTTTGGGTAAATTTTTAAATAGCTCGGAGAATTTATGTTTTTATATTTTGTAGATTGGAATGTTTTTCACCGTAAGGAGCAGGTTTGGATGGTTATGGGGTATGGTGAAATCTTTGTTTGAAAATCATTTTACAAGTGGTAAGATAGTCATGAGTAATATAATCAATAGAGTCATTTTTGTCGATGATGACACCATTCAGCACATGATCAACCGCAAGAATTTATTGCGGATTAAGCCGGATATAGAACTTTTCTTTTTTGAAAATCCTTTTAATGCATTGGATTGGCTGCAAGACAACGATGCGGATCTGTTGATTTTGGATGTCAATATGCCAGAGATGACAGGATGGAATTTTCTGGATTTGTTAAAAGAAAAGGACATTGACATCGAGGTTAAGATGCTGACCTCATCCATGGACCCATCGGATATTGAAATGAGTTTAAATTATAGTATGGTGTCGGGTTTTTTGGTGAAGCCGTTGAAAAATGAAATTATGGCAGAGATCTTGGGAATATTGCCATAAGCTGATTCATTTTTCCTAATTTAGCGGGCCAAAAGATCGACAAGTAATTAGATATGGAAGATAACCGACCGATCATCAGTAAGAAAACAGACAATTTTTTCAGAGGCCTGGCCGACGCCTTTGCGTTTGTCAAGAGGTTTTTTCAGGAAGTTTGGTTTCCTCCTTATGAGTTTAAAGAAATACTTAGACAATGTTACGAGATAGGGTACAGGTCCCTTCCGCTAATCTCACTGACAGGGTTTATTATTGGGATTGTATTTACCAACCAATCCCGTCCATCACTTGCGGAATTCGGTGCCACTTCTTGGTTACCTGCATTGATTTCCATTGCAGTTGTAAGGGCATTGGGCCCATTGGTGACAGCATTGATTGCAGCAGGTAAAGTCGGGTCGGGTATTGGTGCCGAGATCGGTTCCATGAAAGTTACGGAACAGATCGATGCCATGGAGGTTTCTGCGATCAATCCTTTCAAGTATTTGGTTATCACCAGAACTTTGGCCACAACATTAATGATTCCTGTATTGGTGATGTACACGGATTTTGTCGCTTTGATGGGGTCATTCATCAATGTGAATCAAAACGAGATGGTCAGTCTTTCTACCTTCTTTGTTCAGGTATTTGAGTCTATTTCTTTCCTTGACATTTTCTCTTCCATCATCAAATCATTGGTTTTTGGTTTTACCATAGGAATAGTGGGATGCTATAAGGGTTATAATTCTACCCAAGGAACAGAAGGAGTTGGAAAGGCTGCTAATGCTTCTGTGGTCATGTCCATGTTTCTGATCTTTATTGAAGAGCTTTTGGCACTTCAGATTGTCAATGCCATAAGATATTCTTAAGTTATGAGAGAGACAGTTGTAGAAATCAGGGGATTGTATAAAGCTTTTGGGGACAATGAAGTCCTCAGAGGGGTTGATTTGGATTTGTATAGGGGCGAAAATCTCGTCGTATTGGGTAAATCCGGAACAGGAAAATCCGTGCTGATCAAAATAATGGTACAGCTCTTGAAACAGGATGAGGGGGTGGTGAAGATCCTAGGTCAGGATATTTCCAAATTGAGTTTAAGAGATCTCAATAAACTACGGTTGAAAATCGGTTTTGCTTTTCAGGCTTCGGCACTATATGACAGTATGACAGTGAGGGAAAATTTAGAATTTCCTTTGACCAGAAACATTAAGAACCTGAGCCGGAAAGAGATTGATTACAGGGTGGAACAACTGTTGGATTCAGTAGGGCTTCCACAGACGATCAATCAGATGCCTGCAGAGCTGTCCGGAGGGCAGAAAAAAAGGATAGGTGTTGCCAGAACCTTGATCCTGAATCCGGAAATCATGTTATATGATGAGCCGACTGCAGGATTGGATCCTACTACCTGTATCGATATCAATAATCTGATCAATCAGGTCAGGGAAGAGTACAAGACTTCCTCTATTGTGATTACCCATGACCTCACCTGTGCCAAACAAACAGGTGATAGGATGGCGGTCTTGATTGAGGGACAGTTTAAGGCAGTAGGAAGTTTCGAAGAAGTATTCGAAGGTGCTACTGACCCAAGAATAAAATCATTTTATGACTATAATTTCATTCGATAATGAGAAACGATAATAAAAAATCCGTCATTGTTGGCATTTTCGTCCTGATTGGCATTATCATCTTTATTACAGGGGTGCTTACCTTGGGTGGTCAACAGAAAAAATTTGTTAAGAGTATCCGCCTTAATGCTGTTTTTGATGATGTGGCCGGATTGCAGACAGGCAATAACGTTTGGTTTTCAGGTGTGAAAATTGGAACTGTTCGCAATATTAATTTTTATGGCGATTCTCAGGTGGAGATAGTCATGGCTGTGGAGTCAAAGGTGAAAGATTATATCAGAAAAGACTCTAAAGCGACGATCAGTTCAGATGGGCTGATCGGTAACAAAATCATAGTCATATATGGCGGAACTACCCAGGCTCCTCCTGTGGAAGACGGAGACAGGTTAATGGCTGAAATGCCTTTGGATACGGACAAGATGATGGAGACTTTACAGGAGAACAATAAGAACCTGGTGACCATTACTGAGAACTTGAAAGTACTGACTGGCAAGATTGCTCAAGGGGACGGAATAGTTGGCGCGGTCATGACTGATTCTGTGCTTGCTGATAATTTTAAAAATATCCTTTCCAACTTGGATAGGGCTTCAGTCAACAGTAACAGAATGCTGATAGAGTTAAATAAATTTGCCGCTACGCTGAATGAAGAAGGAACATTGATTTATGACCTGACCCACGACAAAGAATTGTATAAGTCGTTGCAGGGCTCAATTGAAAGCTTGCAGGCAACAGCAGATAATGCAAATGTGCTGACCAATAACCTGAATGATGTGACTAGTAAGTTGAGTGACAGAGACAACACTTTGGGGATGATTCTGAACGATGAGGAATTTGCATCAAGACTGAAAAACACCCTTATTTATGCTGATAGTTCTACCATGAACCTTAATAGGGGTTTGGAAGCATTGGAATACACCTGGCCTTTCAGAAGAGGATTCAAAAGAATGAACAAGGCGAATCAAGAGCAATAAATTCATACTAAAGATAGATATTTTGAAGCGCAGGGTGTAAATCCTGCGTTTTTTGCTTTTATGCGAATTTCCTGTAGAGATTGAATCATTTCAAAGGTTAAATGGTTAAATTTATATACTTTTTATTTTGATTTGTTTCATTTAACCAAAACAACAGCTATGTCTCGAGATCCTTTTCAATCAAAAAAAACGCTCAAAACCAGCAAAGGAAATTTCAGCTATTGGAGTTTGTCTGCCCTTCAGGAAGCGGGCTTCCATATTGAAAGTCTTCCATTTTCCATCAGGATTCTCTTAGAGAATGCCTTAAGAAATTTTGATGATTTTGGTGTTACCAAAGAGCATATAGAAACCTTGGCCTCTTGGACTCCTGAACCTTCAGATAAAGATATTCCATTTAAACCTGCTCGGGTTTTGATGCAGGATTTTACAGGTGTACCAGCCGTGGTGGATATTGCATCATTGAGGGCAGAAGCTGTCAGGAAAGGGAAAGATCCCCAAAAAATAAACCCACTGATTCCGGTTGACTTGGTCATTGACCATTCTGTGCAAGTGGACTATTTTGGCACAAACTATTCTTACCAAAAAAATGTAGAGGTGGAATACGAAAGGAATGGCGAACGTTATCAGTTTTTGAAATGGGCCCAAAAGGCATTTGATAATTTTTCGGTAGTTCCTCCAGGGATGGGTATTTGCCATCAGGTGAATCTTGAATATTTGGCCCAGGGAGTTATTGCAAGAGACGGCAATGTTTTTCCGGATACCTTGGTAGGGACAGATTCCCATACCCCTATGGTCAATGGAATAGGCGTAGTGGCCTGGGGAGTAGGCGGTATAGAGGCGGAAGCAGCTATTTTAGGACAACCTATCTATTTCATCATGCCGGAGGTTGTGGGGTTGAAGTTGACTGGCCAATTGCCTTTAGGCACCACAGCAACCGATATGGTATTGACCATTACAGCTTTATTGAGAAAACATGGCGTAGTGGGCAAATTTGTGGAGGTGTTTGGTCCAGGTTTGGATACACTTACAGTACCAGATAGGGCCACCATTTCCAATATGTCTCCTGAATTCGGCTGTACGGTCACTTATTTCCCGATTGATGATAGGACATTGGATTACATGGGCAAAACCAATCGCTCCGCAGAGCAGATCAAATTGGTGGAAGATTATTGCAGGGCCAATATGCTATGGAGGCAAGGTGAAGACAAAATCAGATACAGTTCGGTAGTGGAGTTGGATCTGGGTACCGTTGAACCGACTGTTTCAGGACCAAAAAGGCCACAGGATAAGATTTTGGTAAGGGAGTTTAAGGATAAGTTCAGCGAGTTATTGGAGAATGTTCACGGAAGGGAATATATCCCTATTGACAAAAGAGATGTTGGCCGCTGGTATGGAGAAGGTGGCAGTCAGCCATCAGAAGGTAGAAGTTCTGGAAATGCTGATGTGGAATACGAAACCAAGGTCAAAAACGGGCTGAAGACTGTGGTTGTAAAGATGAACAATGAGAAGTTTGCCCTGCATGATGGCTCCATTGTCATTGCTGCTATTACTTCATGTACCAATACTTCAAACCCATCAGTAATGCTGGGAGCTGGATTGGTAGCGAAGAAAGCTAGAGAGAGAGGCTTGGATGTGAAGCCTTGGGTGAAAACCTCCTTGGCACCAGGCTCCAAAGTTGTGACAGACTATTTGGAGAAAGCCAATCTTTTAGATGACTTGGAAGCCCTTCGCTTTCATGTAGTCGGATATGGCTGTACTTCCTGTATCGGTAATTCAGGTCCTTTGCCAAGACATATTGCCAAGGCAGTAGAAGAGAATGATCTGGTGGTGAGTTCGGTTCTCTCGGGCAACAGGAATTTTGAAGCCAGGGTACACCCACAGGTGAAGATGAATTACCTCATGTCTCCTATGTTGGTGGTGGCTTATGCCCTGGCCGGAAGGGTTGATGTGGACCTGGTCAATGAACCTTTGGGTTATGATCCAAATCTTGAGCCAGTGTATCTCAAAGATTTATGGCCTTCCAATGATGAGATTTTCGAGGTCATGTCCAAGGTGCTCTCTCCCGGTGATTTTGCCAAGAGTTATGGTGAAATATTTGAAGGGAATGATATCTGGAAAGCATTAGAGGCCCCCAAGGATAAAATTTATCAATGGACTGATGACAGTACCTATATCAAAGAGGCCCCATTTTTCAATGAGATATCAGAGACAGTGGAGGATCCTAAGAATATCGATGGGGCATATGTTTTACTCAAACTTGGGGATTCCATTACAACGGACCATATTTCTCCTGCCGGTTCTTTCTCAGAAAGTAGTCCAGCAGGCCAATATTTGGTTTCAAGAGGAGTGGAGCGCAAGGATTTTAATTCCTACGGCTCCAGAAGGGGAAATGATGAGGTGATGGTCAGAGGAACTTTTGCCAATGTGAGGATCAAAAATCAATTGGCATCAAAAGAAGGGGGCTATACTACCCATATTCCAAGTGGGGAAGAAATGACCGTATATGATGCTTCAAGGAAATATTTGGCATCAGGTGCCCCACTGATAGTATTGGCTGGGAAAGAATATGGAAGCGGTTCTTCCAGGGATTGGGCTGCAAAAGGTACCAATTTGTTGGGCATAAAAGCAGTTTTGGCGGAAAGTTATGAAAGGATCCATAGAAGTAACCTGGTAGGGATGGGGGTATTGCCTTTGCAGTACCTGCCCGGGGAAAATTCCGAAAGTCTGGGTTTGACCGGTAAAGAAAAATTAAGTATTGTAGGTATAAGTGATGGTTTGTCGCCTCAAAAAAGCCTTCAGGTCAAAGCTGAGAAAGAAGATGGCAGTGTGGTGGATTTTGATGTGCTTTGTAGGTTGGATTCAGCAATAGAAATTGAATACTACAAAAATGGGGGGATTCTCCATTATGTTTTGAGGGATTTCCTGAAAAAGTAAAATGTTGTTTTCATTCTGAGCAACAGTGTTTATTGATTTTAGGGGGATAGCGTTGCTAAAGATGGGTGAATTTAAAAGGGAGTGATAATGGTTATGAGGACCTTTTCACTCCTTTTTTTTTGAAATGATCTCCTGAGATTTTTCAGGATTGATAAACCATGGACTTGGTAAGGAAGGTCAAAAATGAAGCTTTTTGAATTGATAAATTTTATTTATGACAATTATTTGTAGATTTAAATTAATTTGTGGGCAGTAAAACATATATAAATCACATGATTTATTAAATATTTTATAAAAATACCCATAAATGGGTATTGCGTCATTTTTTTTCTCACTGTAAATTGTGCTCAATTATATAAGTGGATTATTTTCAAACCTTTAACTCATTTTTTATGCACAATTTAAAGAGACAATGCCGCTATTGTGGATCGGTGATCTTCGGTAGGGCGGACAAAAAGTTTTGTGGGGATGGCTGTAGAAGCAGTTTCAATAACGGCAGAAAGGGTGAACGGGATGATGAGATCAAGGCGGTTAATACTACTTTGTTTAGAAACCGTAAGATTCTTAGTCAAATATTAGAGGATGGGGTAGAAAGTGTTCGGATTTTAAAAGACAGGATGTCCTTACTTGGGTTCAATTTTAGATATCATACCCATATAACGCCTTTTGGCAATAATATGGCCTGTTTGTACTGTTATGATTACGGTTATATAGATTTGGGCAATTCAAGGTTATTGGTAGTGAGGGAGATGGGGGAAAAAGATCTTGAAAATCTGATTTCGAATATGCAATTATTTTCCTTGGAAAACTGTTTATAGGGATAATTATATCCCAAATTCAGAAATACTTGGATTCCGTTACAGAGTTTTATGAGGAAAAAGCACTTGCAGAGCTGAGTGCCTGGTTGGTTCAGACTAAGAAGCGTCCTTCATTTGTCAATAAATTGACCAAGGGCACTCAGCGTGCGATTAATGACCTTATACCGGAAAAGGTTCATAAGGTTATCACCTTTGCTATAGAAAACATGGTCAAAGGGGTCTTATTTGGGACAAAGTTTATCACTCCCAAACCGCTTTCTGCGAATAGTTTGAGGCAAAAAGAAGAGAAAGTTCAGAAAATCATCAGGATATATAAGAATACAGCTTCTGCTGAAGGTGCCATTACAGGTGCTGGAGGAATCCTTTGGGGATTGGCTGACTTTCCGGCATTTTTGACCATCAAGATGAAGATGTTGTTTGAAATTGCGGCTGCCTATGGGTATGATGTGAAGGATTTAAGGGAGCGTTTGTTTATGCTTTATATTTTCAAGCTCACCTTTGCCAGTCAGGAAACAAGGAATTCGACGGTCAAAATCATTGAGCAATGGGATGATTTCGCCGAAAATTTACCAAAAGAGATCGAGGAATTTGACTGGAAGGATTTTCAGTTGGAGTACAGGGATTATATGGACCTTGCCAAATTGGCCCAGTTGATTCCAATTATAGGTGCGGGTGTTGGAGCGGTGGCCAATTATCAATTGACTGCCAAATTGGGGGAAATGGCTATGCAATGTTACCGAATCAGATATTTTGATTGGAAGGTGTAAGGGTGAGTGGAAGAGGGATGTCTGGAAGAGGGATGTCGGATGTTGGATGACCGAAGTCGGATGTCGTGGAGTATCGGAGATTTTTTGAAACATTGAGGAGATAAGGAAATTAAGGGGTTCATTAAGAAAGTCGGAAGTTGGATGACCGAAGTCGGATGTCGGAAGTTGGATGCTGGGTGCTGGAACAATAGCCAAGGTTCAAATCTCAAATTCCAAAATAAAATGGGCTAAACCTGTGGCAGATGGGAGAGAATGGATTTTTTTGGAAACAAAAGGATTTAGGAATATAAAGAGGGGTTCGAGGATAAACAGATAATGGCTGAGGCATGTCTTTCATAAAAAAATAAAGGGGGACAAAGTGTTTTTCAACTTCCCCCAGAAATTTTATAAAAAACCGTGAAAAAAATTGCCTTTATAATTATCCAAAAATACGTATCCCGAACTTACCAAAATATCCCCTGTACAGGGTATTTTTCAAAAAATATGACAATTGTCATGTTTTTTTTAACGGGGAGCTTTTAGATTTTTCTTCTTTGAGGATGGATATTCTTATTTATCTCCGCTCTTAACCAATAAACAGTAATTGAAAAAATATAATAGGGGATCGTTTTTATTCTTAATTAACTTTGTGGCAACCCAAACCTATTTCTTACCCAGTACGAATGAAAAAGGCCATATTTCTGGTTTTGCTCTTTGAGAGTTTGACATCCCTAGCATTTGCCCAAAAAATTAACTCCAATTATAAGTTACAAATTTATAAGACTGATGAGCCGATCCACATAGATGGGGTGATGGAAGAAAAAACATGGTTGGAAGCAGATATTGCTAGCGATTTTTTTATGATTACGCCCATGGATACCAGTTTTTCAAAGGTTCAGACGGACGTGAGAATGGCATATGATGATAAGAATCTCTATTTGATCGTCGTTAACCATCATGCTGTGGAAGGACCTTATATGGTTGAATCATTGCGAAGAGATTTCAATTTCGGGAAGAATGACAACTTTTTACTTTTTATGGATCCCTTTGATGATTTACTGAACGGGTTTTCTTTTGGAGCCAATGCAGCAGGTGCGCAATGGGACGGGATCATGTATGACGGAGGAAAGATTGACCTGAGTTGGGATAACAAATGGGTTTCCAAGGTTAAAAATTACGAGGATAAATGGATTTTTGAGGCGGCAATTCCTTTTAAGTCCATCCGTTATAAGCCTGGAATCACCGAATGGGGGATCAATTTCAGTCGTATGGACTTGAAGACAACTGAGAAATCAGGATGGGCTCCTGTACCTAGACAGTTTCCATCTGCTTCTTTGGCCTATACCGGCACTTTGGTATGGGATAATCCGCCCCCTGTTGCAGGTCCGAATATCTCCATCATCCCTTATGGTCTTGGTGGAGTTCGTCAAAATGTCCGTGAAGGGCAACCTGCAGATTACAGGTACGACTATGGACTTGATGCAAAAGTAGGTATCAGTTCAGCGCTGAACCTGGACCTTACCGTCAATCCTGATTTTTCACAGGTAGAGGTAGATAGGCAAGTGACTAATCTTGACCGGTTTGAATTGTTTTTTCCAGAAAGAAGACAGTTTTTCCTCGAGAATGGGGATCTCTTCGCCAATTTTGGATATGAGACCATCCGACCATTCTTCTCCCGGAGGATTGGATTGAATGCGCCGATTCAAGCTGGAGCAAGGTTCAGTGGTAGGATCAATAAAGATTGGCGGGTTGGTGCCATGACCATGCAGACAGGACAGGTGGAAGCCGACCAATTGGATGCACAGAATTTCTCTGTGGTCTCACTGCAAAGAAGGGTGTTTTCCAGATCCAATATAGGAGCCATTTTTGTCAATAGGCAAGTGGGCCTGTTCAGGTCACCAACGGATTATGATAAACCAGGATATGCGGAGTTTGACAGGAATGTGGGATTGGAATACAATCTGGCATCTTCCAATAACCTATGGACAGGGAAGGCATTTTTCCTTAAGTCTTTCAATCCTACAAAGGGGAATGATGGCTGGGTGCATGCTGCCAATTTGAGATATACAAGCGGGAATCTTTACTGGAATTGGCAGCATGAGTACGTTTCGGAAAATTATACGGCAGAGGTAGGCTACGTTCCTAGGACTGGTTTCTTCAAATTCCACCCAAGTGTGGGTTATTTGTTTTTCCCAAAAAGCAAGAAAATCCTCAGTCATGGTCCAGAGTTCAATTCCAGGATGTTTTATGATACCAAGTTAGATCAAACCGACAACGAGACTTGGCTTTCTTACAAAATCAGGTTCAGGAGTCAAAGCAATTTAGTGGTCTGGGGCGCAAGGGATTATATCAAGTTGCTAAGGCCATTTGATCCTACCAATTTCTCCGGAGACACCTTGGCCACTGGGACAGAACACAGGTGGTTTGCCTGGGGTACCGAGTATACTTCCAAGCCTCAGAGTATTTTCACTTATGCCTTCTCCACCAGGATGGGTGGATATTATGCAGATGGTGACCGGTACAATTTGACAGGGGAAATGGGTTACAGGTTTCAGCCGTATTTTAGCCTGGTGCTTAATGCCAACTACAATGAAATCCACCTACCAGAAACGTGGGGGATCACCAGGTTTTGGCTGATAGGTCCGAGGCTAGATCTTACATTGACCAATAATTTCTTTGTGACGGCTTTTGTCCAATATAATGAGCAGATTGAGAATGTGAACCTCAATACACGCTTGCAGTGGCGGTTTAAGCCTGCTTCAGATATTTTCCTGGTTTTTACGGATAATTATTTACCGGCTCCTTTTTATGTAAAGGACAGGTCGGTGGCCCTGAAGTTTACGTATTGGTGGAATATTTAATAAGGCGGAGGTCGAAAGGTTAATCGGAGATTTTGAACCATTAAGGAGTTCAGGTATTAAGGGATTCATTAAGAGGGATGTCTGAAGGCGGACGTCGGAAAGGGATTAAGAGGAAAGGGAAAAGTTAAAAGATTTTTTGAATTGAAAAGGCCTGAAGGGCCGTGATATCAAAGGGATGGTTGTAGGCCATACCGGAAAAATAAAAAGGACCGGGTTGTCCGGTCCTTTCAGTTGGGGTAATATTCGATATTTAATCTATTCTACTGGAAATGTCCAGTAGGAGACCGTTGGGGTCTTCGATCAACAGCCTTCTTTGACCATAGAACTCGTTTTCAGGTTTTTGTACAATGTTGGCATTTGCATTCACAGCTCTTTCGTAAACCTCGTCGAGGTTGTTCACGACAAAGGACAGATTTACTCCTGAGGGGGACTGCACATAATTTTTTGGGATCAAATCGGTGGATTTCGGGAAAAGACCGATTTCGATCAGACTGTCATTTGATTTCAGGTTGATGTACCAATTACTTTCAAATTCGGCTTTAAAATCCAGTACGCTTTCATAAAAGAGCTTGCTGGCTTGAATGTTGTCCGAAAAAAGGTTGGCAATCAGTCTGCTGGTGTGAATTCTCGTCGGTTTAGATTTTACTTGGGGCATATCAAGCTGGTTTGGTCGTATAATAAAATGGATTAAGTTTCATAAATATACGTCAATTGCTCTTGAATTATAAAATAAATTATGTTATTTTATTTAATAATACAATTACGTTCAAAATTATATAGTTGAAATGCAAATATGTTGTTTCAAAAATATTACCACTCAAAAAGTTGCATTTGATCTTGTGGATTTAGTATTCCCTATTGGGTCCGTATCTCTTTTTTCGATTTATAACTCCTTTTGAACGACTTTTTGCTGTTTATATTGTGATTTTGACACCTATAGGTTGTGACCCTGTTACAATAGTTATTGCTGTTGGAACGGATAGTCCCTCTACTTTTAGGAGAAGGGTTAGGGTGAGGTAATGAATAGAAAAGGTCTGTTTGATTATAGAAGTCCTGCTTCTGGAGAAGCAGGACAGCGGATAAATTTCAAAAAGGCGTTTTTATAAGCTACACCTAAAATAAAAGGATTATTTTTTAGAAATTATACCTTAAGGACATTAACAAAATTCTGGTTTCCTGTTTGGAATAAAACTCCTGGGAAAATGAATTGGTCAGTGCATTACCGGCAAATCTTCTGGTGTCAAAAACATCCCTTACGCTTATGGCCACACTTCCCTTATCATTAAAAACGGATTTTTGAATGGTTCCATCCAAATAATACTGGGCCAGATCCCTTCCCTGTGCCTCGATTTCAGGTGAGTCATAATTTCCGGCCAGTTGGAAATTCAGGCCAAAAGGCAACTTGAAATCCTGGATCAGTTTTAAGTTCCAGGCATAACCTGAATTGGTGAACTCCTCACTGATGTTGGAACCGTCCACCTGAATCCTGTAAATGGTAAAGCCTCCATTGATAGCATACCAATTGCTGATTTCACTGCTTCCTATCCATTCCAATCCGTAGGATTGCGCAGATAGTAGGTTGTCAGGCTGGGAATAGGAAATACCATCTTCCACAATCGTGATGAAGTCCAATTGTCCGTTCACTTTTCTGTAAAACAAGTTGGTAGTCAGGCTGGAGGATTTAAAATTCGCAATATGCCCCAATTCCAGGGAATTGATCATTTCGGGCTGAAGGGCAGGATTTCCCCTTCTTACATTTAAGCTATCGGTTATATCCGGAAATGGATTGAGCCTCCAGGCAGTGGGCCTGTCTATTCGCCTGCTGTAGGTAGCTTTAATGGCATGGATATCATTTAGGTTGTACAATCCCTGAACACTTGGGAAAAGATTGAAGTAATTCTGTTTATTCTGCTCGTTGGTGTTTTCGAGATAGGTGTCAACAAAAGTGAGTTCTCCCCTTAGTCCCAATGAATATTCAAACTTGGGTTTGGATACTGAAATCAGGGCATAGGCTGCATGGATCTGATCTTTGTAGATAAAGCGGTTACTTACCCTTTCGTCTTCCAAGAAGCCTCCGGCTGTTTCATTGAATCTCAGGTATCGGTAGTCATTATCGAATTTTCTGAGATTTGATTTCAGGCCTGCTTCGAATTTTCCAGATTTTGTAGGACGGATATAATCTGCCTGAAATACGGATATATTTCTGTTTTCATCAATGTAAGCTAGCTCCTGACCACTGAGGTTTTCCGGAATAGGATTTAAAGTATTGTTGAAAATATCGATTTCCTGGGTTTTGAACTGATTTCTTAATGAGTTACTGGCAGTCAACCTGAACAAGTGGCCTTTCTCCTTAAAGGAATGTTCAAAAATCAAGGCATTGTCCAGACCTTTATCTGTTTCGCTTTCCCTGTTTCTTCTTACATAATCAAAGGAACGGGCTGCAGTACCACTTCTCTCTAGTTCTGCAAACAGGGTATTGACCTGTCTGTCCAGACTTGATTGGAATACGCCTTCATAACTTATGACATTGTTGCCGAAAAAGTAATCAGCTCCATAGGTCAAATTATGGCCTGCATTTCTACTTGAACTGGAGGTGTTTTGTGTCAGGACTTCCTGGTCCTCAAATAGAACACGGGTATTTCTTCTGTCTCCGATATTTTTCCAGTCCCTGTAGTTATAGCCTACAAAAGTATTCCACTTGGCATTTCTATGGTTAAGCCTACCTCCCAGATTGGTCCGGTTTCTGGTTCCGTATGTTCCTTCAATTCCTCCATGGGTT
Organism: Fontibacter flavus; assembly: GCF_042432905.1. Taxonomy (NCBI): domain Bacteria; kingdom Pseudomonadati; phylum Bacteroidota; class Cytophagia; order Cytophagales; family Cyclobacteriaceae; genus Fontibacter; species Fontibacter flavus. The sequence goes on along the minus strand of NZ_JBHLWI010000090.1, from coordinate 26,683 downwards.
CCCAGATCGGTTCCTTTTTTGAGGATAATATCTATTACCCCTCCCTCGGCTTCTGCATCATACCTTGCATTGGGATTGTTGATGATTCTGATTTCATCAATGGCACTTGCAGGCAGTTGGTCAAGATTTTGGGTCAGGGAAGAATTTCTCCCATTGATCAGGACATTGGTTCCGGTACTACCGCGGAGGGAAATGCTGCCGTCTTCGGAAACAGAGATGGAGGGGGTGTTCCTGAGAATATCCAATAATGTTCCACCGATATTGGCCAGGTTATTTTCAGGTGTGATGGTTATGCCTTCCATACTGGTCCTTATCGGCAGCCTGTCCGTTTTGACCACTACTTCTTCAAGGTTTTGGTTTTGTGATACCATATTGATGGTCCCCAAGTCCTTTTGTCCGGTTACCAAGACACTTTCCATGACCAGATCATCATAACCTATGAAAAATGCTTTGAAGAGGTAATTTCCCTCAGGTACTTTAAGGATAAATTTCCCGTTTTGATCGGTATCTGAAAAACTTACAGGCTGGCTTTGGTCAGCTGAGGTAAAAAGTGCCACTTGAACAAATTCCAGAGGAAGTCCGGAGCCATCTTCGCTGATGGTGCCCGTTACTGTGAAAGTTTGTGCGTACGTCAATGAGCTCAGGGAAAAAAAGCTAATTGTCAAAAAGAAAATGAATCTGATCTGGGACACTTTGGTAGTTGGTTTAGTAATCATGTCATAAAGGTATCATCACATGCTGATTCAATTTTGAAGTGCTTTTCCAAAATCAATGCGGATAGCGTGGATGTTTTCTTTATCGACAGTATAACCAAGCTCAATGCTATATGTTTAACAGATATTTCCTTGTGAAGAAAGATAATCAGTGATGGTGCTGATCAGTTCCTAATTGTCCTCTATCAATAAGATTTTCATCATAGGCTATTCTTGTACGTCAGGAAACTGAATTAAATCAAAAGGTAAGGGTTAAAAACTGAAGGAATCTTGAATTTTGTCGCAATTACTTAGTTTTCAATGTATTAAGATACGAATTTTTCCTGTCTTCCGAATTGGCAAAACTTTTTTTATGATGATTATTGTGGAAGATAATGCAGATACAGGATAAGAAATCGAGAATGGTAAGTTTGATAGAAATTGGATTAAATTGATATTCTTTGAAAAATACAATGGTTTCTTAGATTTTGTCGTTTTAACGGAGTATCTACGGGGAATGTATACCGTATCCATAGGGGAGGTATAGGGGAAGTATGGCTTTAATTGGGGGTTTTTAGGGTAGATAATTGTATTTTTTGTAAATAAATATGATAAAATATAGTTTTGTTATTTAGGGAATTTCACCCTATAGAGGAGGTTTGGAGGTATGCTTTTTTTAAAATCGTTGAGGTTATTTAGTTGGTAAAGTGATTGCAGTGTTAAAAAGGGAATTTGTGTAACTGGTTGGATAAAATTGGATTTATCCCCAGTTGAAAATTTCTTAATCTGGTTTTTAGGTTTGGAAGCAGTAAATTGAAGAAAAAGTATGTCATGTTACCTGCTGTTTATAATAATAAAGCTAGCAAAGAGCTGATTAAAGAAGTAACCGGATGTTTGGGAAAAATCAAGTATCCAACATATGATATTGCTTGGATGGTGTTTTTGACTTATTATTTTCCTTTTGGAAAAGAAGGTAAGTATACCCGTGAACTACTGGGAAAATTATCTTGCTACCGTTGTAAATATTGTGGGGCATGGCATATTGGTTCTTCTGGTCGGAGAAAAATTTGAAGTGATTTTATTTGTAAAAGTTTTTTTAAGTCCCTTAATATCAAGGATATTGTCCAATAGGGGGGAGAGATTGGGCAAAAGACAAAATTCATTGTTTTTATTATGGATATCCAAAATGACACCGGCAGCCAGAGAATATTTTTTCACCTCAGCAAAGTTAGGCAAGTTCACTAACCGATCTCGGATACCGGACAGCTTAAATACTGTAGGGGAGTGGGAGAAGTAGCCGGAAATATTATTCTTCCTCAAAGTTAATTTTGCCCCATTGATTGATGGCGTTAGCCAGTCCGTTTTGGGAGACATTTAGATACTCTGCAAGATATTTATTTGTTTTTTCCAGGCATAATGGGAGATGTTCCACAAGGTAGTCGACTTTGCCCTGTAATGGGGAAATATTTAAAAGCTTATGGTAGCATTGGAAGTCGAATAATATCACATCAGTGATATGTTTTTCAATTCTGCTTCTGGCCCCTTCGATTTCTTCTACCTTTTCAAGCAGAAGGTTCAAAGATATGGCGGTAATTTCCGCCTTATTGGCAACGATCCATTCCTGCTCATCAATTTCGAAGGGAGTAAAATTGCATGGCCCATTCAGAAATATTGATTTTTGGACTTTTAGGGCTTTGTATAATTGATTGCCATTGCCATAGAGAGTACCCAAGATTGCACCTTGATGGAGGAAAATCAAGTGAGGGATGTCATTGTATTTAAATCTAAGCTGTTCTCCTTTATTGAAAACCACTTTTTTGGAAGAGGCAAAAAGAGCTGGAAAAGCTGACTTTATAAGCAGGTCATTTTGTTTGGCATATAAAAATATGTCCAATTTATATTTAAAATCACTCACCATGGTGTTTAAAATCAGGTAAAAAACGAAAGTGTTAAAATAATAAACAATAAGGGAATTTGCATGTGCGATTAGTGCCAATTTTCCGGATTTATATTGTAAAACATGATTAATTCAAAGTTGTTGTGCAAAATTCGATTTACACAAAGTGCTGACAATATGTGGTTTGCAATAAAATAATTGTCTTTTTAGCTTTGGATAGGTTAAGATCGAAACCCAAGCTGTCCGATTTCATGGGTAAAGTGATCTAGGTGAAATCAGCACAAAACCCAGACAGCAAAGTCAAGTAGATAGGGGTGTCCGAAAACCCTAAAACAGAGTAGGATAACAACCAAAAACGTTTTTGCTGTCTTTTTTGAATGTTAAAAAAAGAAGTGCGTGATGAATACTTTAATCAAAAGATTACCATTATTAGCATTTGTGTTGGCTGCGGTATTTGCATTTGCATTTACCAAGCCGACACTGGAGAATCAGAACCCAAAATTCACACTGATTAATGGAGAATGGGAAATGGTTACCGGTCAAGTAGGTGTAAATTACCGTTGTGGTGAAAATCCAAATGTAATCTGTACCGCAGAATTGGTTGATAATGATCCCATCCTTGGAGAGGTAATTGAAGGGTCTGAGGTTTTTGGAGCATACATTCCACTTTAAACTTAAACAGTTTAATTATAAGGCGGAAGTTTAACTTCCGCCCTTTAATTTTTAAGGGTTTTGCAATAATCCATATGTTGCAATCTCAATATCCATTATTGGAAGGATGTAAAATCTGGAGTTTGGTTCAAGTGTATATGTGATTCCTCCAAGCGTTCTGGTTAATGTTTCTTTAAACTCCTCTTCGTGATTCAATCTTCTTAGATCAAACCACCGGGCTCCTCTTAGGGCAAGCTCTTTTCTTCTTTCTAGAAATAAATATCTTAGGGCTTCTACTTTATTTTCAGTTTGGATTTCTTCAAAATCCTGGGTCAAATACCTCTTAGATCGAAATATATTTAAAGTGGCTAATCCTTCCGATAGCTTTCCGTTCCTTAACTGACATTCGGCTAAGATAAGATAAAGTTCCGCAGTTGTGAATCCGCCAAACAGCGTTACCATTCCGTTGTAGCTTCCTTTAAAGGTAATTCGTCCTGTGTTTTGATTGACGTTAAAAAAAGTTTCTCTTCTAAGGTCACTGCCTTGGTAAAGGTCATAAAGTTCTGGGGAAATATCGGCATTTAAATGCAATGAAGAGAATACGAGTTCTTCATGAAAGATCACTTCTTGGTTGAATCTTTGAAAGGGGTTTGCCAGTGAGGGATCTAAATCGTTGTGATCTATCAGGAAGTTATTCAATTTCAGACCTTCTTCGGCTGCTTTTTCAGCTTCAATAAACTTTCCCTGAAAAAGGTAAAATCTAGCTTGAAGCGCATAGACACTGGCCTTTGATGGTCTGGTGGCAAAAGTACTGGTTTCGGGTAAAAGGTCTAAAGCACGTATCAATTCATTTTCAATAAAATCATAAGATTCGCCCACTGTAATTCTAACAGGAGGGGATTCTATTGCAGCTGTCTCTTTGATGACCAAACCGTACTGGTTCATATCTGCACCATCTTGTGGCATTGCCGAGAATTGAGAAAGTAGATGATAATAAGCTAAAATACGGTGAAATATTGCATTTCCTTTTACATGATCATATTGGATTGCATTGTTTGAATTCCTTGTAATTCCTTCTATTGATTCTAATACGATATTGGTATAGAAGATTTGTTCATAGGCTTTTATCCAGTCAGGATTAATCTCACCTTCATTTAGATCATCTTCTTTCCAGATATATGCATTGCGGAGGGTTGCCAGTGGGATTGATTGCCATATACCTTCTGATGCATAGAATTCATCGGAAGTGATTACTGGAATTCCGGGAGCTGTATTCATAAAGAATTCATAGTCCATCAAGGCTTGTAAATCGGTCAGTGAGGAAGGGACCACTAGTGATTTGAGAGGCTTCTCGTCCAGAAAGCCATCACAGCCCATTGCGATAATGGCTAACAGAAATATGTTTAGTGTTTTTTTCATTGCTTATCTGTTTAAAAGATTTTAGTATTTTTTATCAAACATGGTAATAAGAGGGGCCATGGGCCAGATGTAATATTTGGGACTTCAAAATGGTTTGGTCCTGATTTTAAAAATTAATTCTTACACCTGCCGCAATACTTCTCAGAGGCCGCATAAATCTGAAATCCGGGTCAATTGGGTCATTACTTGCTTTCCAGATTATTCCAAGATTGTTGGCATAGAAATATATTTCTGCACTTCGAAAAGGAAGATTTTGCCATGTGGTTTTGTCAATATTGTAACCAAGTCTGATATCCTGTAACCTGATATGGTCCCCACGTTCTACCAATGCTTCTGAGAAAATGTATAGATTGTCCCTGTTGGTATTGGTAGCATTTGGTTTGGAAGGTACATTGGTTTTTAATTCATCACCTGGATTTTGCCATCTCAAAGCATAGTCTCCATGTCCACCAAGCCCAAGTTGATTCCCGTAAATAATTGACTCCCTGCGGTAATAATATCCTAATCTATAGGAGAGGTTGACTGAAAGACTAAAACCTTTCCAATAGAAATCATTTCTCAGTGCACCAAAAATATTTGGTCTTGAGGTTCCATGGTAAATCAAATCGTCAAAGGTAGCATCTCTTGTGATAGATAGGTAATCTTTGCTTATTTCCCCGTTGAGGATTCCTTGTGGATCACCATTATTCGGATCCAGTCCAGCCCACCGGTAAGAAAATACAGGAAACATTCCAAACCCGGTAACCGGGTACATGGAGTTGGTTCCGAAATTCAAAACGATGTTGGTTGGATGGTCTCTTTTATAGCCTGTGACTTCATCCGTGTAATAGTTAAACAAGAAGGTAGTATTCCATTTTAATGTCCTGTCGATGTTAAGGCTGGTTAACTCAAGATCAATCCCGGAGCCCTTGATAGTGGCTGTATTGCCCCTGAATGTTTGGAGTCCAGCAGTAGGGGCTACTGCTGCGAAGCCGATCATATCCTGACCGACTCTCTTATAATATTCCACTGTTCCGCTTAATCTGTTATTTTTTGTTGCAAAGTCAATTGCCATGTTGGCCATACTTATCCTCTCCCATCTCAGGTTAGGGTTTGGGGGATTTACAATGGTGGAATAAGGTAATCCGGTAAAGGGACTGCTTGGGGAGAAGCTTGCAGTTGTAAAAGCAGACAGAGAATTATCAACGTTGCCACTGTACCCATATGTAGCTCTTAGTTTTAAGTATGGAAACAGGTCTGAATTGAAGAAATTTTCTTCAGAAAGAATCCATCCCAGACCTGTAGACCAAAGTGGAACCCCACGCATATTGGTCTCGACTCCAAAAAGATTTGATTGATCTTTTCTTGCAGAAAAAGACAAAAGATACCTGTTTTTGTATTCATAACCGGCATTGGCAAAGAAGGAAATAAACCTGTCCACAACACCTGACTGACTATCGGCAAATGGAATCCGCTGTACAATATTCGGGGCGAAAAAGAGGGGGAAATTAGTCATATAATCCACAGGTTTTACCCCTGCAATATCCGGGTCATATCCATATTGCCGTGAATTGTGTCCAGTTCGCTGGAGATCTTTGGCCTCATATCCTGCCAATGCAATAAGTTGATGGTCTTTTCCCCAAGTATTGCTGTAGGTGAGGTTTGTTCTGAAAGTATGGCTGAAGCCCTGATCAATTCCCTGGTTGAAAATGCCTCCTTCAGGAAAATTGCTCAATATGGAACCGGAATTATCTATGAAGGAAAAACTGTTGAACAGGTTTCTGGCTTCATATGAATCCGGATGGATGATTTCCCTTTGATTAATGTTGTTTGTCCAATACTGATACCTGAGGTCAGCTGACAGATTTTCATTTATTTTGTAGTTTGTATTTAGGTTTAATCTAATTTCTGTCTGGGAAGTTTGGTTGTTTTTTAGATTACGTTCCTCCAAAGGCCTATAGTACCAGTCCTTTAACCCCAATCCTTCAAGACTTTTTAGGTAGGAAATCCTATAATCCTTTGGTACGGTCAAAGGATCACCTTCAGCGTCTTGAAACTCAATATAGGGATACATTCTGGGGTCTGTGCTGGACAGCTGTAAACGTGTTGGATCCAGGCTGTTGTTTTGTCTTATGGATTGTGTTATGTTGATGCCGGTATTAATGCGGAGTCTGCTGTTGAGCATCAGTAAAGTCTGGTTACTGTTTATGGTAAATCTATTGTTCTTATCTCCTTTGGAGGATGCTCTGTTTTCATCAAAGCCTATAGTGGTATTGAAGTGAAAATTTTCGGAGCCTCCATTGATATTTAGTGCCGTTTGGCTGAATACTTGATTGCGATAGAAAAGGTCATACTGATCTCTGGAGTCTACCAGTCTTAAGGCACTTATCCGCTGGTTCATTTCCTCGTTAGAAATCTCTCCCGACCGGTTACTTTGGAGCAGTTCGACCACAGGGCTTAAAGCGAGTCTTCGTGGATGAGAGATTCTTGAATTGAAAAAATTACGGTTAAATAGTTCAATTTCAATGTCGATGTAATCGTTGACAGACATCTGGGGTCTGTAGAAGAAGTCTGGTGCCTCAGTACTGGTAATGTTGGTGTTTAAACTTACACGTATAGGAGATTTTATACTTCCTTTTTTGGTTGTGATGACGATTACGCCATTGCCTGCCCTTGCCCCCCATATAGAAGATGCCGCAGCATCTTTGAGTATAGTGATGCTTTCCACATCATTGGGATTGATGTTTTCCAGTGGCCCATCATATGGAAAGTCATCTATTATGATCAATGGATTGGGATTGGCAAAGAGTGTACTTCTTCCCCTGATTCCTATTGGGTCAGCATTGGACCTGTTGAATACTAAGCCTGGGGTTACATCCTCCAGCCTATCGAGCAGATTGGTGGATACCCGTCTGTTGATCAATTTTTCATCTAGTTTGACAAAGGATCCTGTGGCCCTTTCCTTAGGAAGCTGCTGATATCCGGTGGAGACGATTTCAACATCTTCCAGATCAAGTCCAGCTTCTACCAGGTAGACAGTCAGCAATCCTGAAAGGGGCATATTGATCTCCCTTTCTTTGGATTCAAATCCGATATAACTAAACATCAAACGTGCTTCACCTTCTGGAAGATTAAGTGTAAACAGTCCGTCAGCATCTGTGACGGTTCCTATATTTTGACCTTTGAGAGTTACATTAGCACCCGGAAGTGGTGAACCATCCTTTTTGGTCAAAACCTGCCCTTTCAACAGGGAGGTGTTCTGTGCCCAGCACTTATTAACCATCAGGGCAAACAGTATCAATGAAATGAAGTATACTTTTTTCATATTTTTTTTGATTTTATTGGTTAAAAACTTCAATACCTGTCTGTAATCAGTAGTATTTCCTGCTCTGCCTCAGTCTCAATCAGGTCCAGTCCATAATAGGATAAGGCTTTTTTTATTTCATCAAGGTTTGTCATGTTGCATTCAAGCTGGATGTCGACAGGTTCGATGATCCCGGTCTGGTTAATAACCATTCTTTCATCTTGTTGGAGAAATTTGAGGTTGAGGTAGGAAATGAGGTAATTCAGGGATCTGTTCTGGATTTTGGCGCCATAGACAGTGAATTCATGTGACGGTTCTCCGCCTTTTGTTTTTAGATCACAGTTTTCCTTAGCGACTAGTGCCAATGCAGGCACAGATTTTTTTTCTACCCTGGCATTGTATTGGGGGAAGAATGTTTGCAGATCAGCTTTAAAGATTTCCCACACTTTGTCCTTGTGGATGCGGTCTACTTCGAGTTCATAGGTGAAAACATTCCCGTCTTCCATCCATGCTTTGGTTTGGGTATTGCTGTGTGTTTTGGTTTCTTCAAAGGGACCTTTTCGTTCGGTCCTTACGTCAACATTTTTGATATTTATTGCAGTGTTGCCGTTTCTATAAGCATAGCGGTATAAGTGCATTAAGTGTACATTTGTAAAGAAAATCCTGATAGTTTTTTCATCTTGGCTAAAGAAAGAGCCTGCTGAAGCCATGCTAGGGAAGCCGGGGACATAACCCCAAAGTGTGGATTGGTAGACAGGGGGAATATCTTTGCCGATCTGATCTCTTAGTGGGATATTTTGGTCAAATTGACTTTCCTGCTGCTGAACTGAATTAATTCCATTAAAATCTCCGGCGATAGAAAGCTCAATATTCCTGGTATTGATTTCGTCACTTGAAGTTAAAGCAACTACAGTTCCCCCCTGATCTATCCAGATATAGTATGGCAGTGAATTATGCTGAAAAAGAGTTCTCAGTATATTGTCACCATATATCATGGGTTTTTGGATATCCTTGAGTTTGGCCATTCTTGAAAAAAGCTTTTCTACCTCCTGTTTATCTTGATAAGTAACCGGAAGGATTGTCAACTTATCGCCAAATGATTTTTCCAGGCTGTCCAGCTTTGGGAAACTTGCAATACAGGGGGAGCACCATGTTGCCCAGAAATCGAGGATCAGTAGCTGGCCCCTGTAGTCCGAAAGGCGGATTTCCCTGTCACCGTTGTAAAGCGTATTCTCAAATACCAGATCCGGCAATTTGTCCCCAATAGCCAGGGGGGTGAATTCAGATTGGGAATATGTCCATTGGACGATGAGTGTTGTTGTGAGTAATAGATAGATTGCTTTTTTCATGATTTGTATTTCAATCTTAAAGGTTAGTAGTTTGGGTTTATTTAAATGTTTATGGCCTTAAAGAAGAACCATTTAGAAAATGAAAATTTGATATGTGTTTATTAGAGAGGGACATGAATTTGGTGTTCTGAATCAAAAGGAAGCCGGGAAATGGATGGCCATCTATCATTTCGGCCAATGAAAGACCAACCAGACCCGGCCCCGGAACATAAAGCGCTAGAAGCACTTTTACCCGGCCCGCACCGCTGTAGTACCGTCACCTTTTGTGCATCCGCTAGCTACATTTGGGTCTATTGCTTCGTTTTTACCTTTATGAGAAAAGACACGGTGGGGGTCCTGTGAGGGTGACAGGCAACTTTCAGCTGTCGTCAAATAGCAATCCTTTGATTGCAGTGGTTGTAAGTGGGTTCATAGTATTGGGTTTATGTTTTTAGTCTGGCTTTGGCCTCCAGGTATTTCACCATGATGGATTTGGATATGCAGAGCAGATATGGATGTTTGCTGCCCAGGTACACCATGGCCCGGAAACTTTCATTGGGGCAGGAATAGTGTCCCAGTTCATGATTTCTTCCGTACTTGACACTCCGGTAAAGACATGGGAGTCCCAGGAAGCATGATTGTATCAATTTTTTCATGCAGTCAGTTTAGGATCAGAAGCAGCAGGGAAGGGTGCCTTAAAAAGAACAGACAAAGCTCTTCCAGGCCACCATTTTGGCAGCTCATGATCAGTCAGAAATAAGAATTTTACTATGGATACCCTATCCTCTGCAGCGGACAGGTAGAAAGGAAAGGGATAAAACCAGTGAATAGACTAAAGAGTCAAGGCCATCCTTCCTTACCGGGAAGCTAAAATATCAAACAGGAGATTTGATGATGTTGCGCTGGACCTCTTTTAGGGAGATGATTCTACCGAGCTGATAAGGGGAAGTGCAAGCCAAACCCTCCACCCTGCTTGGCAAGGTGCGATGCGGTCGCGCAAAAAGATTGATGTGTGTGGTGCTCGCTTTCATGGTTTATCATATAAAAAGTCCATTAAAGAGCCCTCTCAAAAAGTAGAGAGGTGAACATATCTCTTATAATTTGTTGCACGGCACGTAGGAAGCCTTAACTCCAAAGAGTCTCTTGAAACAAAATTACAAAGAGATAGCCCACCTCTATATTGTAAATATAGCGGATGGGCTTCTACTCTATGTCCATTGTTTCAAGAAATTTCCTACGTTTCTGCAACTGGACTAGGTTAGATGCCTAATTATCAATTATTTTCTTAATTGACATTGCTAATATAGTAATTTGTAGCCACAAGTAAAACAAAAACCCAAAAAATGATGACAAAATTATTCTTGACTTTGTCAAATGGGTTTAATAGATAGAAAAACAATTGATTTAAAGCAACTTGCCAAAAATTTAAAATCATTGAGAGAGCAGGCAAATTTATCAATATTAGGCTTACATGTACTTAGTGGTTTTTCAGATGACCACCTTAGGCAACTTGAAAAGTCAAACAATAGTGTGGTTCCTAATTCAAGTACTCTATTTGATCTGGCAACTATTTACAATGTGAAAATTGATGATCTCATAAATGAAAAGGAAATTTTCTTAGGTGAGAAACTAAGCCATTTAGAGAACTTTTTTTCAAAGAATATAAACTCACCAAATTATCTATTTGATAAAAATTTTTTACCTAGCTTCATTAAAATTAAAGTTTTAAAATTACCTGAAATGAAGTCTGGCATGCGCGTTTCCGAAATTATTAAAGCTTTCCCTGACAAAAAGTTAAATAGTAAAGATCTTTCTAGAGAGCTTAATAGACTATATAGAAAAGGGGAAATAGAAAGGTTTGATAAAACCGGTAAAGGTTCTGTTTTCTATTTTAAATTAAAAACCAATTAGCCATTCTTTGAATCTACTTTTTCAATTGAGTAAAATGCTTTTTACTTTTTACCTTAATGCAAAAAGTAACAAAAAGATCAAGAATTTCGAATCCTATCCACGCTCAAGGCCTGCGCTGGCCCGGTCGAAATTCATCCCGCCTTCCAAATTCTCAATTTACAGTTTGAAGTAAAGTTGAGGGTTTGGTTTTTTGGATTTACCATGCAAGGATACGGATGCACATAAAAAACAATCTATTCTATGACCCGAATTCAAACTCCTCGCCTGGATTCAGAATTTTCTGATTGTATACCTAATAAGAAACCCTCAATTATTCCACTCTAAATCTATAATGCCTAATATCCTATCATTTTTGAGTTGGTTTTTTGTAAAATTACCCTGTACAGGGTATTTTTTTGGAGTTAAGAAATAGGTAGGTTTGATCATTCTCTTTAATATTTTAAAGTTTCATTTTTAATCCCTTACTTAAATGACATTTCACGACCCAATCCGTCAATCTAAATATTTAAGACAAACGCTGTCTCAGGATAAAAAACCTGTAGGCTTTTTTATTTCAGCAGGATGTCCATTAGCTGTTGCAATGCCTGAGGGAAAATGGCCATTGATTCCTGATGTAGCTGGCTTGACTAAATATGTTAAAGATGAAATAGACAAAGAAACAACTGTTATTAAAAATGCTACACGAAGTTTAGCAGATGCATATACCAAACTTATAGAAGAAGTGGTGAAAACAGGAAAGATCAATCCAAATATTGAGGATATTTTAAGTTTTTTGAGAGGCATGATGCAAATCTCTAAGGGAGCTACTGACATTAGAGGGTTTTCCGAAACTGAATTAAAAAATCTTGAGAAAATAGTTTGTCAGAAAATAGCTGAAAAATTGAATGTAGAATTACCTAATAATAAAACGCCTTATCACAAATTAGCTAAATGGGTAAATAATATTGATCGGGATACTCCTATAGAAATATTCACTACTAATTACGATCTATTATTAGAAGAAGCATTCGAATCTTTAAAAGTTCCATATTTTGATGGGTTTGTAGGGACGAGATTTCCTTTTTTTGACTTACGGGCTGTTGAAGATAATCTGATACCCATTCATTGGACAAGACTATGGAAAATCCACGGATCTATAAACTGGTATCTCAAAGACAATAAAGATGTTTATCGTTCCACTAGTTTAGAAGAATGTGATTCGTATATTATCCATCCTTCTCATTTGAAATATGACCAAAGTCGTAAAATGCCATATTTGGCCTTGATAGATCGCTTGAACAAATTTTTAAGACAGAATTCAGCGGTATTGATATTGTCCGGCTATTCTTTTAGTGACGATCATTTAAATGATACAATCCTAAATGCATTAAGAGCGAACCCTACGGCCATGGTAATAGCATTGTTATATGGGGATTTAACAACAATTACAGAAGAGAAAGAAGGTGAAGAGACAACCGTTAAAACGATAATAAATTATGAGAAGGCTTTAAACTTGGCAGAAAACAGATCAAACTTAAGTATCTGGACTTTGGACGAGGCCGTAATTGGAGGACTTAGAGCGAAATGGAAACCAACGAAACTAGATTTTGAAGCCGAAGAAAATCTCGCAAATGCTATAAAGCCGAAGGATATTCCAGTACTAAATGAGGAAGGAAAAGAAACAGGCGAAAAGTTAAGAGAATATCAATTTTGCATTGGGGACTTTTCTGTTTTAGGCGATTTTCTGCAAGAATTAATCGGCAAAGAACAATTCAAAATTGAGAAGGATGGCGTTTAAATCTACTTATTTAGGAACAATTCAAGATGTTAGCGGTACATCACTAAGTGTTTCATTGGATAATACGGCACCATCTGGTCTTACTTATGTGGATGGAGAAGGGTATCGTATTGGTCAGATTGGCTCATTTGTAAAAATTCCTATTGGCTATATTGATCTGTTTGGTATTGTTACACAAGTAGGTGCCAGTGCCGTTCCTGAAAATCAGATATTGGCACAGCCTTATGGATATCGGTGGATCAAAGTACAACTGATTGGGGAGGGACAAAGAAACGGTTCTTTCCAAAGGGGAATATCTCAATATCCTACGATCAGCGACGAGGTTCATCTGGTCTCAGAAAGTGACTTAAAGAAGATTTACGGACAGCCGGATAGGCCATACTTCGTAAAGGTAGGGCACATAGCAGGTGCTGAATCCATTCCGGCACTAATTGATATCAATAAATTGATTACTCGCCATTCTGCCATTGTGGGTACTACGGGTTCTGGAAAATCAACAACTGTTGCAAGTATTCTAAATGCTATTTCTGATCCAGTAAATTATCCATCAGCAAGAGTGCTTGTATTTGACCTGCATGGTGAATATGGCCATGCCTTAAGAGACAGAGCAAATATTTTTAAAGTAAATGCAGATAAGACAGCAGGAAGTATTGAAAAGGATTTATTTATACCTTTTTGGGCATTAAACTTTGAAGAACTTTGTAGTGTAAGCTTTGGAGCCTTTAGTAATGAGAAAGACGAGAATTATGTTCTAGAGCAGATATCCTTCGCAAAAAAAGAAAGCTTAACAAAATATGCAAAAGAAGGCGTTTCCGAAGATACACTAAATGTGGATTCTCCGATAGCTTTTAGTTTAAATAAACTATGGTATAAACTTTATCTGGAAAACTTTGGCAAGTTTTATCCTGACCGTCCTGATCGTCCACTTGCATTTGAACTTGATGATGCAGGATTAGAGATGAAAGGAGATCTTTCGACAGGAATTCCCCCTGTTTTCAAACCCATTAATACAAATAGAGAAAATGGAGAGCGTGTTCAGCACCCCACATCAAATCTGAATGTAGGACAACAACTCCACTCTTTGGGAGCAAAACTAAGAATCCCACGATTTGATTTTTTATTTAAACCAGGCGAATGGACACCTGATGAAGATGGAAAAACAGAGAAAGATCTGGATTCTTTGATTCAGGAATGGATAGGAAGTGATAAGCCAATCACAATAATGGACTTGTCTGGAGTGCCAAATTCAATCCTCAATACTATCATAGGAGTTTTATTGAGAATAATTTATGATGGTCTTTTTTGGGCGAGAAATCTATCTCAAGGAGGTAGAAACAGACCTTTGCTATTACTTATGGAAGAAGCACATAATTATTTGAACAACGAAGGCAGTGCATTACCAATAGTCCAGAAAATTGTAAAAGAGGGGCGTAAGTATGGTATTGGAGCAATGATTGTAAGCCAAAGACCTTCAGAAGTAAATTCTACGATTCTTTCGCAATGTGGGACATTCTTTGCCTTGCGATTAGCGAATGCTACAGATCGAGGGCATATTACAAGCGCTGTAACGGATAATTTAGAAGGATTGACCAGTATGTTACCGATTTTAAGAACAGGCGAAGCTATTATACTTGGTGAGGCTGTAAAACTTCCTATGCGGACATTAATTGATGCTCCACCTAAAGATCGAAGACCAGATAGCCAAGATCCAATCATTTATGACGAGCAAGGAGACGAGGATTCAATGCATCCCGGTGGATGGGGAATCAAAATGGAGGAACAACCAAATTATAAAGAATTTTTAGAGACTTGGAGAGCCCAAAGTCCATTTGTTAAACGTATCATTAAATAATTAAAACTATGAACAGACAAGCAGTTACCTCTTCAAACATTGCCTCAATAGGTTACGATGCAGATTCACAAACATTAGAAATTGAATTTTTGAATGGTGGCGTATATCAATATTTTGATGTACCTCAATATGTTCACGAAGAACTTATGAATGCAAGTTCTCACGGTCAGTATCTAGCCCAGAATATTAAAGGCGTATACCGTTTTTCTAAAGTATAATATTTATCATGGAAAGATACAGGAATTCAGGAGGGGATTCAGGTGTCTCCTCCTATGAAATAGGTTCTGATTATATCATTGTGAAGTTTTCAGGCTCAGTTCGGACTTACCGATATAGCTACCGAAAAGCAGGTCAGCATCACGTCGAAACTATGAAAAGACTTGCCCGAAGTGGTAGTGGTATGAATAGTTACATCAACCGATATGTGAAAAACTTATATGATTAATGCAATAATTATATGCGATCAAAATTACTAAAAATATCTTTTGGAAATTTAGGATGTATCGGCAACGAAGGCCTGTCGGTCAGCCTCGATAACATCCTATGCCTTGTTGGAGATAACAATGCTGGTAAGTCAACTGTATTGAGAGCTTATGAATTAGCTGTTGGTACACAAACATACTCTTACGATAAGGATTATTGTAAAAGATCCGATCAACAAAATACTTATGTAGAAATCTCAGTTCACATACCAGAAGGAACAGCTAATATAGCTGAGAAGTGGAAAGAGAAACAGGGAGATTTATTAGTTGTAAAAAGCAGATGGGAATGGGATAAAAATGGTTCTAAGACAAGAAAAACGTACGATCCCGAAACTCAAGAATATTCAGATGATGGTAATGCTGCAGGTCTGGATAATGTTTTTAATAGTCGATTACCTGTCCCCTTCAGAATAGGTGCATTGGAGAATCCGCAAGCGGAATTAAAAAATTTACTGAAGCTTATAGTTGATCCTATCGCTGAGAATCTACGTTCACATTTAGATAATAAAGAATCCGAGTTAAGCAAGGCATTAGAGGTCTTTACTGACCACGCTCAAAAGCCAGTAGAAGAGCATAAAGAGATTATTGAAAAAATAAGCCAAAGAATGACTAATAGTCATAATAAAATCTTCCCAAATCTTTCTATTGATTTAAATATAGGAATGTCAGACTTGAAAGTTGACCCTCTTGATGCTTTGATTAAAGGGTCTAAATTAAATATTAAAGAATTTGAAGAAAATATAGACTGGGATCAGCAAGGGAGTGGTTCTCAAAGAGCATTGTTTTGGTCATTATTACAGGTTCGGTCAAGGCTACAGGCAGTAAGGACTTTTAAAGCCGATAATGAAAAAAGAATAAAACAAATAGAAAAAGATATTAAGAAACTTGAAGGCGAAAAGGAAAAGGCAAAGACTGATGCAACAAAAAAAGCGAAACAAGTAACAATTGATGAAAAGCAAGAAGAGTTAGAAAATGCAAAAAAAATTGAGGCAGAAAAAGCGATAGATGAAAGAAATAATGAAGTAGCATTACCAGGTTATATGTTGCTAATAGATGAACCAGAGATAGCTCTTCATCCAAATGGAATAAGAGCTGCATCTAAATACCTTTATGAACTGGCTAACGATCCATCTTGGCAGGTTATGCTTACAACCCACAGCCCTCTTTTTATTAATCCTTTTGAGGATCATACAACAATAGTTCGATTATCGAGAAATGAGGGCAATCCCACTCCAAATACCTATCGGTCTGATGAGATTAAATTTTCTGACGAGGAAATTGAAAATCTGAAATTACTTAACAGTTTTGACCAAAACCTTTCTGAAATGTTTTTCGGTCAGTATCCTATTCTGATTGAGGGTGATACTGAATATGCTGCGTTTGACACAATTATGAGAATGAATGCAGGAAAATATCACGTTAATTGCCGCCCGATACTAATAAGAGCTAGAGGAAAATACACAATCATTCCTTTGATAAAAATGCTAACGCATTTCAAAATAGATTTTTCTGTACTGCACGATACTGATTATCCAAAGAATAAAAAAGGCAATATCAATAATGTCTGGACGGGGAATCAGGATATTTATACTCAAATAACAAATGCGAGAAAATCGGGCCTAAGAGTAGTTCATAGAGTTTCTATGTCAACATTTGAGGTAGCTCATAATGATATTGAACTTGATGAGGATGGAAACTATAAATCTTCATCTGCAAAAGATAAACCTTGGATAATGTACCAAAAAATTAAAGAAGAAGATGCCGTAAAAAAATCTGTTGAAGTAATCTTAGATGATCTTATTGGCACAAAATGCAAGGAAGAACCATTTGATAAAGATTTTTCAGAAGGATTGGTAGAGGAGTTTCAAAGATGGGTGGGTGAAAAAGGCATAAAGGATATGAGGTTTGTAATATAATTTAAAAGTTAGATCAGGATGTTAAGGATAAACCAACAGCTTAAACGCTTAGAGATAAAAGAATTCGAAATCGAAAACCAAATCGTTTTCAACTATTTCGATAACCTTCCGGCAGCCGAACGAGATGAAAAATTGCTTAGGGCTATTTACATAGGTGTACTGGCATTAATGGAAGATCGTATGTCGGCATTTCTTTCCAAAACCAGTAATGAACTGGGCACGGAACTTGAAAGTTTGAAGATGATTTTTGAAATGAAGAAAGAACTTTTCTATAAGTCAACTATCAAAGGAACTTTAGCAGAAGATGAAATTGCAGAATTTTTAAATCAATACTTTGCAGATAAACGCTTAAAGGATCGTGCTTTTTTAACAGGTAATTCAGCAGGGAATTTACCCAAAAACAAAACTGGAGATATTATTTGCGAAATAAACGGAAAGCCTGAATTGAAAATAGCTATCGAATGTAAGTTTGATAAAAGTGTTCGTTTAGGAGATATTGAAAGCAAAGATATTTTTACTCGTAAATCTGATACAGCTTGGAGCCAGTTGATAGAAGCACAAGCCAACAGAGATAGCAAAGTAAGTTTGATTGTATTTGATATTTCCTTAGTAGAAAACTCCATTCTTAAGAATTTTGAAAACGTGGGTTACATTCCCGGAGTTGGTTTCGTTGCCATTATCAATTCACAAAAAGGAGATTACTCCAACTTGGCAATTGCATATATGTTGGCCCGAGACATTGCTTTAAATGCCAAACAATTAGAATTGGATAAAGATATATTGGTGATATTGGTTAATCGACTTATAAAAGATATAAATGAAATCACAGCTATAAAAAACCTGGTGCATAGTAATATTGAGAATAATAAAGCCATTTTGAAACAACTGGAAAAAAGTATGTTGTTAATGGAATTTAACCAGCAGTACCTCAAAAAATTCTTGATGGAAGGTACATTAACAAAAGAGGATTTACTCAATTTTTATCAAGGCGAAGATGTAAAAATAAAGTTCACTAATATTGAAAAAGATATTAATGATTACTTTAGTTAAATTACAATTCCTTTGAAATCAATAGCCTGAACTAGTCTTATTATATTTTGAACGGAATCTTGACATATCTATTTATTATAGATTTTTTAAGTAGGGTCTGCTGATTGGATTTCAAGGAGTATGCTGACCCCTCTGGAACGGAATTTAGTCTGCTTGGCTGCATTCGACTGACATTCCGGCGGATGTTGACCCCTTTGGTTTGAAATTCCGGCGGATATTGACCCCTTTGAGTTGAAATTTCACAGGACATTGACCCCATGATTAATGGGTTTTGTTTGGTTAGTATTTATGTTTGAGTTGCAAAAAACCTGATTCAAGGTTTTTAACGACACCATTTGTCTCACTTTTAAAATTCCGTAAAAGCAGGATTAAATTTTAATAGTTAACTTTAGGCATTTCAATAAAAAAAGAATTTTGATTTAAGTTTAATATGAGTAAGATCCCCTCCCCTTTTGTCGATGAATTGCCAAGTCAATATGCTGATAGATTGGGGAATGCTTATGCAAAATCAAGTGATGCCAAAGACAAGAAAGTTAAAGGGCAATTTTTCACTCCATTGGAAATTGGACATTTGATGGCTTCAATGGTCAATTGCCAAAAATCAACCTTAAAAATTCTTGATCCCGGTAGCGGTGTAGGTTTATTGACCTGCTGCATGGTAGAAGCTCTTGGGAGCAAATTAAGTTCATTAAAATCCATTGAAATAACTGTCTTCGAAACAGATGATAAATTGATCCCTTTTTTAAGAGATGCTTTATCCTATCTTCAATCTTTTTGGAAGTCAAAAAGCATAGAAATATCCTACGTTATTCATCAAGAGGATTTTATCCTTCATTTTGCTGATCAACTTAGGGATGAGTCGGAGCTTTTTATACAGGAAAGAGGCAGATATGATATAGTAATTTCAAATCCCCCTTATTTCAAACTTCCAATTGCAGATCCCAGAGCTATTGCAGCAAAAGTGGTTGTCAATGGCCACCCGAATATTTATGCCATCTTTATGGCATTAGGTGCAAAACTACTGACTTCAGATGGTGAATTAGTCTTCATTACCCCAAGAAGCTACGCATCAGGTGGGTATTTCAGGCAGTTCAGAAACTATTTTTTCGACAAAATCACCATAGAGCGAATTCACCTTTTTGTTTCAAGGAAGGATACTTTTGCAAAAGATAAAGTACTACAGGAAACTGTAATCTTAAAAGGAAGGAAGAAATCCAAAGATGAATCTGAGATTCAAATAACTTCATCAGCAGGTATAAAAGATTTGGATCATCTTCAAGCAAAAACACATCCATACAGAGAGATATTGGACCAAAAAAGTAAGGATAAAATCCTTTATCTCCCTACAAGTCAAAATGAGGAAGAGATTCTTTTAAAATTAAAGCAATGGACATTTAAACTTAGTGACTTTGGAATAAAAGTATCTACGGGTCCTGTTGTAGCATTTAGGAGCAGGTTACAAATAAGAGAACAATTCGAAAATGGGACTGTTTTTTTGGCGCCTTTGTATTGGTTACATAATGTAACCCAAATGGTTTTAACCTGGCCTATTACCAAACCTGAAAAAGGTCAATATATCCTGATCAATGAGGAGACTAGCTCCATATTACTCCCAAGCAAAAATTACGTTTTTTTAAGAAGGTTCAGCAGCAAAGATGATAAAAACCGGCTTGTTGCAGCTCCATATTTTGGATCCGAAGAGAAAGAAAAGTATGTCGGAGTAGAAAATAAATTGAACTATATTTATAGACCTTCTGGAGAACTTAGTAAAGAGGAAGTTTTAGGCATAGCTACAATATTGAACAGTACTGCCTTTGACACATTATTTAGAGTTTTCAATGGTAATGTCAATGTAAGTGCTACTGAACTAAAAGGAATGCCTTTTCCAAGTATCGAGCAAATAATTGAAATCGGGACTGAATTTCTGAATAAGGGAGATTTTACCAAGGAAAAAATAGACTTAGTCATCAATAATTATTTTGAAACTGAAGTAGTCCATGAAACATAAAATTGAAGAAGCTAAGGAAATTTTAAAAGCACTTGGATTACCAAAAGGACAACAAAACGATAGGTCTGCTTTAACCCTGCTTGCACTTTGTAATATAAAAGCTAATGATAAATGGTCTGATGTTGACCCCATGAATATGTCAGTAATGGGGAATAAGGACAATGCAAGATATCTTGGAATTATGCGGTTTATCGCTGAGCATTACGACGTACATTATGCTGAAAATTCAAGAGAGACTATCCGCAGACAAACTCTTCATCAGTTTTTGCAGGCAGGTATCATATTGCATAATCCAGAAAACCCGGCTATTCCTACCAACAGTAAGGACAATCACTACTGCCTGAGTCCAGATGCTGCGAATGTTATTAGATCCTTTGGGACAAAAAAATGGACCTCACAATTAAATGAATTTGAGCAGAAAATAGGTTTTCTTAAGGAAAAGTATGCTAAAAACAGGTCCATGAAGCAAATACCTTTGAAGCTGAAAGATGGTCAAATCATTCATTTTTCCCCTGGTAAGCACAATGAAGTTCAGGTGGCAATTATTAACGAATTTGCTCCAAGGTTTGCCCCTGGATCTCATCTGGTTTATGTTGGTGACACAGCCGACAAAGGGCTCTATAAAAATGAAAATCTCATGCAACAAATCGGAGTACCTAATTTAAACCATAGCAAGCTACCCGATGTCGTTCTATATGATTCTGAAAAAGATTGGCTTTATCTAATTGAAGCAGTTACATCTCATGGCCCAATTTCTCCCAAGAGATATATTGAGTTGGAAGAGTTGTTGATTAACTGCTCATCCGGTAAAGTATATGTAACAGCATTTCCGGATTTCAAGGAGTTCAAGAAACACAGTACGGAGATAGCTTGGGAAACAGAGGTTTGGCTTGTGGAATTACCAGAGCACATGATTCATTTTAATGGAGATAGGTTTATGGGGCCGAGGGAATAATTCAAGAAATACAGTTTTTAGAAATGGATATCAAGATGAATAATGAAAGTAAATAAATATGGATTAAGTAGACATATTCCTGCATCCGTTCGAAGAAAAGTAAGGAAAAATTCAGGATTTGCCTGTGTGGTATGTGGAAGTGCGATTTGTCAATATGATCACGTTGACCCTGAATGGACAGAGGCCAAAACCCATAATCCAAAAAACATAACGCTCTTATGTGGTACATGCCACGACAAAAAGACTAGAAAGATTTTATGTGTCTCTACTGTTAAAGAGGCAATGAAGAATCCTAAATCTTTGGAAAGCGGATTGATAAAAGAATATTTTGATTTCGGAAAAACTATACCAACCATAGTATTTGGTAGGCAGAGATTTACCAACACTCTTAACCTAATCACCATAGACAATAATCGTCTCATTTACATTGAAAAAAGAATAGAAAACGGCTTAAATCGTTACTTTTTAAATGCGAAATTTTTTAATACCTCAGACGAATTACTTTTTGAAATAGAAGATAATGTTTGGTATGCTCCAACCAATGTGGGTGATCTAGAAATTACAGGAAACAGGCTTATTATTAAAGAGGATGATGATAAGATTGGATTAGAACTACAGAATATCCCAGATAAGGAGTTTATAATTAAATCCTTGAACATGTTCTATAAAGGATATAAATTAAATTCTGATCAGATGCAATTTTCTATATCAACACCTTCTGGAAAACAGGTCATAGCATTTTCAAAGGATGTTGAGGCATCAGCTCATACTGCCATTAATATCAAAAAAGAGAACCTAATTTTAAGAAATGTCAGTTTTCATAAAGGGGAGATTGACATGAGAAATTCCGGTGCTGAATTTTGTTACTTTGGTAAGGAAACAACTGTAATAATGGGTTAGGTGGATTTTCTGGAACATAGCCTGTTTGGTTAAAATTCTGGAGCATTACCCTTCTTCAAGCTCGGGTTTGACACCTCAGGCAAGGAATGATAAATAGCGTATATTTTTTCTCCGTCGTACCGCCCGTATTAGGCAGGGTTTGGTAAGTTTTATGGTGAAAAATACCCTGAACAGGGGATTTTTTGTTTATGGGGGAATTGGTAGATTTAAAATTATGTATCACTAAAGCTCCTAAAAGATGTTTGGAAAAATATTTGGCAAAAAATCTACAGAACCTAGCGGTAATAGAACAGGAATATACAAAGTTGTCAATAGTGAACTTATCGAGTTAAAAGAAACGCCAGGCAATGGCTCTATTAATGATATAATTAAATCAATTGGTTATGAAACTTCGCAAATCCATACACTTTTACTTTTTGATTCAACAAAATTTGAATCAATAGGAGTTAAGGTTTTCACAAAAGAGCCAGTATATGTATTAATGAAAAGTAGTGATTTAAAAGCTGATTACAATTCCATAATTAAAGAATTAAATAAAGTTGATTGGAATTTTGAGTATGCTAGTGATGCTGTCGAATATATTTTGGAAGAAGGAATCGCTGAAAGATCATTGTCATATGAATATTTGAGCAGTCTTATGAAGATTACCCAAGAGAATGAAAATGTTTACCATGCTCCAGAATTAGGTCTATTTTTCTATTTTGAAGAGGGATATCTTTCAAATTTTTCATCATCGGACTGGATGAATACTTCTTCGAAGTGGCTTTATGAATTGAATAGAACATTGTTTGAGGAAATTAAGTCAGAAGCATTGCAGTATCATAAAAATGAAATTGAGGCAATGGAAGAAGTGAACCTTCAATGTCATGCCTTAAGAAATATACCTCAAGCTATAAAAAATGAATTCATTCCTTTACATGTAAAACCAAATGGGAATATTAATTTCTATAATTTATTTACAGCCCATTATGGGATGGGAATCATTGAAATTGATGAGTTTAAATTGGTTAATAAAGGCAGATACAAGAAAGTGAAGGACAACCTATTGGAAGTTGGTGGTTTTTTTTATGAATTTGATGATAATGGAGTCCTGTTTTCAGCTAATTGAGATTACATAAAATTAAGTGTTCAATTAGTTGCCTTTAGAATACTTCCAGTTGTACGCCTAGAAGTATTAATTCTTGCCGTATTTTCCAGGGAGTTCGGATTTTCAAGAATAGTAAATGTTGTTAATGAAAAGATGGAGATTGCGATTCAAGAAATGCTTGATTCAGGAAAAGCAATACATGAAAAAGGTAGAATAAAATTGATCTCAATATGACAACTTATAATACACCACACCTTGCCTTTATAGATTTTGAGACGACTGGGTTTTCTCCACGCCGCGGACATAGGATAGTAGAGGCAGCCGTCATTACCACTGATTTGGAAGGGAATGTAATTGATGAATATGAAACTCTTATCAATCCCTTAAGAGAAGTCACGGCATCTGAAGTTCACCGAATAAGTGCATCTATGGTCAAAAATGCTCCTTCTTTTGCGGATGTAATGAATGACTTGATTTATCATTTAAAAGGAAAAACTCTTATCGGTCATAACGTACATTTTGATTTAAGCTTTCTTAAACATGAATTGAAAAGGAATCTACAAAGGGAAGTAGATGTGAATGGAGTCTGTACAATTTCAATCTCTAAAAAGCTGTTGCCTGATCTACCTTTTAGAAGGCTGGAGTCTTTTTGTGAATATTTTGATATTGATAACTCATATGCCCATGCTGCCATGCATGATTGTCAAGCAACATTAGAAGTTTACAAGTGTTTAAGGAAAATGGCAAATGATATGGGGAGTTCAGAGTTCATTGAAGTTTTGAATAGGCCGTTTTTATTTGATCAAGATGTAATCCCCAAAGGATTGAGTTTTAAAAGAGATCATGCAGAAGTTTCGGTTGAGAATGAGAGGGTGATTCTATCATCAATTATCAAAAGACTCCCGAATAATCTATCTGATGAAGTGCCAGTTCAGGAATATTTGAATCTTTTGGATGAGGTATTGGCAGACAGAATTGTAACCCCTGAAGAAGCAGAAGGAATCTTTGATTTAATTTCTGAATTTGGCTTATCCCAATCACAGGTTATGGACATCCATATCCACTATTTAAAAAACCTCATTCATGTGTATTATTTGGATCATATTCTTTCAGATTCTGAGAAAAGGGATTTGGTAAAAGTTTCTGAGATTTTGGGAATTAGCACAGAACAACTTGAAGAATATATCAATCAAGAGTTTCTGATGATTCAAGCCAAAGAAGAAAATAACCCTCCTACAAACCAATCTATTGAGCTCCACAATAAATCTATTTGTTTTACAGGCCAGCTGGTTGCTACTAAAAATGGGGAACCGATTTTGAGGAGTGTTGCCCAATCATTAGCTCTTGAACGTGGAATGATCATCAAAAACGCTGTAAGCAGTAAGCTTGATTATTTGGTAACGGCTGATCCCAACTCTCTTTCCGGTAAGTCCCAAAAGGCTAGGGAAATGGGAGTTAAGATTCTGGCTGAACCAGTTTTTTGGCAAATGATGAGGTATAGTGTGGATTAGGGGTATGCACATCCCTCATGTCTGGAATATGTTATTCAAGACCTGAATTTTTACCATATGGTAAATTGAGGCCGCATGAAACCTGGGAATGGACAAGTGGAGACAAATCAAAAGGCAGCTCCATTCTTAAAGAAATTAATTATTGATTTTATTAATGGGGAATCAATGGGCCAAAAAACCGTTTGGATTCCAGAGGTCATCTGGCCAATTTAGTAGTAGACTGATAGTCTGGCGACATTTAAAATCATCAAAAGGGTAAATGATCAGACAAAGAATTTTCTGGTTAAAAGACAAAAGCCTGGCCGACTTGGATAACCTTCCCGACCCGGACGAATTAGCCGAAGAAATCATCGAAGATGAAGAGGCTGCTTTGGATGGTTTTAGGGGGATAATGGGAATTTTGAATATGAGGGCAGAAGATAAAGGTTTTTGATTGGGCTTAAATTAACCTATTAAATTCCTCTATTTATCCTCATTTGTGATTTAATGCGGCTACTCGAAAATTGCAAATCTGTGAAGGAATATTGCGGGTTTTTAATCCGTGTTCTTGATGATTTCAGCTTGAAAACCGAATGAATATGTTCCAAGCCTGCCTGATCGGATGGGAAGATCTGAAGACTTTAACCAAAGGTGGAAAAACAGAGTCCTGCTTCTGGAGAAGCAGGACAGCGGACGATCTAAAAATAGCAATGATGGAGTCCGGGCATGAAGCCTTGAACCAATTGGGTGCTGTAATTTTTTACCACATAGGGGGCATAGTGCACATAGTGCTGGCCTTTCAATCATTGAATGAATCAAAAGGCATCCTTTAAATATCTTGAAAATATTTAGCTATCGGTCTAAATTATACTGACCACTGCTCGAAAAATGATTTTGGGGAAGAGATAGAGAGGGAGTAAGTCATGCTTCTGGAGAAGCAGGACAACAGTTTTCAGTCTGAAGACTGAGTAGATAGGGTCCAAGTCTCCCACTTGGGAGATAAATCTGAATACCTTGAACCTGAGGGGACTTGAACCAGAGGGGGTAGGACAAGGGGTAGAGGGTCTTGATCCATGGTCTTTATTATTGAATTATTTGACTAATTTATTTTTCTTTAATTAGAACCTTTTAGTTTTATTGCCGTATTTTGATTTTATACCAAACACCTAAACAACAAAACATGAAGAAATTGCTTTTACTTTCGCTGGCAATGTTTGTTGCCTTTTCAGCCTTTTCCCAAACCGAAGAAGAAAAGGCTGTTTTTGATTACAAACAGACCAAACATGAACTTGCGGTAGAAATCCCACCTATTTTTGGAGGGGCTTATCCTTATTCCCTGTTCTATAGAAAAAATTATACAGGACAGAATGGCAAAGCCATGGGGTTCAGGGCCAATCTGCATTTTCGGAATGAGTTCAGGGATAACCTGAGTTTTTTCCAAAATACAGCATATAATAAATCCAATTTTTTAAATTATGGAATTGAAATTGGCCTTGAGAGACAGCGGAAACTGAGTGAAAAATTCATTGGATATGGCGGGATTGATGGAGGATTTTTCTATACAAACAGTAGATTTAAAGAATTGACCCAAATGTTCGAAGGTAATGATGCATTTGTCAATGTAGATGATTTTTCATTTAGCCTGACTAAATTTTGGGGCATGAAATACCATATCAATTCCAGGTTCAGTATTTCTGCAGAAACAGGATTTCAGGGAAGGTACAGTACTTCAGTGACTAGGTCAGCTACGGATAGATTTGGGGAAGTACAGGAACAAAAAGGAGAAAGTAGCTTTTCATTCAACCTGGTTCCATTGAGGGCATTGAGGGTGGCGTATCACTTTTAATTTTGTGTTTTTGATAAAAGGGGGTGTCCGAAAAGTCGAGACACCCTTTTTTTATTGTTGATCTTCTCTAAAATTATTATTTTAGAGTTGAACAAAATACAACAATGTCTAAGGTAGTTTTTAAAAATCAGACTGGCAA
>NZ_JBHLWI010000009.1:234265-275126 GCF_042432905.1 Fontibacter flavus | reverse complement strand
TTAGTCGACCAGTATTATACGTGTCAAGGAAAAAATCTAATCAAAAATCCCCAATCATGACTTTAGATTTTCAAAATCAAAAAATTGCAGCATAAAAAAGGCTGCCCTTTTCGGACAGCCCCTTTTATTTTTCCAGCCATCTTGCCATTGTTGAGCGCTTTTGCATTGTTCTGAGAAGTTGTATTTTTATTTTTTCAATTTTTTAAATTCGGATTCTTGAACCTATCTTTAATCATTAAAAATTTGATCAAACCAATAAACCTATGAGTAAAAAAATCAAATCAGCAATCGTTGGGACTGGATTTATAGGTCCTGCCCACCTTGAAGCACTGCGAAGAATACCCAATATAGAAGTTGTAGCCCTCTGTGAAGTCAATATTGAACTGGCTAGGGAAAAAGCCGAATTATTAGGAATTCCACATGCCTATACTTTTGAAGACATGCTTCAGAATCCAGAGATTGATGTCGTGCATATCTGTACCCCCAATTTCCTGCATTATTCCCAATCCAAAGCAGCTTTATTGGCTGGAAAGCATGTGATCTGTGAAAAACCACTGGCCACAAAAATTGAAGAAGCAGAAGAATTGGTTGCCATAGCAAAGGAAAAAGGCTTGGTCAACGCTGTTCACTTTAATTTGCGTTATTATCCTATGGTACGGCAAATGAAAAATATGAGGGAAAATGGAGAGTTGGGTGAAGTATATAGTATCATGGGATCCTATCTTCAGGATTGGCTTTTCTTAAATACGGACTACAACTGGAGGTTGGAACCGGACAAATCAGGAGATTCCAGGGCTATTGCAGATATCGGCTCGCATTTATTGGATTTGACCGAATATGTTACCGGTCTGAAAGTCACGGAAGTCATGGCTGATTTTTCAACCGTTCATAAAACAAGATTGAAGCCCCTAAAAGCCATTGAAACCTATTCTGGCAAAATGCTACAGGAGTCTGATTATGAAGAGGTGCCTATCAATACCGAAGACCATGCTACGGTTATGCTGAGGTTTGACAATGGCAACAAAGGCTCCGTAACCGTTTCCCAGGTGAATGCAGGAAGAAAGAACAGGTTGAACATTGAAATTGCTGGTTCTAAATCCAATTTCGAATGGTGCTCAGAAAGACCTAATGAGCTTTGGATCGGTAAAAGAGAAACAGCAAATCAGCATTTAATGAAAGATCCTTCCTTGTTCACAAGAGAAGCTGCCGGATTGATCAGCTTTCCGGGAGGGCATATTGAAGGTTTCCCTGATACTTCTAAGCAAATGTTCAAAGAAGTATATGCTTCAGTAAGGGAAGGAAAACAACCAGAAAATCCCACTTTCCCAACTTTCGAAGACGGCTTAAGAGAACTTGTCATCTGTGAAAGAATCATTGAAAGTCACAGAAAACAGGCTTGGGTAAAAATTTAGGATAACATAACCCAATTAATAAATTCAGAATAACCATGAAAAAAACAGTTTTCAAAAAACTAGGCCTATTGGCCGGTATTTTCCTGATGGTAAGCCTATTGGCTCAGGCACAGGATGAGAAACCCAGTCCTGCACGCACTGCTGAGGGAGAAATCAATGGTGCAAAAATCACCATTCAGTATAGCAGTCCTGCAGTAAAAGGAAGGACCATTTGGGGTGATCTGGTTCCGTTAGGCCAGGTATGGAGAGCAGGTGCCAATGATGCCACAACTTTTGAAACCACCAAGGATATCAAAATTCAAGGCCAAACGCTTCCTGCTGGAAAATACAGTTTCTTTATTATCCCAGGAGAATATGAATCAACATTCATTTTCAATAAAGTGGCTAAGCAATGGGGTTCCTATTCCTACGATGAAAGTCAGGATGCGCTTAGGGTAAAGGTATCTTCCGGACAAGGCTCTTCTTTTGAGGAAAGATTGGTGTATGAAGTAAAACCTGATGGATTTGAAGTTCGTTGGGAATACGGACGTGCATCAGCTAAAGTGGAGTAGTTTCCGCTAAATCATCAATGTACCACTGCATAGCATTAGCCATGCAGTGGTATTTTTTTTTACTTTTGCCTGAAAATTAGACCACCTTGAATTTCGATCCCTCAACTGTTGAATTACCCATAGTGGATATTTTATCCACTGTAAGCAAGCAGCTTTCTTCTTCCAACACCTTAATTGTCAATGCTCCTCCAGGAGCAGGGAAAAGTACAGTATTACCTTTGGCTCTTTTAAATGAACCATTTTTAAAAGGGAAAAAAATTCTGATGCTTGAACCAAGGAGATTGGCTGCAAGGTCAATTGCACTGAGAATGGCAGATCTTTTAGGTGAGAAAGTTGGGGAAACTGTTGGTTACAGGATCAGGTTTGATAATCAGGTTTCAACCAGCACAAGACTAGAAGTGCTGACAGAGGGAATTCTGACCAGGATGTTGCATCAGGACAATGCCTTAGAAGAAGTGGGTATGGTGATTTTTGATGAATTTCACGAGCGCAATATCCATGCAGACCTCGCCATGGCACTTTGCAGGGAGGCACAGGAAGTCCTTAGACCAGATCTTCGTATTTTGGTCATGTCTGCCACTTTGGATATGCCAGAACTCACAAAGTTACTAAATGCACCATCGGTTAGCAGTAAAGGCAGAATGTATGCGGTAGAGGTTCAATATACCGGAGATTTTGACATGATGATGATGTCTGAAATGGCTGCCAAAACTGTGTCAGAAGCAGCAAAAAAACATACCGGGGATATTTTGGTTTTTCTGCCAGGTCAAGGTGAAATCAAAAGGACGGAGACACTTTTGAGAAAAAGCCTTCCTGATTTTTCTATCCATCCGCTTTATGGGCAATTATCCCCGACGGCTCAGATTCAGGCCATTCTACCCAACAAAAAAGGAAAAAGAAAAGTAGTTTTAGCGACTTCCATTGCAGAGACAAGCTTGACTATAGAAGGTATTACTGTTGTCGTGGACAGCGGATATGGCAGAACTTCTAAATTCAACCCACGGTCTGGTTTGAGCAGGCTTGAAACCATCAAAATTTCCAAAGACGCAGCAGACCAGAGGGCTGGTCGTGCAGGAAGATTAGGTCCAGGCACTTGTTACCGGATGTGGTCCATTGCCAGTCATCAATATTTGGATGATTTCCGTACTCCTGAAATTCTGGTAGCTGATTTGGCTTTTCTGGTTTTAGATCTGATCCAATGGGGTATTGAGGATTTTCAAAAAATGGCCTGGTTGTCTCCCCCACCAGCTGGAGCTGTTGCTCAGGCCATGGAAATTTTAGAGCAAATCAATGCCATTGAAGATGGGAAGATCACAGCGCATGGCAAAAAAATCCATAGGATTCCGGCACATCCAAGAATTGCTCATATGTTGGTCTTGGCAGAAGAGATGGGCAAAATTTCTTTGGCTATTGATATTGCTGCCCTCTTAGAAGAAAGAGATCCTATGACTTCAGAAAATGGTGTGGATATCAATCTCAGGATTGAAGCCCTTAGAAGAATAAGGAAGGAGCAGTTATCTGTCAAAGGTTATAATAAAGTGGAAAAAATTGCGAGCCAATACCGAAGACTATTCGGTATTGAAGCCAGTAATAATCCTGTAGACCCTTATGAAACAGGCTTATTACTAGCTTATGCCTATCCTGAAAGGGTCGCAAGTTCGAGGCCAGGAAATAACGCCCAATTCCAACTGGCCAATGGGAAAATTGCCATGATCAGCCATCAGGATGATTTGGCTCACGAATCCTGGCTGGCCATATCCCATATCGATGCACGTGAA
This sequence comes from Fontibacter flavus, assembly GCF_042432905.1. Classification (NCBI taxonomy): domain Bacteria; kingdom Pseudomonadati; phylum Bacteroidota; class Cytophagia; order Cytophagales; family Cyclobacteriaceae; genus Fontibacter; species Fontibacter flavus. Next base: position 271,385 of record NZ_JBHLWI010000009.1, on the reverse strand, counting down.
GGCGTTGGAAAAATATTCCTAGCTTCCCCTATTAACCCCAAGGATCTTTTACCTATGGTCAAAGAACGGAAAGTGATCATTTGGGAGCCGAAAAAAGGAGGATTAATAGCTACGAATAACCTTTCAATTGGTAACATTATCCTAAAGTCAAGCCCTCTTGAAAAGGTTTCTTCAGAGGAAAGAAAGCAGGCAGTGTTGAAAGCGGTGGCTGAGCATGGAGAGGGATTGTTGGATTTTTCAGAATCGGTACTTCAAATTATTAATAGGGTAAATTCTTTAAGAATTTGGAACCCAGACCAAGCTTGGCCTGATTGGACTCTTGAAAATTTATTGAAAGATGCCAAAAGCTGGCTGTTACCTTATTTGGAGAATGTCAGGAAAAATGAGGATCTCAGAAAACTGGATCTTCACAATATCCTTTTCCATGCTTTGAGTTATGAGCAACAGCTTTTGCTCAATGAGCTTGCACCAGAAAAAACACAAGTCCCCAGCGGAAGTTCCATCAAAATAGAATACCGTCCTGATGGAGAGCAACCAATACTCTCTGTTAGGTTACAAGAGCTGTTTGGGTTATTATCAGGTCCGACCGTAAACAATGGCAAAGTCCCCTTGCTGTTGCATCTGCTTTCGCCCGGATACAAACCCGTACAGGTAACGGGAGACCTGAGAAGCTTTTGGACAAATACTTATCATGAGGTAAAGAAAGAGTTAAAAAGAAGGTATCCAAAGCATTCTTGGCCTGAGGATCCTTTTCAGGCAAAAGCTATAAAAGGAGTACCAAAAAAAAATGATTTTAAGCCTTGATGAAACCTTGTAGCATATTGTTTTGATTAGTTTGTGAGTTTTTCACCTCAAGATTTTGGGATTTAGTGATTATAGATCCAAAAAGACCAAGGGATATAGATTTTTGCAATATTGAGTTTGTTTTTAGGTTTTCGCTATTTTTATAATGAAATTTTATACTGGAATTTCAATTGAAAATTAAATGAAGACTTTTATATCAGGAGCAACAGGTTATTTGGGTCAAAGACTTACAATGAAACTGGCCGAAGGTGGCGAAGAAATACATATTTTGGTCAGAAACAAAGCCAAGAGCCCACAACTTGTTCACCCCAACATCAGCATTTTTGTTGGAGACATTTTGGATTCAGATTCGATTAAGGTTGCCATGGAGGGATGTGAGAAGGTTTTTCATGTTGCAGCCTTGGCAAGAGCATGGTCCAAAAATCACTATTCTTATCTGAAAAAGAGAATCGGATAAAGGCTCAAGTATAGTTGACAAAAAGGACGAATCAAATGTGCTCCAGGTAATCAAGCAGGTTGATAAAACTTGCAAGCGTAAATGGAGTTACTTGTTTTTCATGAAGCATGGTCAAGTATTTATTTTTAACATCTTCATACACTTTAGGATTATAGAGTTTGGCCAAGGTAGCCCCTCTCGCTGACCTATAAGTAAAATTTTGTGTGGGTATAGGGGTATCAATGTCACTATTGAAAAATCTTTCCAAAGATTCACCACTGGACAAAGCATCAAGGTATCCGAAACCTTTAGAGACTAAAAACTTTTCAACACCACGGATTACTTCATTGATTTCCTGGTCATTATCCACCAAAAACCTTCTCGGCAATTTACTGTCAATGCTATCCAAAGTTGTCACTAAGGTTATGCTTCTCTCTTTGTAATCACCAAGGGAAGGTAAAAAGCGATGGACAATGTTCTCAACTTTTTCGTTTCTTATTCCCAAATGATATTCTAAATAGGAAACCTCCTCATATTGGGTATGATGAAAAAATAACATCTGCTTTCCTAAGGTTATCTCTTTGACATAATAAAGGGAACGGCCATCTAACCTGAATCCAAAGTCATTTAAGAAATCCTCATGAAGCAATATGACGTCTTTAAATTGCATATAAGTATTAAACATCAAATGGTAAGTAAAAGTTACTGATTTTCATTAAATAAATCCCTCATTTCCTGCAACATAGTTTCTACTTCATCCTTTTTTAGGATGAAGTCATCCGATTCAGCATTGGTATTGTTGATAAAATGCTTCCAATGCTTTTCAGCCTTTTTCAAGACTCTTGGAGTAATGTCAAACTCAACGGAATCCAATAACTCTTTTGCCAGGAGTGAGGCCTTGAAGTTTCCAAATAGGTAGATCCTGAATAAGTCAACAAAATTGTTGCTCAGGTCAAAACCTTCCAGCATTTCGACAAATGCACCGTTTCTATGTTGATTGCTTTTAGAATGAATTACTTCAAGTAAAGGTTCCAGGGCAACTTGGTTATCTCCCATTTTGCTCAATGCTCTTGCAGCAAGGTAGGCCTCATCAAAATCCTCTGATCGTAAAAGCTCCAATAATTTTGATAGCACTTCTTCTGTACCGATTTTGGCAAGCTGATCGGCATAAAAGAAAGCTTCCGATTCATCTTTATCACACATTTTACGAAAGAGGTCCTGAATTTTTTGCTGCATGGTCTTTAAGAGTTTATATCTTCGTGCAAAAATAAGACCATAAAAAGAATATCTTAAGGTAAGTTTGATGAAGCAGCAATTATTTGAAGATGATTGGATATTAAAGTTTTTTAAGTATTTAAAAAACAGGAAATTGATGCTTGAATACTTACCGAAGAAAAGAAAAATTATTTTTTCTACACAAGAACAAGACAAATTGCTGTCCATCAGATTATCTATGCAAATGGACTTTGAACTTGGAGCTTCTGAATTAAAAAGTTCAGATTTCAAAAATTTTGTTTTGATTCTCATCAGGTCCGGTTTAGCTTCTGTTGCTTTGGTTGAAAACGAAGAAATAGTGGACCACAAAGTTTTCAGGTCTTATATGGTCAGAAAAAAACAAGGCAAAAGTCAGATCAAATACCTTAAAACTAAAGGCAAATCCAGAGCCGGATCAAGAGTAAGACTAGCTGAAACCCTTGAGTTCTTCGAGGATATCAATCAAAGAGTTAACACTTACTTTGACGGGTATAGAATTGACCTGATTGGAATTAGTTGTTCGCAAACCCTTCTCCCCTACTTTTTTGGAAGTTCTACCTCATCAGCATTCGACAAAAAAGATCATAGGTTGTTCAGGATACCCAAACACATCGCTTCACCTACGTATGAAAGTCTAAAAAATGTCAAAAATCTATTGCACCTAAATGAGGTAAAGGTGGAGGAAAGTGGATTGGCGATTTTCCAGGATTTTATTGAACAAGAGTCAAAAACAAAATCTGATGATTTTCAAAATGATGACTGGTAATAGCAACTAAAATTTGGAACAGAAATTGAGGTAATGAGTAATCTTTTGAAAATTTTATGAATCGAATTTTAATAATACCACTGTTTATTTTAGTTGCCTCACTATCAAGCCCCGCAGTTTACGGTCAGCGTTACGCATCTGCTGTCGGTATCAGGCTGGGAAGCAATGATTTTAGCAGGACTGTTGGATTAACCGCGCAACAGAGAATTTTTAAACAAGTTACCCTCGAAGGAATTATTCAGTCAGATTTCAATAAAAATACAACGATCCATATTTTGGGTAAAAAACACCATCCCATTATTTCAAAGCGCTTTAATTATTATTATGGGGGAGGTTTTTCTTCTGGTTGGGAAGAAAGCTGGCTGAAACATCCTGAGACAAAACAGGTGCTGCATACCTATGGAAACGCTACTACAGGAATGGATCTGATAGCAGGAATCGAAATGACTGTGGCCAGTACTGTGATTTCCTTGGATTACAAACCAAACATCAATTTGGCAGGAAGAAATGAGTTTTACAGAGGGCAAGTGGGTATTTCTGCCAGAATGGTATTGGTAAAAGGAAGAGAACAGGATAAAAGGTGGAGGCAAAAAGCAAGGGCCAAGAAAAGAGCTAATCGGGAACCTTTCGGAGACAAACTTAAGAATACCTTTAATTTTAACAATAAGTAAATTTTAAACCACAATAAATTTTCATTTTAAGAGTTTCATTGATGCCTCAATAATCAATATTTAAATTTTTTCAATATTTCCAAGAATAGAAATTACTGAATTGAATACATCTCAGGTTTTACATATTCTGAATTTTTCCTTTTGAATAAAAAATAGGTAGAGTTTGAAATTTTTGACCTAAATTATTACGGTTAAGAATTTAAACTCATGCTATGAAAAAATTACATTTTCCTTTGTTGCTCCTTTTCTTGTTTTTCGCTGGACTAAGTCAGGCGCAGGAGAAAAGCATACTTGAGCAATTAGAAGAAATTGCCATCGTAGACCAAAAGGTCATGATGCCAATGAGAGATGGGGTCCGGTTGGCCACAGACATTTACCGACCAAAAACAGATAAGCCTGTACCAATTATTTTCTCCCGTACCCCATACAATTTCAACAGCTACAGAGATGGGGAATTGGTGACGAGAACGCTGCAAACTGCTTATGAGGCCGTTCAGAGAGGATATGCCTATGTAGTTCAGAATGAAAGAGGTAGATTTTTCTCAGAAGGTGAATGGGACATTTTAGGAGTTCCACTGACTGATGGTTACGATGCTTTCGAATGGATGTCCAATCAGTCATGGAGCAATGGAAAAATCGGAACCATCGGCTGTTCTTCCACTGCCGAATGGCAGATGGCAGTCGCGTCCCTCAACCATCCTGCCCATACTGCTTTGATTCCCCAGGGATACGGCGCAGGGGTGGGAAGAGTAGGTGATCTCTACGAACAGGGTAACTGGTATAGAGGCGGAGCTGGTCAAATGCTGTTCACAGCATGGCTCTACAGCACCCAACATGACCCTCTGTCACCAAAGCTTCCTGTTGGTATTGAGCAGGCGGATCTGCTGAGATTGCAGCGTTTTTATGACATGGCTCCAAGATACCCAAGAGTTGACTGGGCTAAGGGACTGGCACATTTACCAGTACAGGACATCATCAAAAATGCCAATGGACCACAGGGAATTTATGAGGAAATGATTACCCGTAAACCAAATGATCCTAAATGGTATGAAGGCGGACTTTTCCATGATGATATGGAATTTGAAAAGCCTAGCTTCTGGTTTGTATCCTGGTATGATGTGGCTTCTACTCCCAACTTGAAGCTTTTTAACCATGTCAGAGAAAATGCAAAAGATCCAAAAATAAGGGACAACCAATATCTGGTCATCGCTCCTACCCTTCATTGCGCTTTTACCCGGGCAACAGAAAATACCATCGTAGGTGAAAGAAGTGTCGGTGATGCAAGACTGGACTATAATGAACTGACCTATGGCTGGTTTGACTATTGGTTAAAAGGTGAGGAAAACGGCATGAAAGAAAAAATGCCAAGGGTAAGGTATTATACTATGGGTTCCAACAAATGGCAAACATCAGATACCTGGCCTCCTAAAGAAGCCCAGATGGTCACTTATTACCTGGACAGTAAAGGAAATGCCAATTCACGTCTAGGTGATGGCAAATTGGTCAGCAGAAGACCTGGCAAGGACAATCCGGACACCTTCCAATATGATCCCCTGGACCCTGTAAACTCCAACGGAGGCAATGTTTGCTGTACGGGAAATGCTGTTCAGGGCGGTTCATTTGACCAACAAGAGATGGAATTAAGAGAAGACATCTTGGTCTATACCTCTGAACCTTTGGAATCTGGCATTGAGGTGAGTGGTTTTATTGAAGCAAAACTCTTCCTCTCTTCTGATGTGAAAGATACCGATCTCACGATCAAGTTGATCGATGTATATCCTGATGGAAGGGCTTATAACTTGGATGAGACTATCCAAAGAATAAGATACAGAGAAGGGTATGAAAAAGAGGTGTTTATGGAAAACGGAAAAGTATATGAAGTCAATATGACACCAATGTCCACTTCCAACTATTTTGAAAAAGGTCACAGGATCAGAATTGAAATCTCATCTTCCAACTTCCCAAGATTTGACAGGAATATGAACACCGGTGGCAATAATTATGATGAAACTGAAGGTGTGGTCGCAACTAACAATATCCATCATTCCAATAAATATCCAAGCAGCATCAGTTTGCCAGTTATTAGAAAATAAAAAAAAATTTATACTCCCCAAAAGCCCTAGATCATCTGGGGCTTTTTTTTAATTATGATTTATTCAAGTTATTATTAAACAAATCAACAGTTTATTTCTGTTTTATTTGCTATATAACTAAATTATTTTTATAATTGAATTTCACCAATAAATAGTCTGGTAATCTGGAAAAGTCTATTTATCTCAAATGCTGAAAAATTTTGAATCCAACTCAGCATTGAAAAACTACATCAAATTGATTAAACGTTATGAAAAATCTCAGTAAAATTCTATCCTGTACTTTTTGGACATTGTGCCTAATTGTATTGTCAACTTTTCTTCTTTCTTGTAACAAAGAAATGGATGATACAGAACCTGTATTGGAATTAGTAAAATTTGAACGTTTATCAAATTTAGTTTGGGGAAGAGCAGATGTTGGTCGATTTGGAAAATTTGATGATAGACTATATTATTCCAATATCAATAATCCTGGATATTTTGATGAAGATGGAAGACAGAATCAATTTGCTTTCCGTTCGTTTGATATGCGTTTTGGGCACGTTTTTTCAGAACAGTTCACTGTTGGAGTAGAAAGTAATCGAAGATCTTTGATCATAATCCCAAATATTGACTATAGTTCAAGCAACACTGTTTTTTTAAACGCTCGTAATATTCCGGAATTATCAACAGAATTTTTGTTGAAACCGGGATGGTCAGAAATTCCGAATTTTGCATTAAATGAAAATTTTCTAATCTCAGCTTGGGAGAAACCCTGGTACAGTGAAAATCCTAACCAAAGAGAAAATGTATTTATCCTTGAATTGAATGCTAGGGAGAACGGAATGGGAGAAAATGGACAGGTAATAGATAGAAATGAACCTGTAATCAATAAAATTTCAATTGATTACCAGATTGAAGGGTTTTCCATGGAAGATCTTATTTCAGTATTTCCATTTGAAGATGGTTGGATTGCTTCTGCCAATATTGCTGGACTTCAACCTTCTTTTTTTATTGAAAAAAACGGAAATGTTTCACCATTATTCAATGACTTACGCAGGTTTGTCATCTTTGGATTGCAAACAAGTGAATCAGGTGAACTTTTTGTTTCCAACGAAGGTGGATTCTATTATTCTCCAAGCGGAAGTCCTTTTACTCTAAACCAAATAGCAACTGCTAATGTTGATTTAAGATTTCGACTGATTGGAGATAGAATTATCGTTTGGGTGGGGATGGATAAGTTATATGAATTGAAAAACTACAGAGATACTTCTGAAATCAGTTTGGTTGAACTTGAAAACAGTGGTTTGGAAGGCCTCTTGATAAAAGATGTTGAACTTTTTCAGGAAAAGTTTTATGTGTCTACAAATGGAGGACTTTTTTTAAAAGATCAGGAGGATTTTTGGACAGAAAAAGAGTTGAGTTCAGATCCTACCCTTGATATAGGCTGGGAGTTTGTCCGTTAAATTTTACCGAAAAATCAAGAAATGACCCTCATTTAAAAACCAAAGGCATCCAATTCTCAATAATTGGATGCTTTTGTTTTTAAAAAAGTTCTTTCAAGTATATCTACATTTTTTACTAATCCCCTATACCATTTATTTCTTAACTCGGATTTTTCGTCATCCGAGAGATTGAAATTTTGAATCTTTCCAAGTTGGGCTTTTTGGTGCAAATCATACAGTAAAATAGAAGCTGAAACTGAGATGTTAAAACTCTCAGTAAATCCATACATGGGAATATGCACCAAGCCATCAGCTTCGGCAATTACCTCATCACTAACTCCTTCATGTTCATTCCCAAATACCAGGGCAATTTTTTGGTCTGGAAATAAATTTTTGAGCGGCATGCTATCCTGTTTAGGGCTAGTCGCAAAAATTTTATAACCTTTTGACCTTAAGTCTGTAAAACAAGCTTTGACAGCTGATCCTTCAGGATTGTAATATTTATGAACATCTACCCACTGAGAGGCTCCCCTGGTAACATAAGGATTGATTTTATATTGATTTGTTTTTTCAATCACATGTACATCCTGAAGCCCAAAACAATCAGCTGTTCTGATGACTGCTGAAGCATTATGAGGTTTGAAGATATTTTCCAGGACAACGGTGAAATACCTTGTTCTTTTATCCAAAACTTCCTCAATCAGTCTTTTTTTATGATCAGTAATATAGGTTCCAAGATATTCCAGAAACTCATCATTGGTATAATTCATGTCCAATTATACCTCAAATGCATAAAACTTAGAAAAATTAAAACGATTTTTTTATCTAAATTCACTGAGTGGATAGGGAAAATAAATTATTCAAAATATTAAATCAACTAACTTAAGGAGTAATAAAAAGATACAACATGGTAGCAGCCAAAGTGTAACCAACTAAAAAAGAGAAAAAGATGGGAGTGCTTAAAGAAAACTTAAGATATTCAGGAACATTCTTATGGTGATTGAAATGACTGATTTTCCTAAGGTATTTTTCAGGAAATAAAGCCAAGATCATTAGCCCATAAAACGAGGTTAGCAAAAACAATGAAAAGAAAGTTTCCATACCTGTTATGTGTATTTCAAAGATAGGAAATTGGACCTCACTTTCCTCATAAAATGCAACAAAATATTCACTATTAAATCATTATAAAGCTTTAGTTTTGAAATTTCTTTCGATTTGAAGATTCCCTAATGATCAGGTTTGTTTTCAGCATAAGGTTTTCCTCTTCTCTTTTTTCCGGATTGTTGATATTATGGATCAGCATTTTTGCAGCATTTACGCCCATTTCATAACCATGTTGGTCAATAGAACTCAAGGTGGGATTGACAATTTCTGCAAGCTTCCAATTACTAAAACCCATAACCCCTACCTGATCGGGGACACGGAAACCGGCTTCTTTCAGATATTTCAAAACACCCAAAGCGACCAAATCTGTAATACAAAAGATCGCATCAGGAGGGTTAGGGCTCTCCATTAATTCTCTGGCAAATTGGTACCCCTCCTCTTCATTGATCATATTACATACCTTTACCCAATCGGAACTATATTCTAAACCATGGTCCTCAAGTGCTTTATGGTAACCTTCTGCCCTTTCATTTGCATTTTTCACTTCCTTCCTACCCCTGATATGGGCAATTTTTGAGTATCCTTGCCCAATCAGATGCTTCACCGCCTGATAGGCACCTTCAAAATCATCCACGGTTACTTTAGGAGTCTCCAATTCATCCGTAATTTTATCAAATTGAATAACAGGTTTCCCTTCTGCTAAAAATTCTTTGATATGCTCACCCTCAAAAGTTTCATTTGAAATAGAAATCAGCAAACCGTCCACACTGCTGGCCAACATCGTCCTGCAAGCAGTGATCTCATCATCCAAAATATCATTGGACTGACTGACTAAAACATTATAACCATGCTTCTTTGCTGTATCTATCGCACCTGAGATTACGGTTGAAAAAAAGTGATGCACCAATTCCGGCACTATCAAACCTATATTGTAAGTCCTGTTTTTTCTAAAATTTACCGCAAGTACATTCGGGACATAGTGATGCTCTTTGGCATAGGCTTTCACGATGCGGATCGTTTCATCGGCTATATCAGGATGTTCCTTGAGTGCCCGTGAGGCCGTTGAAACAGATATGTTCAATTCTCTTGCAATATCTTTCAGCGTAATTTTCCTCTTTTCTGGCATAAGAATATTTATGGCTTTGGTTTACTCTTGGGCTTAAGTCTTTCTACTCCTAAATTACAGGAAAAAGATTTAAAATAAATTAAAATTATTCTAAATAACATGCTTGCAATGGATTGCGCAATCGTTTGAAATTTTTTGACGCTTGGTTAAGATATCAGAAAAGTTTTACTTTTAGTTCTTTGGTATTTTATGGTATCTAAGAATCCCAATTAACCTAACTCATGAATAAAGACCTGATTAGTAACCTTGATCTGATCATCATGGTAATCTACCTGATAGGAATGATTTTTTATGGCCTTTATCATTCAAAAAGGCAGAGTTCTGAAGAATACTTTTTGGCAGGAAGAAGCATGACCTGGCCAATTGTGGGCATTTCTTTGTTTGCTGCCAACATCTCCAGTACAACATTGATAGGTTTGGCAGGTGATGCCTACAGTACCGGCATTTCGGTTTATAACTACGAATGGATGGCTGCTGTAATTCTGGTCTTTTTCAGTATTTTCTTTTTGCCGTTTTATTTACGATCAGGTGTATTTACCATGCCTGAATTTTTAGAAAGAAGATACGACAGAAGAAGCCGCTATTACTTCTCTTTCATCACCTTAATAGGCAATGTAATGATCGAAACAGCTGCAGGACTTTATGCAGGAAGTTTGATTTTAAAACTGGTATTTCCAGAAATCAGCATGACGGTCATAATCATGATTTTGGCATTTGCAGCTGCTGCATATACCATACCTGGAGGATTATCTTCAGTGGTACATACTGAAGTAATCCAGGCAATTCTCTTGTTGGCAGGTTCATTGATCCTCACTTATGTCACCTATCAAGCGGTAGGTGGTTGGGAAAATGTCAAGGCCGCCACTCCTCCTGAAATGATCAGCCTAATCAGGCCAATGGATGATCCATCTGTGCCCTGGACAGGACTAATATTCGGAGTCCCCTTGTTAGGATTCTATTTCTGGGCAAATAATCAATTCATGGTCCAAAGAGTACTGACAGCAAAAGACCTCAACCATGGAAGATGGGGAGCTTTGTTTGCCGGCCTATTAAAATTACCAGTTTTGTTCTTTATGGTGTTTCCGGGAACCATGGCCAGGGTACTTTATCCTGAATTGGAAAACCCGGATACAGTATTTCCCCATCTGGTCTTCAACTTATTACCGGCTGGTTTGATAGGTCTTTTGATGGCGGGCTTATTGGCGGCCATGTCCTCGAGTATTTCAGCCACTTTGAATTCTGCCTCAACCCTGATCACAATGGATTTTGTGAAAAACCTCAGGCCGGGTCTGAGTAGCAAACAGTTAGTGAAAGTGGGGCAATTCGCGACGGTGATTTTGGTCTTATTGGCAGCAGCCTGGACCCCTCAAATTGAGAAGTTCGACTCCTTGTTCAAATATCTTCAAATGGTAGTTGGTCTAATCGCCCCTCCAGTGGTAGTGGTTTTTATTTGGGGCATGTTTTGGAAAAGAGGAAACGCAGATGGGGCCTTTTACAGCTTGATAACGGGTTTTGTTATAGCAGCTATCCTGATCATGTTAAAGGTGACAATGCCGGAAGCTGGTATTTCCCAGTGGCATTTTTTGCATACTGCCCCATTACTGTTTTTGGCATGTACATTGGTCTATGTTGTGGTCAGCTTGTCTACTGACATTCCTTCTTCCGAAAAAATAAATGAATACACCTGGAACAATAAGATCTATACCGATGAAACAGCCAGTTTGAGTGCGCTTCCTTGGTATAAAAATTACCGTATTCTATCTGTGTTTCTTTTGATCTTGACTTTCATCATTGTATGGATTTACAAATAGCAAATGAACAAGCATTGAACTTATTGCGGAAGGCATCCCACGAGAAAGGATTTCTTGCCTCTGCAATTATAAAGGATAATTACCAAAGGGTTTGGACACGGGATGGTATGATTACAGGTCTTGCCGCACTGGCATCAAGAGAAGCTGACCTTGTACAGACTTTTCACCAAACCATTAGCACTTTGGGAAGACATATCAGCCCGCAAGGCCTTGTGCCCTCAAATGTGGATGTGGCGGAAAAATCCATCAGCTATGGAGGGCTCGCAGGACGAGCGGATACTGGGGCATGGTGGATCATAGGTATCTGTCTTTATGTCAAACTTACCGGTGAAAAAGATTTCCTGAAAAGCTTTGAAAGTCAAATTGAAAAAATCCATGAACTCTACCATGCTTGGGAATATAATAGCAAGCACTTGGTTTATGTTCCCCTAGCAGGTGATTGGGCAGATGAATATGTGCTCCATGGATATGTGCTATACGATCAGGTACTCAGATATGCCGCTTTAAGACTTTCCGGGCAACTCTTGGAGCGGCAGGAATGGATTAATAAATCTGATGCGGTAAAACTGGCTATTTATGAAAATTACTATATAAATGAAGATTGGAGAGAATCTGGAATCCATCAAAAGGCCAAAAAAGCATTATTAAAAAAATCTGGGGCTACAGCTTACCTTCCGGCTTCTTTTCATCCTGCAGGTTATCAAGATTACTTTGATGCCTTGGGAAATTCTTTGGCGACCATTTTCAATACCCATCCGGATCCTGAAAAATACCTGGATTGGACTCTCGAAAAATTCGAAAGGGCCATACCGGCGTTCTATCCAACCATTGAAGAAAAGGATCAGGATTTTGCATTATTGAAGCAGAATTTCAGGTTTGAATTCAGAAATAAGCCGAATGAATTTCACAATGGGGGTATATGGCCAATGGTTAATGGATTTTGGGGAATAGCGATGTTCTTGTTTAAGGGTAAAGCTGAAGCTGCTGAAATTTTGGATAAAGTCATTGCATTCAACAGTCAAAATTCATGGGAATTTAATGAATGTTTCCATGGAATAACCGGAAAGGCCTGTGGGATCCCCCAATGTACCTGGAGTGCTGCAGGTCAACTTTTATTAGAAAACACACTGAGTAAAGGATTTTATTTATTGGATTGACATGAAGAAAAGCATAGACATTATTGTCATAGGAGAATTACTTGTGGACCTCATAGGCCATGAATTGAGAGATGAGATTTTCAGAACCCACTCATTCAGACGTTTTCAAGGTGGAAGTCCTGCCAATTTGGGTGCTAATCTGACCCGATTGGGAAAAAATGTACATCTCATAGCAAGTGTGGGCAAAGATGGCATAGGTCAATACCTGATCCATGAATTGGAAAAGTTGGGATTAAATAGCTCAGGAATTAAAGAGAGAGAGAATTTTCCCACCTCATTGGTTTTGCTTTCCAGAACACACGGCACTCCTGATTTTATAGCCTACAGGGAAGCGGACCATTTTATTTTTCCCGAAGACATTTCCGATGAAGTCCTTCATCAGTCTAAACTCTACCATACCACATGTTTTGCTTTGAGTAAACAGCCGGCACAGAGAACCATCATGGATGGGGCAAGGAGAGCTCTAGAACATAATGTTCAATTAAGCATAGACCTCAATTATGCACCAAGTATTTGGCCGGACCACATTGAAGCACTCCATGTCATCCAATCATATTGTAGTTTGGCCCCATTTGTGAAATTAAGCCAGGATGATTGTGATAGGATTTTCATAAAGAAAATCAGCCATGAAGATGCCATACAAACAATTTTGGATTGGGGAGCACGCTTGGTTTGCTTCACATTGGGAAAGGAAGGAAGTTTATTATGGACTTCGGATGGAGAAAAGCTGAAAATTCCTGCAACAGAAGTAAAAATAAAAGGTGATGCTACAGGTGCCGGAGATGCCTATTGGTCTGGTTTTTTGGGAGCTTGGTTAGATGGGAAAGACTGGATGCAATGTGTTGAAAATGCCTCCAAAATGGCCGCATTGAAGCTTTCCATTGATGGGCCTTTACCTGAAAAAGTGACTTTTGCGTGAAAATTTGATCCAACTGACTTTCATAAAAAAATTAACCTGCCGGATTTCAACGAAAATTAGGCAGGTTAAATTTAAGCTTAGACTGAATGGATATCCCTAAACTTATCTTTCTATATACATTTCCACCCTTCTGTTCAGTTCTCTTCCATCTTCAGTATTATTGTCCCCAACAGGCCTTGTTCCTCCCCAACCCGAGATCCTGATTCTTTCAAAATTTATTCCTTTGAGTGTTAAATAAGCCCTTATTTTAGAAGCTCTTTTCAAGGACAATTCTTTATTCAAAACAGGATCACCTGCATTGTCAGTGTGGCCTTCCAGACGTATTTTGATTTCCGGATTGCTTTCCATAAAAGCAACCAATTGATCGAGCACCTGAATGGAAATAGCATCTTCAAAATCCGACGTTCCCCTGACAAATTGAATATTATTTAAAACGAGACTAGCTCCAGACTTGGCAGGAACCAAATATAAGATATTATTTTCCAGACTATTCCACTCAGCGACAGTAAGAGAAGTTGGTAAATATCCTTGAGCAGATACCAAAATACTGCTCCACCTGACTTGCCTAAATGCATCCTGAAGAGATTCATCATCTCTCACCTGCTTTGTTACACCTTTTTCATTGGCCAATGTCAATTGATAACCAACCGGAATTTGAGTTTGAACTTCCAGTACTTTAACATCATTGATGGCTATGATGTCTTCTTCGGCCAATAAGGGCTGCACCATCGGTTCCTCTACATTTGCCGGTACGGCTTTTTGTACCGCTTCACTTTTCACCAATTCAACGGCCTTATTCTCTACCACTATCTCCTTAATAACTGTATCCTGAACGATTACCGGAGGATTGATTACCGGAGGGTTTATCACTGCTTTGTTTGTTACAGAATCAAGATTAACCTGTAGTTGGGTTTCCTGGATCTTCTCTTCAATTTCAACTTTTGCTTCTTCAACCACTGCCACTTCCTCAATAATCAATGACTCTGCTTCTTCAAATTTTACCTGAAAAAAATCCGCGAAACCATCTGAATTCTTTGTTGAAGTCAATAAGGCCAAGTTTTCTTCAGGAAATAACTGAGCATAGCCAAGATCGGATCCGCTGGAATTTACATTTTCCAAAAGTCTTGGACTTGTCCAATCCTTCCAAGAATCATTTAATCGTTGTGCATAGAAAATATTTTTTCCTTTTCCATTGGCATTGGCATTTGTAGAAAAATAAAGTGTTTGCTGATCATTAGATAAAAAAGGAGTCTGCTCCTGGGCAAAGGTATTTATGGTAGGCCCAAGGTTCTCAGGAGAAGACCAAATTCCCTCAGACTGTTTGAAACTGATATAAATATCTTCATTTCCAAAAGAACCGAAAGAGTTCATGGACATGATGATGATACTATCTCCTGATAACCTTGCGCTGAAATGACTTGAATTATTTCTGAAACTTCCCATCAGCAAAGGCCTGACATAATTCCAGTCACTCCCAAACTTTGCATATTGATGAATTCCCTGAGGTTTGCCACTTCCACTATGGTATACAAAAACTGTAACGGGATCTGGAAAACCAACCACAACATCATTACCGGCGGTTGAAAGACCGGGAACTCTTGTTGCTTTTGACCAATTTCCTTTGGAATCCTTGGCACTCATATAAATATCTCCAAAATCAGCAGGTCCACCAGTGTTTTCAGGATGGTACCCAATACTAAAAAATAATTCCCCGGAAGGCGAAAGCACAGCGTGCTGCTCATCATAGGGTGAATTCAAGTTTTTAATCGACTCATTTTCCTGAGCAGATACAGAGAAATAAACACAAAAAGCAAGCAGTAAGGGACTGCTTGCTTTCAATTTTGGAAATATTTTTTCTAGATGCATTTTTATTATTGATCCAAGACTATTGCAAATACCAAAGGTGCTACAATAGTTGCATCAGATTCGATGATGTATTTAGGTGTTTTGATACCTAATTTACCCCATGTAATCTTTTCATTTGGAACTGCTCCGGAATAAGACCCATAAGAGGTCGTAGAGTCAGAAATCTGACAGAAATAACCCCATAAAGGCACATTATCCCTTTGAAGGTCCTGATGCAACATCGGTACCACGCAAATAGGGAAATCACCGGCTATACCTCCTCCAATCTGGAAGAAACCAACTGTACTATCTTCAGTGGCGTTTTTGGTATACCAATCTGCTAGGAACATCATATATTGGATACCACTTTTTACGGTATGCACATTTTTGATATCACCTGCGATCACGTGACCTGCATACATGTTGCCCAAAGTTGAGTCTTCCCATCCCGGAACGATGATTGGCAGGTTTTTCTTTGCCGCTTCCAACAACCAGGAATTTTTAGGATCAATTTGGAAAGAAGCATCCAATTTTCCTGAAAGAAGAATTTTGTAGAAAAACTCATGCGGGAAAAAGCTTTCACCGGCTTGGTCTGCTCTCATCCATTCTTCCAGGATAACATTTTCGATCCTTCTCATGGCTTCCATTTCTGGAATGCAGGTATCCGTCACCCTATTCATATGACGTTCTAGCAAATCTTGTTCCTGTTCTGGTGAAAGGTCCCTATAATTTGGAATTCTTTCATAATAATTATGTGCAACCAAGTTAAAAACGTCTTCCTCCAGGTTTGCTCCGGTACAGGTAATGATCTGAACTTTATCTTGACGGATCATTTCAGCCAATGAAATGCCCAATTCTGCTGTGGACATGGCACCGGCAAGGGTTACCATCATTTTGCCATTATTATCCAGGTGCGTTTTATAACCTTCAGCGGCATCTATCAAAGCTGCTGCATTGAAGTGTCGAAAATTATGTTTTAAAAATTCAGTGATTTTCATGGATATAGTCTTTTAGTTGTCAAGGTGCAAAAGTACCAATTAATCCAACATGAAAAAAGCCCCGGATTATCGGGGCTTTTTAGAAGATCAAAGGTGATTGATTCTTATTTCTTTTCTACTTTGGAAGCAGCGTATTTTTTATTCAACCCTTCCACAACCTCATCGGTTACATCCAATGATTTTTTAGAATACCAAACAGCTCCACCTCTTGTGTAGGAAAGGATCATTTCCAAATCTTTTTCTTCAGCATAGGAAGTAAGATATTCCTGTATCATATCATAAACATCACTGTAGAGTTTGGATTCATCTGCAGAAAGCTCCTGCATCAGGTTGTCTCTATATGTTACCAGATTTCTCTCTTTCTTCATCAAGTCCTCTTGCTTGGCTCTTGCCTGATTCATGGTCATTGAAGAAGCGGTCTGCTCAAAATTGGCCACTTCCTGTTCGAAACCTCTCGCCCTGTTGCTCAGTTCAGATTCGTATTTTCTGCCCTTTTCGGTGATTTCTTCTGATTTCTCTTTATAGAAATCAAACTTTGAAATCACTGAATCAGTAAGAACATAAGCGATTTTAAGATCGGTAATACTTAATTCATTGGAACTTTCAGCATCGGAAGCGGCGGCGCCACTTTGTCCTTGCTGGTTACAGGATGAAAAGGTAATGGCAGCGATGCCTAAAAAACCCAATACTTTTGCTAATTTTTTCACGTGTCTTGACTTAAATTTCAACTAGGCGCAAATATAAACAAAGTATCGAAACCACAAATCTTAAGGCAACTTCGAAATGTTAAAATCCGTTAATACTGTTTTTTCTCTCGGTCTAAAATGGATTTGTACACAACCGCTTGTCCAAAAATTGACAAACCAGCAAAAATAAATGACAAAGCCAGTGTACCTAAGCCAAACCAGGACAGGAATCCTTTACCGCTAAATTTCATGATTGTGGACTCTCCAAGCAGACTCAACCCAAAACCCATCAACAAAATCCCTGCTACTGCATAGGTTAACCACTTTCTTTTCAATGCTTTCATTTTGATCATGATTAAAAGAATAAATCCTGCGCCAAACGATAAGTATTCGCATGAGCTTCTATAATTTGGGAAATTTTCTCAGAATATCCACCTCCCATACAGCACATCACCGGTATTTGATTTTTTTTAGCTGCTTCCAAAACTTTCCTGTCTCTTTCCTTACAGCCTTGAATGCTTAATCCAAGCCTGCCTAATTTATCAGAAGCCAGGACATCCACACCTGATTGATATATGATGAAATCCGGTTGTACATCATCAATAAGTGGCTTAAGATGCTGATCCAACAATTTTAAATACTGTTGATCATCTATCTTATCAGGAAGTCCAATGTCAAGATCGGACTTTTCTTTATGCATTGGATAATTGGCAGCACCATGCATACTGAAAGTAAATACTCTATTTTCCTGCTGAAAAATTTCAGCAGTACCATTACCCTGATGCACATCAAGGTCAATGACAAGAATCTTTTTTGAAAGTTGATTTTCTAACAGGTAATTAGCTGTGATCGCAATGTCGTTCAAAAGACAAAAACCTTCTCCCCTGTCTGTAAAAGCATGGTGCGTACCTCCCGCAATATTCATCGCTACTCCAAATTCCAGCGCAAAAATAGCCGCCTGAACAGAGCCATGCATAATATGAATCTCTCTTTCAACCAATTCCTCACTTAACGGAAAACCTGTTTTCCTGATCTCTGACTTGCTCAGAGAAAGGGTTTTAAGTTTGCTAAAATAAGTCGGTTCATGGGTATTTAAAATCCATTTATCGGCCAAAACCTCTGGATTAAAAAAATTAGCTTCTTTTACCGTCCCTTCATAAAGAAGCTGTTCTGGTAAAAGGTTGTACTTTTCCATTGGAAATCTGTGTCCTTTTGGAAGAGGATGGCAATACTTAGGTGACCAGGCAATTTTCAACATGTCATAAAAAAACGCTTGTTGATTTAACAAGCGAAATGTGTTTTTGTTAGTCGGCTATTGATGACTTTATTCATCATCCACATCCTCTTCTTCAGACTGAAAACTGTATAACGTATCGTCGAGTTTAAGAGTATCATCGTTGAATGCTTTGACAAACTTACTGATAACTTTGTCATCTATATATTCCACATTCAGTGCAGCATCTAACCCAATACCAAAATCATGGTTGGTGTCAATATCAACAAACTCCTGCACTTTTACGGTTTCATCTTCTTCCATATCCATGATAATCTCTGTTATGAACCAACCGATCTCCTCTTCTTCGCTGCTTAATGGTTTCAAGTTGCCATTCTCATCTTCTTCATAATGGATACCTTTGAAATTGGGGAACTTTTTGGCTGCTTCATGTTCTGCAATTTCGTACAATTCAGACGAATGATGCAGCCTTAGGGTATACAATGCAGCATCATATATTACTTCCCTACCTTCATACATCCCAATAAAGTAGAAATTGACAAATTCATCTGAATTTTCTTCTCCAGGAACTATCTTGTATAGTTGCTTGGAAGCAGAAAGTTCACTCTTTAAGGCCTCTATGGTTTCTGGTTTAAAACCTTCATTTAAGATGTTCATAAGAAAAGTTTAGGGTTTACAAAGACAACATACAACACAATCAGTTAATTTAAAAGCTGAAATTTACTATCCGGTCAGTTGTTCAACTTTAAGTAATTAATTTATAAGCAATTAACTTAAAAAAAAATGATGGAAATAAAAAATGATGATGAATATTTAAAAGAATTACTAAAACTTTCTGAAAATGAAACTTTGGATTTTAAACAAGGTATCAACAAATCTTCAAGAATTGCCAAAACATTGATTGCATTTGCCAATACAAAAGGTGGAAAAATTGCCGTTGGGATTTCAGATAAGAAAAAATTAACAGGCATAGATCCGGAGGAAGAAATATTCATGCTCGAAAAAGCCAATAAAGAATATTGCTCCCCTCCCATTCAGATGTCCAATACCGTATATGAAACCAATGGTCTTGATGATCCCAAATCAGAAACCGAAATTTATATTTTAATTGTTGATATCCCGAAATCCGAAGAGAAACATTATTTTATCAATCCGGATCAAACCCTAATGGCCTATACAAGAGTAAAAGATAAAAGCCTGCCTACCACTTCTACCAATTGACATGAAAGACAGTGTAATTATCTCCCAAAGGAAACACCAAGCAAGGAATTGACCAAGCCCAAAATCAGGCCAAATAACAATGCCCACCAAAAACCATCCACTGTAAAGCCTGGAATAATTTGTGCGGCCAAAAGGATTAAAATGGCATTGATGGCCAATAGAAACAGACCAAGCGTAATGATGGTAATGGGAATGGTCAGCACAATCAAAATTGGCTTTATGGTCAAGTTTAACAAAGCTATCAAAGCAGCAACCACCACTCCGGTCCAAAAACTTTCTACATGTACTCCGGGAAGGAGATATTGGGTGATGAAAACGGCTATTCCTCCCAACAGAAGTTGTATCAGAATATTCATTGCCTGATTGTCTTTACTCATATTAATTTGCTCTATAGGTCCTTATTCAAATATAACGGAATAGTTTCATTATTTCAATTCATGATTTTGGTCAAAAATCAAGGTCAATTTTACATGAGTAATTTAAAAATTATGATTTAAGGCTTTATCTTTGTGTCTTAACATCAAATTTATTTACCGAGTGATCTTAATTATCTTCTTTCTGCTGCATTGGTATTTCTCTTTGTTTTGCCAAAGTTTCTTCCTTCACAGATATGCAGCTCATCAAATGTTCTATATGAATAAATTCTGGGAAAGATTTTTCTACATCTTTACCTGGATCTGGCAGGGAAGTTCTTATTTATCCCCAAGAGCCTATGCAATTCTTCACAGAATGCATCATGCCTACAGTGACACCCCTAAAGACCCTCATAGTCCCCATCATACAGAAAATCTCTTTACGATGATGTGGAAAACCAAAAACATTTACAATGATTACTTTACCTTCAAATTGAAGCCAGAAGAAAGGTTTTCCAAAGATGTGCCAGATTGGAACAGATTTGACCGCTTTGCGGATTCCATGTCCATTCGTTTGGGCTGGGGTATTGTATATGTGTTGATCTATGTACTCAGCATTTCGGTATTTGAATTAGCCGGTACTCACTGGTGGATGTATTTCTTACTTCCGATTCATTTCCTGATGGGACCCGTTCATGGGGCAATTGTTAACTGGAGTGGACATAAATATGGCTATGCCAACTTTGACAACAATGACAAATCCAAAAACAGCTTGTTGTTAGACGTTTTGATGCTAGGGGAATTGTTCCAGAACAATCACCACAAACTACCAAACAGGCCTAACTTTGCCGTTAAATGGTATGAATTTGATCCCACCTATCCTATCGTGAAATTATTGCATGCTACAGGCATCATCAAGTTAAGAACAAGTTAAACAAAAAATATTTGTTGAATAAAGAAGCTGTTTTCTCTGGATGGCAGCTTTTTTTGTTTTTTTGATGGATTTTTTTCCTTAAGACTCATTTTTTCACACCATATCCTGATTTGATGTTTTTTTAAAATTATCGCAAATTATAACCTCTTGAAACATACATTTTTGAATAATCCTTAAAATTACTAATGCATTAATTTGTTAACTAATAAATTTTTACTAATTTTACCGTTACCGATAGAAAGATTTATTTCTCATGTTAGGAAAAAACAAACTAAACAGCTAATTTGGATGTGTAAACAAACTTAAACACAATTATGAGAGAATTAACAAGAGCAGAAGAGCAAATCATGCAGATCCTATGGGATATCGAGAAAGGTTTCGTCAAAGATATCTTGGAAAAAATGTCTGAGCCTAAACCGGCTTATAACACCGTATCCACCATTGTGCGTATTTTGGAAAGAAAGGGATTCGTAAGTCACAAAGCTTATGGCAAGTCACATGAATACTTCCCGATTGTTTCCAAGGATGAGTACAGAAGCTTTTCCATCAAAAATCTTCTTTCAGGCTATTTTAGTGGCTCATTCTCGAAATTGGCTTCTTTCTTCGCCAAGGATAAAAACTTGGACTTAAAAGAGCTTGATAAGATCATGAGTGAGGTAAAAGATGATATCAAAAAATAGCCTATGGCTGTTTTAATTGATTATATCTGGCAAAGCACCTTTTGTATGCTGATTTTCTACGGGATATATTGGATATTCCTTAGAAATGAGAAAATTTTCCATGTCACCAGGTTATTCTTGTTGATTGCGCCAATTCTGGCGTTAATTTTCCCTTTGATCAGCATACCGGTAGGATTTGATAAGCCTGATATCTCATTAGAACAAACGCAGTTTTACCGGGCGCTGTCCATTCAGGAAGCGCCCGATGAAATTGCAGCGACTTTTGGCCTTCCTGAGGTCACCGTTGAAAGTACCAAGCTACCTATTTTGTGGGAATTCAAGGATTACTTCATCCTTTCCTATTTTGCAGTAATCATATTTCTTTCTTTTCGGTTATTTTGGAATTTTATCCAATTAAGATTGATATGGGAAAAAGGATGGTACCAAACCTCCTTTAACCTTAAGGACAATTATTTCCTGATTCCGACTTTCGGTCTTACACCTGTTTTTTCTTTCTTTAACAAGTTGTTTTGGGATGATACACAAGAACTGCTTCCTAAAGAAAAAGAACAGATCATCCAGCATGAGATTGTCCATATCAGGCAAAGACACTCGTATGATGTACTTTTCTATCAGGTTTTGAGTGTGATTTTCTGGTATAATCCAGCCATTCACCTATTGAGAAATGCGCTTGTAGATGTCCATGAATACCTCGCAGATGAAAATGTATTAAAAGAAACTTCACATAAAGAAATATATCCAAAACTGATCGTCAAAATGGCTTTTAAGGGAATAGATCTTCCTATCGGTAATTATTTCATAAGATCGACAACCCTCAAACGAATCATGATGATGAAAAAATCAGCAAAAACAAATTGGGTGAAAACCTTGATGGTATTTCCTCTTTCTCTGGCATTGATGGCCCTGGTTTCCATGAAAACCAATTCCGGGAACAAACTTATTCCACTGAGCCTCACGGACAATATAGAAAATATCCGTAACCTACTTTTGGCCTCACAGGACTCATTGGATATCCACATGAAAGTCAAAAAGATCAAAAGTCCTTTGCATTATGAGTATATCCATCCTCTTGAAGGTGATTTACTTAAGGCTCAAATCGGGGAACTGCAATATGAATTCAGTCAAATCAATACTGATGAAGATTATATCAAGGTCAGAAGCCTGATTCAATCCCTTCGGAACACTTCGCAAATCAGAAAAGAGTACCCCGAAACATATAGGGAAGATCAAGTAGATAGAAAAGCAGAGCCTCGGCAAGGTCTTTCGGATTGGAGTTTGGAGTTAATTCGAAATCTGGAAATACCCAAAAAAGAATTGGCGCTTGGAATCGGTGGCAGATTGGAAGTGGAATTTGTCATCAATCAGGTAGGTAATATCGAAAAGCCTGTCATCAAAACAAGTTTTGGAGGTGGACTGGATGACCTGATCCTGAAAGAAATCAGCAAGCCTGCCTATCAAGGTTGGAAAACAGCACAAATAGACGGGAAGCCGGTTAAGATGCTCCAAACAGTTACTTTTGCTTTCTCTCCTGAAAACAACGTCACTGCAAATGCGGCCTCTACCTTTTTTAATCCAAAAGGCAATGAACCTGTTCATCAAAACATTGTTTATGGACAAGATGAGGTTTTTGATGTAGTAGAGGATGCTCCTGAATTCGAGGGAGGTATGGAAGCTCTGAAAAATTACCTGAAAACAAACTTGAAATACACTGATTTTGCAAAAGAAAAGGGAATTGAAGGTACTGTCTATGTGGTTTTTGTGGTAACCAAAGAAGGTAAAGTTGAAAACCCAGAGATACTAAGGGGCATTGGAGGAGGCCTGGACCAGGAAGCCCTAAGGGTCATTTCAGAAAGTCCCGCTTGGATACCAGGAAAACAAAGCGGAAAAGATGTAAACGTACGCATGAGGTTACCGATAAGGTTTAAATTACCGGAGCCCCATACTTCATTAAACGGAGTAGCAACCTTGGATAGCCCCTCTTATTCGGAAACAGGAATCCAGCCTTCAGAAGCCTTTAACATTTATGTAAGAAGAAATATCAAATATCCCCTAGCTGCTAGGGAATCAGAAATCAGTGGTGTAGTAAGAGCGGAGTTGACACTTAATAAAGATGGTCTTTTCCAATCCATAAGCATCATCAATAGCTCTGACAAATCATTTGATGAGGAAGTACTCCGTGTACTTGATCAGAATAAAGAGAAGTGGCTTGTGGATGGCAAGCAGGAAAAATATAAAGTTGTCTTGCCCATTAACTTTATGCTAGCCAACAAAAATGCCTCTGTAAGATCAAAAGAACCACATGAAATTGGGGTAACTTATTACCAAAGTACTGCCAACAGCCAAAATAATTTTAAAGTCAATGAGTTAAATGGGTACCTAAACATGCAGGATGGCGTCAACATTAAGACCCAAACCAAAGAACAACCCTTATTTATCATCAATGGGGAAGCAAGACCCGGTATCAATCTTGACAAAGAAATTGATCCTAAGAAAATTAAAAGCATGGAAGTGCTCAAAGGAGAAAAAGCGAATGAACTCGCAGCTTCTCATGGAGAAAAAGGGCTGAATGGCGTTATTGTTATCTATACCAAAGATTAAAAAATTCAATTAAAGAGAAAAGATAAAGGCCAGCTTATCAACTGGCCTTTATCTTTTTATTTGAGATTTAATTTCCCTTGAGAAACACCAAATAGGTTAGCCATTCTGTAAAGTACCCTTGCCCCTACATTTCCATCCCACTCATCTCCATGAGGTCCTGGTGCGACTTCCACCAAATCAAACCCAATTATCCTTTTTCCGGCTTTGACCACCTGTTTCATGAGGTATAGCACCTGCTCCATTTCAAATCCACCAGCCACAGGAGTACCGGTATGTGGACATAACTTCGGATCCAATCCATCAATATCAATGGTGATGTAAACCTCTGACGGCAATTGTTCCACGATATCATCACAGATAATTTTCCAGGCCTTTCCTTCAAACATATCTTCTTTGATGTCTTTATCATAGAATGTATGGATTCGGTTATTTTCTTTAGCCATAATGGCTTCTTCCTGGCAATAATCGCGGATGCCCACTTGAACCAATTTACTGATCTGTGGAAATTTCAGTGCATTGTAAGCAATCGAAGCATGAGAGTACTCAAAATTTTCGTAGGCTTTTCTCAGGTCAGCGTGGGCATCGATCTGTAAAACACCAAAGCTATCATACTCCTCTGTCAAAGCTTTGATCAAACCCAACGGCGTACTGTGGTCACCGCCAAGAAGGGCTACCTGTTTGCCCATTTCCCTGTATTTTTTTGCTTGGGCATAAACCCAGTCTACCATTTCTAAAGATGCCTTATTGATGATATCCGGTACAGCTGCAAACCTCTCCAAATCCTCTTCAGGCGACCCTGCTTCAAGCCATTGGATATAATTCCTTGCCAAGATTCTATGACTACTGCTAAGGTTATGGATTTCATTGGAAACAGGCAACATATGTATGCCCATTTTCCAGGCGTCATGTATATCGCTTTGGAACAAATCCACCTGATAAGAAGCATTTAATACCGCATCAGGACCATCGGCAGTTCCTGGTGAGTAAGAAACCGTAACTTCCCAAGGCACCGGGATGATAATCAGGTCAGCAGTTTCTTCGTTAAAAGGCAATCCAAAAATACCTTCATAAGTACTTACCCCATTAGGATCAAACTGTTCTATAATTCTATGCTTTAATGACATATTGTTTTTTGGTTAATAATCTAAATTACTGAATAGTGATTCGCTGCGCTTCGATTTATGGTTTTCTAGAGGGTAACCAAACCTAAGCAAATAAAATCAAAAGGTGATTGACAAAAAAATTCTATTGCAATATTTCCTTCAATATCCCTGTATTTCTCCCCACTTCTTTCCATTCATCTACTTGGATTTCAATAATCGCCAACATGCCCGGTTGCAAAGAGATATATCTGTCTCCCGTCAGGTAAGTCAACAATCCGGAAATACCAGGATTATGCCCGACCATAGCAAGGTGATTCACTTCATTTTCAACCTGATTGATCAATCTGAACAAGGTATCCGGATCAGCTTCATAGATTTTTTCCTCATATTGGATATTTTTTGCAGGTAACTCTGAAGTCAAAATACTTGTAGTTTGCCTGGTTCTTACAGCTGGGCTACAAAGAATTCTGTCAAACTGAACAACATCTTTTTTCAAAACTTGGGCTACTCTAAAAACATGGCTTTTACCGTTGGTTGTCAGTGGTCTAACAGCATCTCCTGACATACCAAATCCTGCATCGGCTTCACCATGTCTCATGAGATAAAATATTTTAGGGTTTTTCATGAAGGATAAAATCAACTGGCACAAAATATATACGGAATTATCTTCAAGTAGATTAGATGAAAACAATTTAAATTTGGATTGGAATTTTAAGCCCTCTATTTTTAGGCTTTTATACGGATTGCATTTGCGAGCCATTCTTTAAAAAACGGTTTAATATGTCAAAGAATTTAGTCATCGTGGAGTCGCCTGCCAAAGCGAAAACTATCGAGGGATATTTGGGTAAAGATTTTAAGGTTGCTTCCAGCTATGGCCACGTGCGTGATCTTCCAAAAGGAGATAAAGCAATTGATATCCAAAACAGGTTTAAGCCTACCTACGAAGTCACTCCTGATAAAAAAGAGGTAATCAAGCAATTGAAGAGTTTGGCCAAAGATGCTGAAACTGTTTACCTGGCAAGTGATGATGACCGAGAAGGAGAAGCCATTTCTTGGCACTTAAAAGAAGTCCTGAACCTCAATGACAGCAACACAAAAAGAATCGTTTTTAGAGAAATTACCAAAAATGCCATCACCAAGGCAATCCAAAACCCTAGAAGCATAGACATTGATCTGGTCAATGCCCAGCAAGCCAGAAGGATTCTTGATAGATTAGTTGGTTTTGAATTATCACCTATCCTTTGGAAAAAAATCAAAACAGGTCTATCCGCAGGTAGGGTACAATCCGTAGCAGTAAGATTAATTGTAGAAAGAGAAAGGGAAATTGAAAAATTCAAATCCAAATCTTCCTATAGGATTACCGCCCAATTTGATGTCAAAGGCAAGGTATTAAGTGCCGAACTTCCCAAAAAATTTGACACCCAGGAAGAAGCTGAGAATTTTCTAAAGAAATGTTTGGATGCGGTTTTCACGATCGAAAATCTGGAAACTAAACCCGGGAAAAAGTCTCCTGCACCACCATTTACGACCTCTACCTTACAACAGGAAGCCAGTAGAAAATTGTATTTCTCTGTTGCGCAGACCATGTCCGTAGCCCAAAAGCTCTATGAAGCGGGTAAAATCACCTACATGAGGACTGACAGTGTCAATCTATCCCAGGATGCCATGCAGGCAGCCGAAAATGAGATCAAATCTGCATATGGCGCTGAATTCCATCAGTCAAGGAAATACACCACCAAATCCGAAGGAGCACAGGAAGCCCACGAAGCCATCAGACCTACTGATTTTTCCAAACATGAGGTCACAGGTGATAGAAATGAACAAAGACTATACGATCTGATCTGGAAAAGGGCCATCGCCTCCCAAATGTCAGATGCCAAACTGGAAAAAACGGTGGCAACCATTGGGATTTCTACCACCCCTGAAAAATTAACCGCAAGCGGTGAAGTCATCAAATTTGAAGGTTTCCTCAAAGTCTACTTGGAGAGTACCGATGACGAACCAGAAGATGAGGAAAATGGCAATAAAGGACTTCTGCCTCCATTGAACGTAGGTCAACTTCTGGATTTAATAGAAATGAAAGGAAGGGAAACCTTCAGCAGGCCTGCTCCAAGATATACTGAAGCCTCCTTGGTGAAGAAGCTGGAAGAAATGGGTATCGGTCGTCCATCTACCTATGCGCCAACTATTTCCACCATCCAAAAAAGGGATTATGTGGTTAAAGAATCCAGAGAAGGTACAGAAAGGAAATATGTGGAAATGAAAGTTTCCAATGGCAAATTGACCAAATCAGAAAAAACTGAAATCACAGGGGCAGATAAAAACAAGCTCTTTCCTACCAATATAGCCATGGTGGTCAATGATTTCTTGGTAGAGCATTTCCCCAATGTGATTGATTTTTCCTTTACTGCTAAGGTAGAAAAGGAATTTGATGACATTGCCCATGGTGGTCAGGACTGGCAGGATATGATTGAAAACTTCTATGGCAAATTCCATACCCGAGTAGAAGAAACTGCCAATGTGGCCCGTGCTGATATCAGTAGTTCCAGGGAATTGGGCAAAGACCCAAAAACAGGTAAGCCCGTTATCGCCAGGTTGGGAAGGTTTGGACCTTTGGTACAGATTGGCGAGCAAGAGGATGAAGAAAAACAGTTTGCCAGCATGAAAAAGGGGCAGTTTATCGAAAACATCACCTTGGAAGAGGCTTTGGAACTGTTCAAATTGCCAAGAGATGTGGGCATGTTTGAAGATAAAAAGATGGTGGCAGCTGTTGGTAAATTTGGTCCGTACATCAGACATGACAGTAAATTTGTCTCTTTGAAAAAAGAAATGGATCCATTGAGCATTACTGAAGAAGAAGCCATACAATTGATTCTTGAGAAAAGGGATGCCAATGAGAAAAAGCACATTAAGACCTTTGAGGAAAATCCTGAAATCCAGATTCTCAATGGAAGATGGGGTCCCTATATCAAATTTGGAAAAAATAATTTCAAGATTCCAAAGGATAAAGAAGCTGAAAGTCTTACTTACGCTGAAACAATTGAAATTATTGAAAATCAACCAGTAAAGAAGACAGGAAGATTTACAAAAAAGAAAGCTTAACATTCAGAGCGGATACAAAAAGGTCCGCTTTTTTATTTGAATATTGCTTGTATTCCTGCTAGATTAAGGCAAAAATCAAAATGAAAAAATTGGTTGTATTAACAGGGGCAGGAATATCCGCTGAAAGTGGAATCAGTACCTTTCGGGATGCCGGAGGTCTCTGGGAAGGGCATGACGTCATGGAAGTCGCTTCTCCTGAAGGTTGGCGCAAAAACCGCGAACTTGTCCTGGATTTTTACAACCAAAGGAGAAAGCAAGCTTTGACCTGTCAGCCTAATGAGGCGCATCAGGAACTTGCCAGATTGGAAGAATTTTTTGATGTCACCATAGTAACCCAGAACGTAGACAATCTGCACGGAAAAGCAGGATCATCCAAAATTATCCATCTTCATGGAGAACTGTTCAAATCACAAAGCACTTTAGATCCTTCTTTGGTGTATGAGATGAAAGGTTGGGAATTAAAATTAGGCGATAAATGCGAAAAAGGCAGTCAGCTGCGTCCTTACATTGTATGGTTTGGAGAGATGGTTCCCATGATGGATGCGGCTATTGAAGTTGCCCATGAGGCGGATATTTTTGCAGTAATCGGCACCTCCATGTTGGTCTACCCTGCCGCTGGTCTGATCCAGTATGCGAAAAAGGGAATTCCCAAGTATATCATAGATATCAAACTTCCTGAGACAGGTTTTATTGAAAACCTCATAAAAATTGAAGCCCCTGCATCTGTGGGAACCAAAATCATGTCAGCTCAAATCAAAGAGAAATATGTCTAAAAAAATAGCCGTCATCGGTGCTGGTCCTTCCGGGATCACCGCGCTGAAAAATCTCCTGGACCAAGGTTTGGAAGCCATTGCCTTTGATCGAAACCATGAAGTGGGCGGTAACTGGATTTATTCTGAAGATGAATCCCATTCCAGTGTTTTCGAGACCACCCATATCATCAGCTCCAAAACCCTATCTCAATATGAGGATTTTACTTTTGATGATTTTGATCCTGAGACTGCTGATTACCCCTCCCATGATGAACTGCGAAGATACTTTCAGGCTTATGCCAGAAAATTTGGCCTTTATGAGCATATCCGCTTCAATACCATGGTTATACATTGTGAACGGATAAATGATCAGGAGTGGCTGATTACTACAGAAAAGGAGGGCATTCGTTCCACTGAGAAATTCACTGATCTGGTAGTTAGCAATGGACACCATTGGAACCCCCGATGGCCAAGTTATCCAGGGGAATTTACGGGGGAATTTATCCATTCCCATCATTTCAAGAAAGCTGAGCCTTTTAAAGATAAAAGGGTTTTGGTAATCGGTGGAGGCAATTCTGCCTGTGATGTGGCAGTGGAAACCAGCAGGGTAAGTAAAATGACTGCCATATCCTGGAGAAGAGGTTACCGGATTATTCCAAAATTTTTCTTTGGAAAACCCTCTGATAAAATCGGAGAAAGAAGTTCCTGGATACCCTTGAAAATCAGAAGTTTCTTTTTCGATATCCTTTTGAAAATCATGGTCGGAGACAATAAGCTCTATGGACTTCGCAAAGTTGAAACTAAATTTGGAGAAACCCACCCCACCATCAATGATGAGTTGCTGTACAAAATCCGACATGGAAAGGTCAAACCCAGAATGGATATCAAAAAATTGGAGGGAAAAAAAGTAATCTTTGAAGATGGAAAAGAGGAAAATTATGATGTGATCATTGCCTGTACAGGATACTATCTCTCCCACCCTTTTTTTGATGAAAACTTTATTGACTATAGTTCAGGTCCAGTTCCTTTATACTTGAAAATGTTTCACCCAACCTACCGCAACCTGTATTTTATAGGCATGTTTCAGCCATTAGGCTGTATATGGCCAGGCGCTGAACTTCAGTCAAAAATTATGGCCAGGGAATTGGCCGAGAAATGGGAACGGCCTTCAAATATTGTAGAACTTTGTGAATTGGAAGTGAAAAATCCTCATTATAAGCAAATAGATACACCAAGACATACCATTACGGTAGATTACCATAAGTTTAAAAAAGACCTTTTGAAACACCTGCCCAAAGATTATGTTTCCAAGAAATCAATGCTCAAAGAATCAATCGGTTCATGAAAAAATTGATCAGGTTATAATTTTTTCGTGTCTAAAAAATAACAGTATGAGGTTTGGCTGGGAATAGTACTTCACTAGCATGCCTTGAATAGTAAATCCATAAAAAAAACCGGACTCTCTCAGAGGAGCCCGGTTTTTTTTTATTCTTGATTAATTACAGTACTTATTCAAAGCCTCTTGTGCTTCTTCGTAATTCAGTTTCACTGCTGCTCTTAGGTCTTCACAACCGGATCTTTTATTGTCTGTTGCAATCTTCAGCATGCCTCTGTAATAATAGGCCATACCAAAATCTTTGTCCATTTTGATCGCAGTGCTGTATTCTTTATACGCCTCATCCGTATTCCCTATTTGATGCAAAGCCCTTGCTTTCATAAAATAAGCCATTGCCGGTGCTCCAGGAACTTCCACAGCATACTCGGCATACAACAAGGCATTGTTGTGCTTCTTCTGCTTTTGATAGACATTGGAAAGACTCAGCAAAATCTGCGTGTTTTTCCTATCCTGCTCCAAAGCCAATAGAAAATCCTGCTCTGCTTTTTCATATTCCCCTAACTCTTCATAAGCTCTACCTCTATTGTACAAAGCTTTAAAATCTTTAGGCTTGGTCGACAGGTAAGTATCATAAGCCACAATGGCATTTTCATAATCACCTTGGGTATAATAGCTATCACCTTTATTCGACTCACCACCAGAACAAGAAACTAAGAACATAATGCCTATAAGGGAGGCAAAAACCCATTGAAATACTCTCATTATTAAATTTAATCTATTTTAAACGGCTACATTATTTTCTCTTAATGCATCGTTGAGGGAGGTTTTGAGATCAGTAGAAGCCTTTCTTTGACCGATAATCAAAGCGCAAGGCACCTGAAACTCTCCTGCCGGGAATTTTTTGGTCAAAGAACCAGGAATCACCACAGATCTTGGTGGCACATAACCTTTATATTCTTTAGGTTCAGAACCAGTTACGTCAATAATTTTTGAGCTTCCTGTTAAGGTAACCCCTGCACCTATAACCGCTTCTTTTCCTACCCTTACTCCTTCAACAATGATCGCTCTTGAACCAATAAAAGCCCCATCCTCAATGATCACCGGCGCAGCCTGAACAGGTTCCAAGACCCCTCCAATACCTACACCGCCACTGAGATGGACGTTTTTGCCAATTTGGGCACAAGATCCGACTGTAGCCCATGTATCAACCATCGTGCCACTATCTACATAAGCACCGATATTTACATAAGAAGGCATCATCACAACACCACTTGCCAAATAAGCTCCATAACGGGCTACAGCATGAGGCACTACCCTTACACCCTGTTTGGCATAATTGGTTTTCAAAGCCATCTTATCATGAAACTCAAAAGGACCAACCTCAATGGTATGCATCTTTTGTATAGGGAAATAAAGAATCACAGCCTTTTTGATCCAGTCATTCACCTGCCAGCTGCCGTCTTCCAGAGGTTCCGCAACCCTGAGTTTTCCGGTATCCAAATCACTGATCACCGTTTTGATCGCAATCTCAACATCCTTTTCTTTTAGCAATTCCCTGTTTTCCCAGGCGTTTTCAATAATAGATTTTAATATTTCCATATTTTTGGTCTAAGAGATTAAGTTTTCCCTAAAATGTCACAAATCAAAATTATAATAGCTTCGGTGCTTAAACCATTAAAAGACCCTAGGGCATATTACAGGTTTGGACAATCACTGCGTGAAACAAATAAATACCAGATAAACATCATAGGATTTTCATCAAAAAATGAAGCCTCAGAGAAAAATATAAAATTCAACTCAATTTTTTCAAATAACAGGAAAGCATTCTCAAGACTGTTGGCGAGCTTTAGATTCCTTCGAATATTAAAAAATACCAGGCCCCAAATCATGATCATTTCAACTTGGGAATTGCTGCCTTCTGCAATCCTAGCTAAGCTGATTTTCGGAGGAAAAATCATCTATGATGTCCAGGAAAATTACATATTCAACCTGAAATATAACCAAAGCCTAAAAGGCTGGAAAAAGAAAACAGCAGTCATCATCGTAAATGCCATAGAAAAAGGAACAAAAAGATTTGTTGATCACTATATATTTTCTGAACACTGTTATATTACCGAATTAAAGCATTTAAGGCCCTTTTCTGTTTTGGAAAATAAATTTTTTGGAAAAATCAAGGTTCATGATCCAATAAAATTCAAGGAAAATCAAGACATGCATTTTTTAATTTCCGGTACCATCACTCCTGCTTACGGAATCCTGGAAGCAGTGAAATGGTTTAAAAATATTTTGCCGGCATACCCCTCCTATTCCTTGAATATTATAGGACATGTAACCTTGGCTGAATACCGTTTACAATTGGAAAAAGAGGTAGCCGGCCATGAGGCAATCAGCATGCAGGTTTCAGATATTCCTGTCGATTATCAGGATATTTTGGAAGCATACAAAACCAGTGATATTGTGTTGATGCCCTACTGGCAAGTTCCAAGTATCGTCAATAAAATACCAAGTAAATTTTTCGAATGTATGGCAATGGGAAAGCCTGCATTGTTTTCTCCAAATCCATTTTGGACAGGTATCATGGAAAAATATCCTGCTGGAACTGCAGTAGATTTTAAGGACCTGGCCAATGCTCAGGAAAACCTGGAAAAAGCAATGAGCCAAACCTATTTTATACAGCCCCCTGGAGAGGAGGTTTTATGGAATGGTGATCAGGGTAAATTCCTGCAGTTGATTGCCCAAATGTCTAATACCTCAAGTCAAGATCAAAAAGATATTAGGGACTAAATTCCTATAAATATTCAATCCTATTTTTTTCTATTGAATCCCTGAAGGTCCTCATTGTTTAAGCCTTTATTTCAAATCATTCTTCTAGATTCCCTTTTATAAATCAGCCATCTCAGTAGATTTTCATTTTTAGATCAAGGTCTCTATTGATTTTTTAATCCACATGGCTTAAAAAAGTTATCCACTTCTACCCCATTCAGGAAACCCATTTTACACTTTTGGAAACTCTAAAAAATTATAACTCATCAGCCTTTACCATTCTTATTCATAAGTATTACTTATTGGTTTTCAATGTCTTAAATCAATATTTAGACAACCCTATTTTATTTTTTAGGCTATACTAAAACATTGATAACAATTGAAAAAGGGTTATCCACAGCTGTTTTAGCTTAGGTTAAATTATTTTTTAGCGTGATCTAAATTACTATCTTTGTCCTTTATTAAACAAACCAACCATGACTACCCTGACTTACGCTGAAGAGAATTACCTGAAAGCCATTTACCATCTTTCGGAAGGTGGCCAAAAAGGTGTGTCCACGAATGATATTTCTGCTGAAACCAAAACCAAGCCTGCTTCCGTTTCCGACATGCTCCGGAAGCTTGGGGAGAAACAGGTGATTGAATACAGGAAATATTACGGTGTACATATCACAGAAGAGGGAAAGAAAATCGCCTTACAGACGATCAGAAAACACAGGCTTTGGGAGGTATTTTTGGTGGAAAAATTGAAGTTCTCCTGGGATGAAGTGCATGAGGTAGCCGATGAACTGGAGCATATCCAATCCCGAATTCTGATACAGCGATTAGATGAATATTTGGGTTTTCCAAAATTCGATCCCCATGGAGATCCTATCCCGGACGAATATGGAGATGTCAGGGCAAGACCGCGGTTGCCCTTGGCTGAACTTGGCCTTAATGAAACGGGTCAGATAGTCGCCGTCAAGGATAGCAGTGCCGCTTTCCTCAGGTATTTGGACAAGGTTGGGGCCTACATCGGTGCCCGGATCAAGATTCTGGACAAAGTGGATTTTGATGGTTCCGTAGAGATCCTGGTCGATAACAAAAAGACCATATTTATGTCCAAGGATGTGGCTGGGAATATTTTGGTAATGGTATAGTAGAGGCGAGAGATTAGATACTAGAGGCGAGAGACATAGATACTAGATATTAGTCTAACAGACAAAAAAAGTCAGATTTCGGAAAAGGAAAGTCAAGACCTGACCATAATAATTTTAAAAAACATGCAATACTTAGCCAACTATGTGCCCTCTGTTTCTATTGTGGTAAAGAAAAATCTTTTGAATATTCAAACCTTATATTGAAAAGCGGTTAGACCCAAGAGGCAAGGCATAAGACAAAAAAAGTCGGATTTCGGAAGGAGGATTTCGGAAAAGGAAAGTCAACATGTTATTTGTATCAAGTACCAAGTACGATGTACCAAGACTAAGGAGAACATTGAGATTTTGAGAATATCCATGGTGTTAGAGATGAGTGCTTATAAAAGGGTATATAAAAATATGTACCAAGCACATTGTAAAATGAGACATGTAATTTTTGGCCGCATTTCGAAATCCATTTTCAAAAATCCCCCTTCAATTAGTCTTTTTCTCGCTTCACGTTTCTAGTATCTCGCATCTAGCCTCTACAAATTGGAATAGATTTTGGAACCTGATGAACTTGAAATATATTACCTTCGTTTATATTGGAGCACCCTTAATAAATTGAATAGATGAAAAAAATATTATCATTTCTTTTTTTAACAGTTCTCATGAGCTCAGCCGCAATCGCCCAAACTGAAATCAAATGGCTGACTTTTGAAGAAGCTGCAGCCAAAACAGCTGAGAATCCCAAAATGGTATTTGTGGATGTTTACACCGATTGGTGCGGTTGGTGCAAAAAAATGGACAAAGAAACTTTCACTGACCCCGCAGTCATTGACTTTATCAATGAAAACTTTTATGCCGTCAAAATGAACGCAGAAGATACCAAACGAAAATTCAGTTTTAAAGGCAAAGAATACACTGAAGCTACCATGTCAAGGGCTATGCGCGTAAGCTCCTATCCTAACTTTGTGATCATGGATGCGACAATGGAAAACATCACCCAATATCCAGGTTACCGTCAACCGGATCCTTTCTTAAAAGGTTTGACCGGAATCGTTGCAAGATTTAATAAATAAACATGAGTTTTTCGCTTCACGAAAAAGAAGATACCATCATCGCTTTGGCCACCCCACAGGGAGTTGGTGCCATTGCTGTAATACGTCTTTCCGGTAAAGATGCCATACGCATCACCAATGAAGTTTTCAAAGGCAAAGATCTTGAAAAGCAGGATTCCCATACCATCCATTTCGGAACTATCAGAGATGGTGAAAGAATTATTGATGAAGTATTGGTATCCTTATTCATTGCCCCAAAATCCTTTACCAAAGAAAATGTGGTGGAAATATCTACCCATGGTTCTTCTTATATCGTGAATCAAGTGATCAAACTCCTGATCCGTCATGGTGCCAGACCGGCCAAACCCGGTGAGTTTACCCAAAGGGCATTTTTGAACGGGCAGTTTGATTTGGCCCAAGCGGAAGCAGTAGCCGACCTGATCCATTCGGATTCCGAGGCTTCCCATCAGGCCGCCATCAGTCAGATGCGTGGTGGTTTTTCAGGTGAAATCTCCAAACTCCGTGCTGAACTGATCCACTTTGCTTCCATGATAGAGCTTGAACTGGATTTTACCGAAGAAGATGTGGAGTTCGCCAGCAGAGATGATTTGAGAATCTTGGTGGAAAAGCTGCTTCGCGTAATCGAACAACTCATCGCTTCCTTCGACTTGGGGAATGTGATCAAAAACGGAGTTCCTACGGTCATCGCTGGCAAACCCAATGCAGGTAAGTCTACCCTATTGAATGCTTTGCTCAATGAAGAGAAAGCCATTGTCTCCGATATTGCGGGCACTACCCGTGATTTTATCGAAGATGAAATCAATATCGGGGGTGTGATATTCAGGTTTATCGATACTGCCGGCCTTAGGGAAACCACCGATACCATAGAAGCTATAGGCGTCAGCCGTACGCAGGAAAAGATGAAGACGGCTTCCTTGATCCTTTACCTCTTTGACTTGGGAGATACAGATATGGTAGAGATCAATAGGGACATCAACAAACTGGAGAACCTGGGCGTTCCTTTCCTTAAAGTAGCCAATAAAATAGATAAAGCCAATCCTCAATTTATCAATGACTTAAAAGAAAAGCATCCAGATACGATATTTATTTCTGCCGCCCAAAAAGAGCATCTGGATCTTTTGAAAAACAGGATATTGGAATTGGTGAATTTGGATAAATTCAAGACAGGTAATACCATTGTCACGAATATCCGGCATTACGATTCCCTGGTCAAAACCCGACAGTCCCTACTCGACGTGCTGACCGGTTTGGATAACCATATTACCAATGACTTCTTGGCTATGGATATCCGCAGGTCTTTGCACTACCTTGGCGAGATCACGGGTGAGATTACTACTGATGATCTGTTGGCGAATATCTTCAGTAAGTTCTGTATCGGGAAATAACCTTTGAGGTTTTTGAGACCTCAAAGGTTATTTATTCTTATATAATGGGATTTTTAACCTCTCCCTTGAAATAGCCTCAATCGATAGAACGCAGATCCAACTGATTAATAAGTAGTTCTCCAGAGAATCGGTATATTAACAGATTATTTAAGAGTGAATATATTCGAATAGCTTCTGAGATTTTCACTATTAAAAAAATTAAAGTGCTAAGATGCCTTGTCTGAGTAATAGCACTTTTTTATATGGTTTTTCAGAAATTGATTACCTGCTGATTGAAGCTAAATTCCTGTTTCTAAATCTCATGTATTGGGAGACCGTTTGAGGTTTAGCGTCATTGGTTTCAAAATACAAATGATAATGGTTACTAC
>NZ_JBHLWI010000009.1:0-234255 GCF_042432905.1 Fontibacter flavus | reverse complement strand
AATCCTGCTTGACATCTGGGACAGGTATTGTTGGCGTCCATATACTCTTTGATACTGAGTTCGTGGCCACAGACCCCGCAAAGAATCGCTTTTTCATCAAATTCTGCCTTCGCCCAAACCTGATGTGTATGGTCGGCCTCTTCTTCATGGCATGAAAAACAAGGATAATACTTGTCACAGCATTTGAATTTGATCGCGATCACATCGAGTTGGGAATGCCAATGCACACATCGGGTCTGATGATCTATAGATTTACCAAAGACATTGATGCCTTCGATTTGAATAATGTTGAAGATTTCAGGCTCTTTTTCCTGGGCCATGGTATTCATTGTAAAAAGGAGAATCAGCCCAAAAGTGATCAGAAGTAATTGTTTCATTTAATTTTCATTCGGGTTAACAAGCCAAATTCTTGAGAAATCAAGAATAGCGAATCTCAAATGTAAGTAATTATTTGCGGTTATTGTTTGGAGAACCTTTGCAATTGGTGAACATCGAAGAGGCTTCATATTATAGAAAGTCAGTTGAATGTTACCTTAAGGAAACACCAATTTATGGATAGAAGGCAAAAAGGAAAATAATTTTTAGAGTAGATTTTCATGCTTTAAATTAGGGAAATATGAAAATCATTTACTCCACTCTCAAAGTATATCTTTCAAATCCATATTCAATCAACTTATCCATTCCTTTAATCTCTCCTCTATCCCCTTCTGCCACTGCTTCACATTTTTCATAACAGGGATAAACATCAACGAACACTCAAAATCAGAATCCAACTGAGGATCCTGAATATCAGCATATTTCCCAGAGAAACTTTCCATATTTCCAGGGTAAATCAAAGCCACTTTATTAGCATTAAAGTATTGATGATAGGCATACATTTGTCGGATATCTTCCATGGAGGGACGGTTATCTTTCAATACTTTCCATTTGGTGTCACAGATAAAGGTTTGATCACCTATTTCTATCCTGATATCAGGTCGGATGGTTCGCCTTGGTCCGTTAGTAGGGTTCCAGAAACTCTTACTGTTTTGAGCGAAGACTTTTAAGCCATTCTTCTTTAAACTTACAAATACAAACTTTTCCCAAAGCACATTCATATCAAACATCAAAGCCAAGACATGGTCTCTGCCCCTACTGAGATCGGGATGGTATTGCATCAAAAATAATCGGGCAATTTCTAAGGCCTTTTGATAGGATTTCGTTTTTCTGTCCAGCGTTAAGCGCTCAAAGGTTTTTTCAGAAACTTTGATTTCAGGCATTTCCGCAAAAACATATCTGCAAGGGTGTAATAAACTCCCTTCGGTCGCCCTTGCATATACCGTTCACTTACCAGTTCGTTTGCGCTCCAGTAGGTGCTCACTCACTGCCGTTCACTTGTTTTGCTTCACACACTCTCTCCATCCTCACTCGCAGCTATTTCATCCCCCCAAACCCCTTCTAAGGTGTTCGCTACTCTCACAATATTTTTTATTGGGGGTCTGCCGCTGCTTATTGTTTTTGCTCGCCTGCGGGTCGCTGCGGGCTGATCGGGCTGTCATGCTTTTTGCTTTCTGCCATGTGCCTCCAGTCGCTTCATTTCAGTCACTCGTTCCTCATTCCTTTCATTCAGCCACTTTCAGCACCGCACACAAGAGTAGCTCATTCACTACACTACACGAGCTAACGCAAAGTCATTCCGCAATCTGCCTGCAATTCTCCTTCAATGTATTTGTATGGCAATTGAAATCTACAAATACTCCCCATGCTATTGCAGTCAGTTATTGCTCCATTCCTTCCCAACAATCGTTTCGTTTCGTTCAATCGCTACCCTTGCCTTTGCCGACCCTGATGCAAAAAATCACGCCAGCCCTGCCGTAAACGGTAGGCGTCTGCCGCCCTCATTCTTCGGGCTTTTGCAGCCACCACCCTTGCTCCGCTCGCAGGCGGCTCGCAGAAATGGCTTCGCCTTGGTTTACCTGCGTTTCCACCTCTCCCGAGAAAAGCAAAGGCTCATAGAGTAATTATTAAGCATTTGCTTAAATAAGAAAACTATTTGTATCTTTGCTGCGTTATTAAATCCCAAACAGGAAGATTATGGAAAACAATCAATCGTGTATCAGAGTGTTTGCCGACAAGGTTCAAATAGACAATTGTAGAGAAATACTTCAAACCAATGACAAGGCATTCAGCCAACTGAGTGGACTTTTAGCATTGGCGGGAAACGAAGTAAGGTTGAAAATCTTATTTCTCTTAGAAGAAAAAAACGAACTATGTCCCTGCGACCTTTCAGACATTCTCGGAATGAGCATCCCTGCCGTTTCGCAACACCTCAGAAAACTCAAAGACGGAAACGTCATTGAAGGAAGAAGAGAAGGACAAACCATTTTCTACTCTTTGAAACAAGAGCAACTGACTTTACTTCGACCATTTTTTAAACATATCATTAACAATTCAAAAAAGGAAACAGTATGAACAAGAAAAACAACAGACTTGTCGGAGCGGGAGTGCTTTCGGCCGTAGCAGCATCGCTTTGCTGCATTACGCCTGTATTGGCTCTTATTTCAGGAGCGTCAGGAGTGGCATCTACATTTTCGTGGATGGAACCAGCAAGACCTTATCTTATCGGTATCACCGTTTTGGTATTGGGCTTTGCTTGGTATCAGAAACTCAAACCCCGATCAGCAGAAGAAATCCAATGTGATTGCGAAGAAGACGAAAAGAAATCTTTTATGCAGACCAAAACATTTTTGGGAATTGTAACCGTGTTTGCAGCCTTGATGCTTGCATTTCCAAAATACGCACACATTTTCTATCCTTCAAACGACAACAAGGAAGTTATAATCGTTAATGCCTCTGACATCCAAACAGTAACTTTTGATGTAAAAGGAATGACTTGCAATGGTTGTGCTTCGCACGTAGAAAATGACGTGAACAAATTACCAGGCATTGTTAAGGTAGATGCAATTTATGAAGAAGCGACTGCCAAAGTAGAATTTGACCAAACCAAAGTGAGCGTTGCTCAAATTGAAGAAGCCATCAACGGTACAGGTTATAAAGTGGTTGGCAAGAAATAGTATTTTTTTGCTTCTCGTATTTAAGAACTTAATTAAATAATTATACAATGAAAAAGAATTTAATTCTATTGAGTGCTTTGTTTCTAATTGGAATAGCTCAGGTCAATGCTAAATGTTGCAAACCGACTGACAGTAAAGCACAAACGGCATATACAACCCAGCAAGAAGGTAAAACCCTGAAACTGAAAATCACGGGAATGACTTGTGCAGGTTGTTCCAACCACATTTCAAATGCCCTCAAAGAAGTGGACGGCATTATAGAACACAAAGTGGAATATCCGGGCGATTTGGCAACTATCCAGTACGACCCAAAGAAAACAAATCCTGATGCTATCATCAAGGTTATTGAGCAGACAGGCTATAAAGCCGAAATCATTAAAGAAAATAAAAAAGAGAAATCATAATGAACAAAGAAACCATAAAACTTAACATCACAGGTATGACCTGCGACCATTGTGCCACAGGCATTGAAAAACTACTTTCTAAAAATGAAGGTGTAAAAGAAGCAAATGTGAGCTATCCAAAAGCTACTTGTGAATGTTCTTTTGACCCTGCCAAAACCAGCAAAGAAGAAATCATCAACACCATCAACGGTACAAAAAACTATCGTGTAAAAAGTGAACTTCCAGAAAATGGAAGCAGTGGCAAAAACCAATTTGATTTAATCATTATCGGTGGTGGTTCGGCTGCATTTTCGGCAACCATTAAAGCCGAAAGTTTAGGATTATCGACCTTAATGGTAAACGGTGGTTTAGACTTTGGCGGTACTTGTGTAAATGTGGGTTGTGTGCCATCTAAAAACCTAATTCGTGCAGGTGAAACGGTTTATCACGCTACGCATTCCAACTTTGAAGGCATCAAACCAAAAGGTGTTGACATTGATTTCGCACAAATCATTAAAGCCAAGAAAAAATTAGTAGCGACACTTCAGGAGAAAAAGTATATGGATGTGGTAAGCGATTTTGAAAACCTGACTATGCTAAAAGGTTGGGCAAAGTTCAAGAACAACAAAACCATTGAAGTAGACGGCAAAGAATACAAAGCCATCAAATTTTTAATAGCCACTGGAGCTACTACCAACATTCCGACTATTGAAGGATTGGACAAAATTGACTATTTGACCAATGTTTCCCTATTCGACTTGGAAGAAAAACCCGAAAGCCTGACCATTATG
Source organism: Fontibacter flavus (assembly GCF_042432905.1). Taxonomy (NCBI): domain Bacteria; kingdom Pseudomonadati; phylum Bacteroidota; class Cytophagia; order Cytophagales; family Cyclobacteriaceae; genus Fontibacter; species Fontibacter flavus. Next base: position 230,028 of record NZ_JBHLWI010000009.1, on the reverse strand, counting down.
GGAGCAGGTTATATCGGATTGGAAATCGCAATGGCTTACAATCGTTTAGGCGTAAAAGTCCGCATCATTGAATTTACCGACCGAGTATTACGTACACAAACCCCAGACATCAGCGAAGCATTGGAAACCCAAATACGAAAGGAAGGCATAGAAATTTTACCCAATTTCAGAGCCGTAAAATTTAAAAAGCAAGGAAATGAAACTATCATCCATTGCAATTGTCCTGATGGTTCATTTACTCAAATAGTAGAAAAAGGAAGGGTGGTAATTGCCACAGGAACAAAAGCCAATACAAATCAATTAGGATTGGACAACATTGGTTTGGAACTCACCCAAAGCGGACACATTGCAGTAAATGAAAAGATGGAAACCAATCTATCCAACATTTACGCAGCAGGTGACGTAACCAACACCCCTGCATTTGTTTACACAGCCGCTTTTGAAGGTAAAATTGCCGTTGAAAATGCTTTCTCAGGAACAGAAAACAAAGCCGATTATTCCTCTTTACCTTGGGTGGTTTTTACTGACCCACAAATTGCAGGCGCAGGTTTAGATGAAGCACAGGCAGAAGCAAAAGGCATTCCGTTTGAAGTTTCAAAATTGGAACTCAAAGACGTGCCGAGAGCCATAGCAGCAAACGACACAAGGGGTTTTATCAAACTCATTCGTAACACCGAAACCGATAAACTCATTGGTGCAAGAGTAGTCGCACCCGAAGGCGGAGAACTTATCCAACAATTAAGTATGGCAATCAAATACGGAATAACGGTGAAAGACTTAGCAGACAGTTTCTACCCTTATTTGACTTTGGGAGAAGGAATAAAATTAGCAGCCATAACTTTCGGAAAAGACGTATCGAAATTAAGTTGTTGTGCAAGCTAAATCAAATTCCTTCAATTCTATGTTTTCGATTCCCATTCATGCATTGCCTTGCTATTCAAATAGTACTGGTTCATAGAATTGGCATTTAATAGCCATAAATAGTCAATAATCACTCAAACATAAAGCAAAGTTACAGGCGTGCGGATGCGAGAGCTGCAAGGGCTCGCTTCGCCTGTTAGGAAAAAAAATCTCCACCCTTCGGGTAGTATTTTTTTCCCACAGCCCTTGCTGCAATCGCACCGTTCTGTAGTGTGAGGGCATTATGTTTAAGTTATTATTCAGAGTCCGTTTCGGCAGCCGGTGGTTGTTGGCGGGCGTTCGCACCTCAGGCCTTCCGTTCCATGCAGGCATTCAGCGTTGTGGTATCACAGATTATACGCTTCGTGTTTTTTGGTTCGAGTTGTGCATTTCAGAGCTTCCTTTTTAGGGGGCTCTTTTTTTTACTCGTTAAGGGAAAATTTTAAAAAGAGAAAAGCAAAGATAGGCGGGCTCGCACATGCCCATCGCACTTTCGGACAGTCAAGGTCAAACCCTACGGGTTTTGAAAAAAATCTCCACCCTATGGGTAGTATTTTTTCCAAAAACCTTGACAGCCGAGCCGCACCCGCCTGAAAGACAGCTTTCTCTTTTCTTTTTTTCCCTTTTTTCTTTTCTCTTTTGAAAAAATATATGCGAAGCGCAGCGAGCTAAACTTTAATGGCTCACTGTATGAAATCGTTTCGTATCAAAACACACCGACTGGAAAGCAGCTACCAACAGCCGCACTTCTTTATCCTGAATAAAGGATTGAACAGCGGGAAACCGCTCAACCATGCTTGCTCAAATTGCTTTGTTTGCCTCACCGACAATCAAGAGGATAGGGAATTTCTCTTTTGGCTATGCTTTGGATTGTGGAGGTCAAAATCATTTCACTATCTCCTGAAAGGCTCCGTGATTCCATTTGTGACTATTGATGAAATCCGAAAGCTGATCCGGGAAAGCTCTACCAAAGCAAGCTGCAATGCCCAGGCATTTCAAAAGGCAATTCAAGCCTTTCAACTACTCGATACCAACGAGCAAAAAATCAAGATCACACTAAAGATGATTGATACTGCCAGACAAGCCATATTTTATGACTTAATGAAAGAAGCTGGTGCAGGATAGATTCCTGCCCTGCCAAAAAAACAGGGCAACAAAAGCAAAATAAAGCACACTACCGCAACAGCACCCAAGAGAGAACTACCGCCTAATTCTTGAAGTAATTTAGTTGGCGAAGGGCAAATCCATGGTAAGTCCGTGTCAAGTCCAAGCAAATGTTTAACCCCTAAAAAATCGTAAAGAGATGGGAAAAATTAATCAAGGTATTCTCGGTGGCGTATCAGGCCAGGTAGGGAATGTAATCGGTGGAACTTGGAAGGGCATCGATTACCTGCGCATCAAACCTTCCAGTGTAGCGAACCCAAGAACTGAAGGTCAGGTTGACCAGCGTTCGAAATTCTCAACTGTCCTAAGGTTCTTGCAACCAATGACAGACTTCCTGAGAGTCGGTTTCAAGTTGTATGCAAACCGAATGACCCAATTCAATGCGGCCATGTCTTACAACCTGAATAATGCAGTTACCGGAGCTTATCCAAACTTCATGATTGACTATGCAAGTGCATTGGTCACTCGTGGTAACTTGACAGGTGCGGCCAACGGTGCAGCCACTTCTCCAAGTGCTGGAAACGTAGAAGCAACCTGGACAGACAATTCAGGAAGCGGAAGTGCTCAAGCAACAGACAAGGCGCTGATTGCTCTTTTGAACACTACCCGAGGGGAAGCAGTGTTCACCACTGCGGGACCAGCAAGGTCTGCCGGATCAGCGACCATTCCAGTGCCTTCTGAGTACTCAGGAGAAGACGTTGAAGTCTTCTTAGGTTTTGTATCAGAAGACGGAACTAAAGTCGCCAACAGCGTTTATTTAGGCTCTGTAACAGTTGCGTAAAGCGATTGGTGTTTTCCTTGAAAACCGCTTCCTTTGTGGAGCGGTTTTTTTATGCCCGTACCCCTCGATTTTTCCTTTATTATCGCTTAGTTTGACATTCCTAAGCGTTTTTTGTTGCTAATACGTTTCTATCATTTTAGCAACACATTGAAATACAGTAAGTTAAAAGCGTTTCAAATATTTTGCATCGGGAAATAACCTTTGAGGTTTTTGAGACCTCAAAGGTTATTTATCTTATATAATGTGATTTTTAACCTCTCCCTTGAAATAGCCTCAATCGATAGAACGCAGATCCAACTGATTAATCAGTAGTTCTCCAGAGAATCGGTATATTAACAGATTATTTGAGAGTGAATGTATTCGAATAGCTTCTGAGATTTTCACTATTAAAAAAATTAAAGTGCTAAGATGCCTTGTCTGAGTAATAGCACTTTTTTATATGGTTTTTCAGAAATTGATTACCTGCTGATTGAAGCTAAATTCCTGTTTCTAAATCTCATGTATTGGGAGACCGTTTGAGGTTTAGCGTCATTGGTTTCAAAATACAAATGATAATGGTTACTATAGCCGGGATTGAATCCTGCTTGACATCTGGGACAGGTATTGTTGGCGTCCATATACTCTTTGATACTGAGTTCGTGGCCACAGACCCCGCAAAGAATCGCTTTTTCATCAAATTCTGCCTTCGCCCAAACCTGATGTTTATGGTCGGCCTCTTCTTCATGGCATGAAAAACAAGGATAATACTTGTCACAGCATTTGAATTTGATCGCGATCACATCGAGTTGGGAATGCCAATGCACACATCGGGTCTGATGATCTATAGATTTACCAAAGACATTGATGCCTTCGATTTGAATAATGTTGAAGATTTCAGGCTCTTTTTCCTGGGCCATGGTATTCATTGTAAAAAGGAGAATCAGCCCAAAAGTGATCAAGAGTAATTGTTTCATTTAATTTTCATTCGGGTTAACAGGCCAAATTCTTGAGAAGTCAAGAATAACGCATCTCAAATGTAAGTAATTATTTGCGGTTATTGTTTGGAAAACCTTTGCAATTGGTGAACATCGAAGAGGTAACATGATAAATTGTTGGCATCCCAATTTGGTATCCATTGACCAAGAATGGGTAGAAAAATTATAGCAAAGGAATCTACATCTTGAACTAAGACGCTCAAAAGTGTTGCATAATTCTAGAAACATATTCCTTTACAGATTCACTAGCCCTTGAAAGAGTATTAGAATTAGGAACGTTTTATAGGGCATCAAAAATACCCCTTATACGATATTATTAAATAATTCTAAACGATTTGCATATTGTACAAAGCTTCTTCTACCGTCTTCCCTTTCTTGGTTATAAGAGGGGTTTGGAGTATAAGTCTTGAGATAGTTGAGTAGTTTGGTCATTTTTGAAAATTTTTTTAGATATGAAAAATCCAATTAAGGTTGGTTATTCTTTTTTTTAAAATTTTAATCCACCCTCACCTGCCCATTCATCAACATCGGCAATAGCCAGTCTCGCAAAGAACTGAGTTGTTGGTTTTCATTTAAGTTAATAGAAATCATATTATTTCCCGGGACTGTTAATTCTCCAAATTTCTTGATCAAGCCCTTATCTGGGATTGCAATATGCAACCCGTCGATATCTTTTGGATATACATGAGGTTGAGCTGATCCTCTGGCTTGACTATATAGATATTCTTGCCTCACTTTTAGAAATCCTAAAATGAAGAGGGTTTCAGCTTCTGACCCTCCTCTAACAGTTATGCAATCACATGCAAAAATAGGCTCCCTCCAAAAATTAATAAATCCTGCACTTGCTCCAGAAGCACTAATTGTAATTGTATTTTTAGGAAAGTTTGGTGAAGAGTGATGATATGAAAAACCCAAACCAGCAGAGACTACCTTTATATTTCCAGATGTATCAGCGGTTTTTTCTGTTATCAAAGTGCCTTTTTTAATATTTGCATATTTACCCAATTCCTTTACCCCCCACCCCTCCGGCACCTCCCTTTTCAATTCCTTATTCCACACCATCTTTCCACCGGAAGACTTATAAGGCTTGACATCTTTTGGATTGGAAGTTTCGTCTGCGGGTTTACCTTGACCAAAATCGTAGGGAAAATCAAACTGCACAAACCAATAATCATAAATCAACTTCGCCATCCCCTCCAATTCTGCATTGATTTTGTTGTTGAGTTCGATTTTATCGTCTATGGCGGATAAGATGGAGGCGATTTTTTGTTGGTTTGATTCATCATGAGCCACACATTCAAGATCAAATAAATTGTCTTTTGTGATATTCGGAAAAACAGATCCTAAAGTACCTCCAAGAAGTTTTTTCAAATTAACTTCAATCAAAGCTTTAACATATGGGTTTAGCTTCGGATTTTTTTTATGTCTAATCGCAGCCAATCCTCTACCAATTGCATACTTCTGATCAGCGATATTCATTCTTCCGGTTGTACTTCCTCTAACGCAAAATAAGATATCCTTTTCTTCAGCAATTCTTTTTCCCAAGGATGTAAATTGAACTGGTACAGGATACCGATCAGTAAATTCGGCAGGACCATTTAAAAGAGGCAATCCAATCTTATCAGATGAAACAAATTCTGCTTCTGGAGATTGCCCCATTACTATTTCTGCAATATTTTGAAGTTTTAATATTTTCATTTTGAACTATCCAATTGTTCTCTAATTATCAGAAGATTAAAGTCTATACTATTAATAAATTACTTAGTTAGCACTTCCTTTTTTCCCCAACTCCTTCACCATCCGATCAAAATCACTTTCATACCTTTGATCTTGAATCACCCGAAATTGATCAAATTCGGTTTCGGCTTTTAATTTGGCTTCAATAGCGGAAACTCTCCCGGAGTCCTGCAAGACTTCATACTGATTAAACGACAGAAAAGCATCCAATCGATTTACCCAATCAGCCATCCTCATGCTTAACTGCCTTCTTGCCATATTCTCAGCAAAATCCAGATACATGGTTACCACTCGGTTGAGCTCTGACAACTCCTTTTCATTCAGATAATTCTTAGCAATACTCACATCACTCTTCATGATCTTACCTCCTCTTTTTTCATTTTTCCAAGAAGTCAAACCCATCGTAGGATGTTCTGCAGAAGCCCTCAGTTTGATCAGTTCAGCTGCAGTATGCCCATGAATAGCCCAGTGCAGTTTATTTTGAACAGTTGCATAAAAGTCTTGGGTAATACTAGACTTGGGATCATAATCTATTGAAGTGGCATAGATATCGGTTATTTTTTGATAAAATAAGCGTTCACTTGCCCGTATCTCCCGGATTCTCTCCAGAAGCTCTTGAAAATAATCTCTCCCAAATACCTGATTGCCCAGCTTTAAACGCTCATCATCTAAAGCAAAACCTTTGATTAAATATTCCCTTAAAATGCTTGTTGCCCACTTCCTAAACTGGGTAGCTTGAATGGAATTAACCCTATATCCTAAAGCAATGATAAAGTCCAAATTATAAAACTCAAGACTCCTGCTAACTTTTCGCTCTCCCTCTTCTTGAACTGTTCGGATTTTCCGAACAGTTGACTCTCGGTCTAGCTCTTTGGTCTCAAAAATATTTTTTGTGTGCTCACTGATCGTAGATTTTGAAACACCAAAAAGCTCTCCGAGTGTCTTTTGAGTTGCCCATACTGTTTCTGATTGCTCATCTACAATTACCTGAACATTTACCTTTCCATCTGTGGATTGATAAAAAATAAAATTGGTTGGATTTTCATTTCTTAGCTCCATATCAATTCATTTTCAACCGCTTCAAATTCCCCAAAATTTCCCCATCCAATTTCTCTCCCTCTGCAAACAAGCCTTTCAGACGCTCCTCAAAACCTACCAATTTTTCTTGAAACTCCTCTTCCGTGATGTCCACATATTCTATCTTGACTTCAAAATACTGCCCAGCAGAAAAAGAATAATTTTTCTCCTTCAACTGTTCTTTGCTAACCACCACAGAGAGGTCTTCCACAGCTGCTTTGGTATTGAAGGTCTCTATAATTCTAGCTTCTTCCTCAGGCGTGAGTACGGTACGTTGGTTTTTACCGTCTTTCACGGTCTGTCCCAGTTTGCTGGCATCCATCAGCACGATATGCTCGCTGTCTGCATCCTTGTCCAGAAAAAGTACTGACACATTGGTTCCCGTGCTGGCGAAGATATTGCTGGGCATGCTGACTACACCGCGGAGCCAACCCTTATCCACCAATCGCTCCCGGATCTTTTTCTCAATCCCGCTTTGGGCAGTGATAAATCCTGTGGGAACCACTATCGCCGCTCTCCCTTTTTCACTTAGGCTATACATGATATGCTGGATAAAGAGCAGGTAAATGGCCATGGATTCTTTTTTGGCCTTGGGCACATTGGGAATCCCTGCAAAGTAACGCTCCTTAAAGGCATCCTTTTCCAAATCATCCCTGAAATCGGAAAAGTCCAGTTTAAAGGGAGGATTGGATACAATAAAGTCAAATTTGGTGTCCAGATAATAGGGCTGGGCAATGGTATTGGTCTTGATGATATTGGGAATGCTGTGGGTCAGGTTATTCAGAATTAGGTTCAACCGAAGCATATTGCTGGACTTCTGGGAAATGTCCTCGGAATAAATGGAACAGTTGTCCTCTCCTATCTGATGGGCCAAGGACATCAGGAGTGTTCCCGAACCAGCACTGGGATCGTAGCAGCGGACTTTTTTGACAGGCTCCGGCACCATGATCTTGGCCATGATGCGGGCCACGGCATGAGGGGTATAGTATTCGGCATATTTTCCACCCGAATCAGAGTTGTAATCCTTGATAAGGTACTCGAAGATGGTGGCAAAGAAATCATACTTCTGTCCAAACATCTCCTCAAAGGAAAACTCAAAGAGTTTGTTGATCAAAGCTCTGCAGAAAGCATCCCGTTGGGATGAATCGGAGATAAACTGACTGAGTTCATCAAACAAGGAATCTTTGGCACCGGAAAAGGACTTGACTGAAAAGACTTCTGCATTTTCTACCGATATCTGTCTCAGCGTATCGTCAAAGGTTTTGGCAAAGTCTCCTTCATTCTGTCTGTTGTGCAGGGAGGAAATCAATTGATGGGGCTGCAATCGGGGAACATTGGGATGCAATCCAGCCAATAAGAACTGATAAGCTTCCTCATCCAATTGTTCCAATGCTTCGGTAAAGTTTTCAGCGGCTGCCAAAGCAGGGTCTTCCTTCCGGACTTCAAAGCGGAATTTATCATTCAAAAACTTATACAAGACCACCTGCGTGATGATTTTAAACTCATTGCCATCATTGCCTAGGCCATAATTGGCGCAGACACTTTTGAGATTGTCGATGAGTTGCTTAGTCTTGTTGATAAAACTGATATCCTGTGTCATGGGTACTCTTAACGTGCTTGGTACTGTTGTAAATATTCTCTTAAAATCAGGTGATTGATCTTTTGGGTAGTTTCAAAATCCAAGGGGATATTTTCCTTTTTCCTGAATTCTTGCACCACCTGTTGCATCAGGTATTTGGTGAAGAAAGCTTCGTTTTTGAGGATATCTTCCTGTCCTTCGAGCTTATCATCCACCGCTTGCTTCACCTGCATCAATGCCCGGTGAAGCTGCATTTCCTTGGCAGACAATTCGGATTTTTCACTCAGGCGCTTATGGATGCGGGTGTATTTTTCATCCTGTTCATATTTGGCTTTGAGCAGGGCATTCTTGCGGTTGAGTTCCTTGGCCTGATCATAAATCTTCCGAAGCAATCGCATATTTTCCTGCATATCCGATTGCTTGGTTTCAGAGAGGTTTTTCTTTCTAAAAATCCGCTCTAATTCCTCCCGCAAGTTAACAAACTCCGGGTCTCCCTGATCAAAATTTTGTTGTAAAGCTTCTCGGGTTTTTCGAAGGGCATCCTTGTATTCATCTGCTAGTTTGAGTTCCTCCTCTCCCACTTTGATAAACTGAAAAACGATATCCTCCAAGGCGGTGTTGAGCAGATTTTGGGTTGCTTCTTCCTGACCTATGTTTTCCACAAAGTTCAAGTTGTCATAGCGATTTTGGGCTTCGATCAGCAACCGGTTGAGCACCTCAAAATCTACCAATTCACCCAAACCTTCGTATCCATTGACAGCAATGATGTTTTTCAGTTCTTTGGCAGTTCTTAAGGCTTTGATCAGCTGCATCAATTCCTTCTTCTCGGTAACCTGTGCAATCTGCTGAGAAAAAAGCTCTTTGTTGCTCGTATCGTAATGAAAAAGGGTCGCTTGAATCTGGTTCAATTCCTCCCTTATTTCCTGTTCAGACTTGAAGAGGTGGGAATACATGTCCATTTCATCCCCCAACTGCTCCTGTAATTCCTGGAAATACAATTGATTGGTGCGGTCAAAGGCTTTGGAGATATCCGCAAAATCTACCACATAGCCGTATTGGTAGTGCTTGTATGGCCTATTGACCCTGGTTAAGGTCTGCAACAAGTTATGGTCCTGAATCACACGGGCCAGATAAAGTTTCTTCAATCGCTTCGCATCAAAGCCTGTCAATAGCATATTGTACACAAAAAGCAGATCGATTTTCCCCGCTTTGAAAGCTTTGATCAGTCCCTTGCGGGTGAGTTTATCATTTTCATCATGCAGAATCAGGGCCGCTGTGAGTTGGGTTTTTCTACGTTTTCCATAGGAAGCCCTTGGTAAATCGGCCGCAATGGACAATTTATCTGCTTCTGTTTCCTGAATCCCATAACGGTCCTGAAATAGTTCGAAGAGCATTTTTGCTTGTTTGGAGGAGTCGCACACCACCATTCCACCCAAACTTTCATCTTGCCAATGTTCACGGAAGGCAATCAGGTCCTGACAGATATAATCAAGCAGGCCATTTGCAAAACGGTGATCTGCGTACACGTCAGAGGCTTTAATTTCCCCTTTCAGCACTTTGATCTGCTCCATCACCTCCTGCATTTCCATTTTGAACTTGCCTTCAATTTCCTCACGAATGAGCCTTAGTGTGTAACCATCAGCAATGGAGCGGTTGTAGTAATACTTGTGAATATAATTCCCAAACAAGAGTTTGGAATCGTATTCTTTGGCTACTTCTTTTAACAATGGAGTTCCGGTCAATGCGATGATGACCGCATTTTTATCCGAATTGATTAGATTGGCCAGGTAATTTCCTTTGGGATTGTAGCTTCTGTGGGCTTCATCGAGGAAATACACCCGCTGCGTTTGAATGTCATAATTGGGAATCATCAAGGCAGTAGCGTCTTGAGAGAACTTTTGGATATTGACAACCGTGATTTCTGCTTCTCCAGAGTCATTATGAATGGATGCCACTACCTGCATATCTTTTATGAAGTCTTCCCGGGAATTGACCTGCTTGACGTTGAGTCCACGATTGGAAAATTCCGTAGAAGCCTGAATCAGCAAATCAAGTCGATCAACAATAAAATAGAACTTGGGAATGACCTTTCTTTTTTGGAAAAAATCGGTCAGGTACTTGACGTTATAATAAGCCAAGGCCGTTTTGCCTGAACCCTGTGTATGCCAGATAATCCCTTTCTGCTTGCCTTCTTCCAGTTTGGCAGCAATAGCCATCGTTGCAAAAATCTGGGGGTAGCGCATGATGTGCTTTTGTCGGCTGATGCTTCCATCATCCTTCAGTTCATCCACGTAGGCAAAAGCATATCTTAGGATAAAAGCCAGGCGATCACGACTGAACAAAGAAGTCAGGATCCGATGTGTTGGGGTATGGACAGCTTTGTTGGTCTGGAATTCAGGGCTGTGCTTGATGACCTGAAGATTATTGTCTTTAAGAATAGCACTTTCCTCCTGGTCTGAAATGGGCAAAAGTTTTTGGGTAACTGGATAATCCTCGTCTTCCCGGAAGTAGTTAAAGTGAAGGTTAGCATAGGCCGAGGTCGCATAAAAAGCACCGAAAATGGGTTCAACGATACCATCTTCATATTCCATATTGTTGGAAAAAACCATCAATTGAGTAATGTTGGCAAAGCGTCGAAAGTACTTGTTTTTGAAACGGGCATTGATACGGTTGCGCTCGTTAATGATGCCTTCTTTGTTATGGGGCTTTTTGACTTCGATAAAAGCCAAAGGCATGCCATTGATCAGGACAGTGATGTCAGGGCGGAATTCCTCTTCCCCATTTTTGCAGGAAAGTTCGGTGGTTACATGAAAATTATTGTTACCAAAATCATTGAAATCAATCAATTTGATGCCTGAGGTGGAAGTCAGCCTTTGATGGAATTTTTTCCCTAAATCCTCGTAATCCAGTTCTAAGGTAATCTCATCCAATAAGCGTAAAATCTCTTCTTGAGTTGCCGTGGGATTAATTTTTTGGAGACTTGCGATAAAAATATCCTCGAAGATATTGGACTCTTCCCTACGAAACTGTTGGGAAAGAGGGATATAGACATAACCCAAGCGCATCAAGTGCAAAATTGCCGGGATCTTCACTCTTGAGTTTTCATTAAAAGCCATCTTATCTAAAAAAGGTACATCAAAATTTAGGTGATCAAGATAGTATTGGATGTGGGTATTTGCAAGGTAGAGGGCTTGGAAAGGTGTGAATAGAACGCAGATAACATGGATTTAACAAAAAATCTCAGATATTAAAGGTGGTTATACTTAAAATAATCTGCGATCATCAGCCTTATCCGCGTCATCTGCGTTCTATTTGGCTGATGATTTTCCCTCTAAAATAGCTTTCGATTGGGAAAGACCGCCCATCACCCCGTCATTGATGATGCTCCAGCGTCTAAAACCTTTGTTTTCCCCAAAATCAAATACCAAGGGTTCTTTCATTTCTGTATGATTCACACCGACCAAGATAAGCCAAAATAACAGATACTGCCACATACTTTGAAAAGTACATTTACAGGGGATTTGTTTGAAATATCTTTAAAACCCAAATTTGGTCTTATTGGAATCCTTTCACCCACAAAGGAGCACCTTCTTCCCATTTGTTATGGGTGAGTTTGACTTTTTTACCATCTCTAATCCGAAGTGCTACAATCTCCCCATACATCTGCGGAGAAAATATAAAACTTTGGCTAAGGGGCTGTTCATCATTGATGCCATACTCTTCTGTTGTGTAAATCACCCATTCTCCATCTGGAGAAAAGTGGGGATGCCCAGTTTGGCTTTGTGTAAAAGTGATTTGCTTAGGAGCTGTCCAAGTCTGTCCTTCCCGCGTTATCAGGTACAAGTCCATTGTTTTAATACCCATTCCTACATCTTTGCCATTTTGATCTCCCACATAAACAATCTTATTACCATCTGGAGAAATGGCAGGGAAATTTTCCCGACCTTGGCTATTCGTTAGATTGGTGAGCAATCCATTTTCCTCCACAAAAATGTCAAAGTTCCCATCCCGGTCACTGCGGAAAACCATGCGATCTTTTGTTAAAGAAAAGTCTCCAAACCCACTGTTGTTATTCATTTGGGTGAGTTTTTTTTGATTTTTGCCTGCAAAATCATACTCCCAAACGGTGGCTTTGCTACCCTTGTCCCCTCGAAATGGCCCTGTTGTAAAAACCAGGCCAGAACCATCGGGCAGATATTTCAAGTCTATGACAGTTCCAAAAGCAGGATGCACTCCTGGCTGTGGTCGGATCGTATGAATGCTTTCTTTTTCGAGTGTTTGATAATTGATCCGATAAAGCTCAGACCTAACCTCAAAGAAATATCCAGCAAAGAATCCCAGGTAAATACAGAGTATGGATAAGAGTAAAAAAGTACGAAATAGATACCTTGTTAATATTCGATTGGACGGACCGTAATTTTCGGGGTTTTTCCAACTGAAATAAAAAAACAAAGCCAACCCACCTAAAATTAAACACAAACCAAGAGCGGCAAGAGGGAGGTAGTCAAATGCCATGAAATCAATCAAGAAGAAGTACATGAAAACGACCAATACAGCCATCAAACCTACCAAGCCTCCCAAGGCTGCAAGCAAATATTTCCAGAACGAAATCTTTTTTCGATTTTGAATACCCAGATAAATTCCACGAAGAAGCATCCAAATACAGCCCAAAATCAATATTAGCACTGGCAAAACCCAAAAAGTGGCCCCATCGATGAAAGTTTTGGAAGGATCTGCCTGATCAAAGTAATCAAAAACCAAATAAGGCCCTTTGGGATCAGGAGGAGCAGCAAATGCCCTGCGTATGGCGGTGAGTTCAAGGCTTAATGAGTCTTGATTTTTGATCATGGGAAAACCAGCCCCAATCAAACTTCCTGGAAACCCACCTTGATTACTTTCGATTTCTTTAGCCGTTTTGGCACCATGAGCTACCCAAAGTCCAGATTGGCTTCTGTGTGGATTAAATAAATCTATTTCTCCCCTGTAAAGGGTATCAACCATCTGTGAGCTCAGATCAAAGGTAAGCTGATAGATCCTGTCTGCTTCTTGGTTTACTGTCATATAGGCAAACTTGGAATCAGAAATCAAAACAGGCGAGAGCCCTACATGGCTGGAATCACTGAGTTGTTTTACCTCAGTCCCATCGGAATTCATTTGAAATACAGCAGGTTGATTGTTATTTCTGCCACTATAAAAGTAAATACTTTTGCCATCTTTGGACCAAACAGGACTTCCGTCCCAGGCCTCCTCTTCAGTTAAACGAACAAGATTTCCTGTTTCCAAATGTAACTTATAGATATCCCCTATCCTATCCATAGCAAAAGGGAAGCTGCGATGTGGCCGGATGTCATGTCCCCGATCACTGGAAAAAGCCAAATACTGTCCATCTGGAGAAAAATTGGGACGAAAATCCCCGTCGGGATGATTGGTGAGGTTCTTTGCCTGGGAAATATCCTGTAGTGAATCCGGCAAAAAATCAATCAGGTAAATTTCCGCATTCCCTTCATGGGAACCCACGAACGCAATTTGGCTCCTATCAGCTGAGAAAGTAGCCTGATCCTGAAAAGAATCAGATTGAATCAATCGTTTTGGAGCAGCACTTCCATCAATGGGCATCACGTATAGCTGAGGATTGCCAGATCTCTCCGAAGTAAATACAACCCACTTTTCATCAGGCGAGATCACCGCATCATAATCCAAAGCAGGGTGGTCCGTAATTGGCAGGAAATTTTTCCCATCATCTTTTGATAAAAAGATTTCCCATGTTTCTGGGGAAAAAGAACTAAAAAAAACACGGTCCTGTCCAAAAGCCAAAGTTTGAATCAGGAAGCAACAGCATATCAATTTTTTCATACCGCTCAATTTCAGGTAAAAATCTGACCAATTCAATCCCTGAATTCAGGGATTGAACTGGTCAGAAAATATTGATTTGGCACATGTTAAGTTACGGAATATGATTTTTTTGTACTAAATTGAACAGAATGAAGAAAAAAATATGGCTGATTTAATCCCCAACTTGTATGTCATTTTTATCTCTATCTGAAGCATTGTCCATACAATCCGAACCGTTAAAAAATAAAATTGAAATATTACAAGCTGAATTAGAAACAGTTCAGGATACATTTTATGCACTTTTTTGGCTTTACACCCATGATTTTCTGTACATAAGTCCAAGTATTGAACACGTTACAGGGCATCCATTTCAACATTTTGAACAACATGGCATGGTATTTTTTTCCAGCATTATACCGCCCGATTTGATCGGGAATATTTACCAAACCATGTATGTACAGGCAGACAGCATTAAAAATGATCCTGATGGACTTTTTGCAGAGGAATTTCTTCATGTAGAAGCTGCGGTATTCGATTCTGACAAAAGTCTGATACCAGTGCAATACAATGCGGTCTTATTGGATGAAAAGGCATTTGATCCTATTTCTTACTTGGTCTTTTGTTCATGGATTGATAAGAGAAATAAAACCGAATCAGAAGTTCAGGTACTGGAAAGCTTTATTAAAAAGAAGCTTTTGGAAGTCAAAAAAAGTTATTTCCAGTCTAACCCTGACCGATTCCAGTTTTTACAATCCAAAAATAAAATCTCAGACCGCGAAAAAGAAATAGCGCTTCTCCTGGCACAGGGACATTCTACCAAAGCCATCAGCGAGCAACTCCATATCAGTTTCAATACCGTGGAATCCCACCGCAAAAATTTATTGCAGAAGCTGGAAGCTAAAAATACTGCAGAGCTGATTTATAAATTTAATTGGGTTTGATTTAATATTCCCAGCTCAGGAGCAAATCGGCCATTGCTGATCCCAACTGTCTTTCCATCGCACTTTGAAGTTGCAAATCATCCATAGACTGATTTTCTGATAAATCTGTGTCTACCGAGAAATCTCTCAGTCTCACCAGTCCTTCATGGCCAAAGCTATCGGTTAACTCCATCGCTTTTTTGAAAAATTGAAATTGAAACCATTCGTAATTTTGTGGCCCTAATCCGGGCAAGTACAATTCCTCGAATTTCTCCAAGGAGCTATATTTAATATATGGAAAATGAGCCTCAGAACCTACTTCAGCATAGGCTGCAGTAGCGGCTGCCATGTCGGGGCGATGATTTACCAAATAAGCCCTTGCTGCGTAGTTAGCATAAACCTCCATTATCCATCTTCTCTGAGGTTTGGTTGCTTCATAATGATGATAACAATGCCCTAACTCATGCACCGAAACATTATTCCGATAAAACAAATCCATGTCTAAAGGGTCACCAAAGTATTTTTTCAATTTTTTGAGTTGTGCATCGGGTAAATTTTTCAGTTGCTGCTCAGCTTCCAAAGCTACTACAGATTTATCACTTCCCAGAAAAATATTACCGGCCCAGGCCTGTGGCATACCCGGTGGTGGAAAGTAGGCATAGTCATTCCACTCGGCATTGGAAACAAAGAGGATAGCAATCGGAAAGTCCATCTCAAAAACCTGATCAAAATAGCTTTTGGCATCTATCAATAAGTTAAGCGTATGTTCATCCACTTGAGCCATTTGAGAGGTGAAAATAGAAATATTATCAGCTTCCGCAACTAAATTTAAACCTTGGTGCTTACTGCTGTCCGGCCAGGGACTCTGGGCAAAAATGCACCTACTAATAAAGAATAAGACAAATAAACTCTTTCGCATGATACGATAGCAAAATTGAAGTATTAAAAGTAGTTCTCAAAAAAGAGACTGTCAATCCCTGAATTCAGGGATTGATTTTGTTCATAATTAAGGGAAACTTGACAGTTCAAACTTTTAAGCCATGATTGTACCATCCAAAATAGAAGTTGAACAAATCAATGAGGCTCCCAAACCCGCAATTTTAACTGACAGAATTGAGATTATCGATATCATCAGAGGTGTGGCACTTTTGGGGATTTTAATTCTCAATATCCCTTATTTTTCAATGCCCGAGTACTATTCAGAACCTTGGGTGCAGGATACCGGCAACATTAACTTTTGGACCCATTCGGTCAATATCATCCTTTTTGAAGGGAAGATGCGGGCACTTTTTTCTTTGGTTTTTGGTGCGGGAATCGTACTGTTTACCAGCAAGAAAGAGAAAACAGGGAAATCCGTAACCTGGCTATTTTACAAACGGATGATTTGGCTGACGCTTTTTGGACTGGCCCATGCTCATTTGATTCTGTGGCTGGGTGATATTTTATATTTCTATGGTTTAATCGGGATGCTGGCTTTTCTTTTCCGAAAGATGAAGCCTAAATATTTGGCCATGGGAGTTCCTATCGTGGCGATCATCGGATTTGTGGCCAATACGCTTTTTATGCAGGATATCCGGGGAAAATACCTGGAGTATAAGGAAGCAAATTCTTTACATGAGCAAGGTGCCGCACTTAGTGAGACGCAAACTGCTGCGATCGAAACTTGGAAGGAACTGCAACGGGAATACATCCCCAATCCTGAAGAAGTAGCCGAAAATACGGCATTGATGAAAGGAAGCTATTCGGAGGTAGCCAGTTTTATACGGCCCAAAGCCTGGGATGGACAATTCAAATTTTTGATTTTTTCGATCTGGGATATGCTGGCCTTGATGATGCTGGGGATTGCCCTATTTAAATGGGGATTCCTGACGATGAAATGGTCCCAAGCGCAATACAAAAAAACCATTTGGATCGGGTATGGAATCGGCCTGCCTTTGGTCATATTCTCATTTATCTACAATACCATTCATTTTCCCAATGTGGAAGCAGGGCTGAAATACATTGAAGAACACTCCATCAACTGGATTCCGTTGATTTACGATTTTCAGCGCATTTTGATCATGATGGCACATGTTTCCGTAATGATTTTACTGTACCAAAAGGGCTATTTCAAAAAGTTGATGAATGGACTTCGGGCAGTGGGACAGCTCGCTTTTACTAACTATGTAATGCACTCGGTGATTTGTACGCTGGTGTTTTTTGGCTATGGGCTAAATCAATTTGCGGAATGGGAATATTATCAGTTGTATTATTTGGTTTTGGGAATTTGGGTTTTTCAGTTAGTCATCAGTCCGATTTGGTTGAGAAGATATCTCTTTGGGCCATTGGAATGGCTGTGGAGAAGTTTGACTTATGGGCGTATTCAACCGTTTAAAAGGAAACAAGTTGGACAATAAAACCCTAATAAACTTTACCTTAAGTCATGACAAGATCAATTTCAGCTATCATCTATTTACTTATATTTCATTTTGAAGTTTTAGGACAGCAACCGTTTAATGAACAACACCTTACAATAAAATCAAACCAATAAAATGTACGTCCGGTCTGCCTACTCAGAAGACCCCATTGATGAATTAAATGAAGATGGAAAGCAAAGCAATGCTAAGAAAAATAAAGCTGAGGAAATACTGGAAGCACGGTCAACCTATCGCCCCAAGCATTTTACTAAAGATATTTCCATTGATGTTCCCGCTTTATTTTTCACTAACAAAGATGGTCGATTAGGTTATGAAAAAGATGTAGCTGCCTTGTTGGTGGTAGGTTCTCCGCTGATGGATGAGGTGCGGCAAAGCTTTCCGCCTTCGCCTTTGCGTGATGATTTGGATCGCAGGGTTACCGACCCGCAATATCGAAAAGCCCAATTTGACCGTATGCAGAACTCAGACGCCCGGGCCTTTTTTTACCAATTGGCAGCCGATACTGCCATGCAGCGGGAGGTATTGGATTTTCAAGTCAAGACCGTGTACCCTGCTTTGATGGCCGCTCAGGATCGGATGAAAAAAGCTTATGGAACAAATGCCAAATTGATAAAGTTGGAAACACCTATTGTGATCGATTATGCTTATCGGGATGCTCCTGAGATGATTTTGGAGGATATTATAAAGTTTTTGAAAAAATTGATTTGAAAGCAGTACTCTTTAATTATGAAAAATGGCTTAGAATTTGAAATTAACAATCTATTGTGTCGAATTTAATGAGTTTTTATTTTTTATATTTATTCACTTCATCACCAACTCCTTAAAATCCAAAATATGCTTCGCCTGCCAAAGCATGTAATCAGCAATAGCTTGATCGCTTTCCAGTTTCTGAGGAAACTCCCCCTCCAATCTCGTAATTAAGTTCTTACCAAAAGCCCGCTTCATTCCTTCTTCAATTTCCTCCGAAAGATTACAAGCCTTTAACTTTTCATAAAGTCGTTCATAGCGCACCGAGTCACTGAGCAAATCCTTCAAGTATTGCTGTTCCTCATCTCGAGTACCCTCCCACTTTTCTTCGCTCATGTTTTTAAGCTCGCCTGATTCCATCCAATGGAGGTTGAAATTTGTCTTTTCAAACTCCGGATTGATAAAACGAAGGGCAGGAAGCTCAATTCGCAAATCCTCGTTTGTTAGAAAATCAGGACGGTACATAGACCGCGAACCCATGATTCGCTTCAGTTTTTCCTTTTCAAAATCCGGGGTAAACACCGAGATATTTTCGAAGTACTCGATGACTTCCGGATCCGAACAGTGGACCAAGACAATTGGATTATTAAAATAAATCAATCCATGCACCCGCTCAGGATGATGCTCCGCGATCCAGGTGAGCTCCTGACTTCCGGGGAATCTACCATAGAAAAAAGCCTTTTCCACTCCTAGCGCATCCATAAAAAGCAATAGATCTTTTCCCAGTGTGGCCACGTCCATGCCCCATTTGGTTTCCGTACTTTTTCCATAGCCTCTGCGCATGGGGGCCACCACATGAAAGCCTTCAGTTAGCTTTTCCAAAAAAGGAAACATGGGTGATTGAGGGTTGTGATAGGGGCCTTCATAGTAATTGTGAAAATCCTGTACCTCGATGAAAAGGGGTCCTTCACCACCATGATCGTAATATTCCATTTGGATATCGCCCACAGTAATCATCTTTGATTGGTAAGAAGGCTTGGTTTCCTGAGCTTGGAGTGAAAAGCTCAGAAGGGTAAGGATTAAAAGTAGCGCTGTTATATTTTTCAGTTTTGGCATGATGGTATTTTTTTCATTCAAGTGTTTTATTCAAAAAGGCTTTGATTTCCTTTACAAAAAACGGAGCATATACTTCTTTCCAGAAGGCATCAACATCTGCATCTTCGGGGATTTCAGGTTCCCAGATGGTTTTTAAATTTTTGCCGAAAGCCCGCTCCAAATTTGTCCTAAAGGAAGGTCCCGGATCATGCTCAATCAGATAATTTCGGATAAATTCCTGTCTGCTTGTATTTTTTCCCAGTTCTCTGAAATAGTCAGCAGCCTTTGCTACCCGTGCATTCCAAGGCTTGAAATTAGGAGCTGACACCTGCTGAATGATTCGGTCAAGGTAGGCGATACCCCTTCCTCCGGCTTGACTTTCTACATCCATTGAGCTTAGAAATCGAAGTGTAGGAATAACAATTCGAGCAGTGGAATCATCCAGAAAATGCGGACGCCAACTGTTTCTCGGACCGCGCATGGCAACTGCCCGCTCACCCAAGTCCCAAGACATCGCGAGAAGTTCTGTTTCATAAGTTCGGATTTCAGGTTCAGATGAATTCAGCCCTCGCATTTAGTCTTGTGATGAGTTTTCTAATTCTTCCAGTTTTTTCCTTGTTCCGGCATTGTCATAACGCTTCAGAGCTTCCTTGAAAAATCGGATGGCATCTTCCTTTTGATCGCTTGCCATATAAAAATCCCCCATGGAATCATAGGCATTCGCACTTTCCGGATAGTTTTTAATATTCATCTCAAAGAGCATTTTAGCCCTCTCCAAATCACCTGTTTGAAGCGCCCAATAGCCCAGCGAATTGATCATATCTTCCTGCGGCTTTACCGGGTAACCAAAATGCGCTGACATGCGCTGATAAATGGATTCTAAGCTCTTAATCAATTCTTCAGTGGTTTTGCTACTTCCTAAGATGGGATCGGCTGCATCAAAAATCTCCAGTTGCAAATCGGCATACCAGGAAAACAGGAATTTCATCCAATCATAGATCCCGGGAATCACCATATCCTGATGGGTTCCAATTGGATAATTTTTATAGAGAAAAGACAGGTCTGTACGCTTTGAAAGTAGGTCACGCACCTGCTCATTGGGAATCCGGAAAGTCGTAAGCAGCGGATCTACCTTTGGATTCCCTGTAGGATCAGCATCTGCTACCGCAAAAACAAATCCTTTTCCTGCCAATTTTCCCTGTTCTGCAGCTGCTTTCAGTTTTTTAACCAGTAAAGCATCATCCCAAGTAGTGGTGGGGTCTAGAGAGATTACATTATTGAATAAATTCGGACGGGTAGCAAAAGTGTATCCAGCTAGTAGGCCTCCTAAGGAATGCCCAATAAATGTCCGATACGGGGTAGTCTTGTATTTTTGATCGATATAAGGGATTAATTCTTTCTCGATAAAGTCCAAAAAAGATTCCCCTCCGCCGGATCTGGAAACATCAAAGCCAGTGGGATCGGAATCTATAGCTGTGGGTGTCAAATCTCTGGTTCGGTCGGTATTGACGATCGCAACTACGATGGAAGGAGGTATGGCGTCATAGCCTAGCTGTTTGAGAATCTGGGAAGTGAGAGAAAATTGACTGTTTCCATCCAACATATATACGACCGGGCTAGGAGTCTCAGCCATGGTGAGCCCCCGGGTACTTTGTGGCAGGTAAATCAGTAATGGTCGGTTCTCACCTAGGATTTCAGAGTACAGACTGTCCTCTTGTCCTTGGTAAAATAAAGTTTTATGATTTTGTCCTTGAATTGGACTAACAAAACCAATTAAAATAATAAGAAAACCAAAATATCGCATCAACTTGATTGAAGAATGTACAAAATACAAATTGCAATTTTGACAACCCTAAATCAATCCCTGAATTCAGGGATTTTAAGAAAAAACTTTTCAAGATTAATTTTGTACCGACCATTAACGAAATAAATAATATATGTATCCGGAAATACACTTCCAACCAATTTCAAAGTGAATTATGAGCAAACCGATATTTATTGATACCTGCCCGATGAAGGCGGGTTAGTCATTCATGGATATTGGTTCGAAATCATAGGTTAATGTTATAAAATATGTTTTACCGGCAAAATTCCGGATAATTATGATAAAATATCAATTTTATCATAGCATCACCTTAAATCCAAATCCTCCTAGTCCTAAAGAAATATTCTCTAATATTTTGGGCAGTTCTTTCCCATGGGAATTGTGTATCAAAAATTTCACCGTATCAAAAGTCATCAGAAACGCCCCCTGCATGATAACTGATTTTCCAAAACCACTCAGACGAATGTTATCTAATCTTCTTCCCCGCTCCAACATATAAAGTCCTCCTGCCATATAGGCCACATCCAAACCGGCATTTACCAAAAGAATTTTTTCTATATTTTGCTGACTTTGAAGGGTTTCCCAAAAATCCCCACTGGGTACTTCTTTCATGGCGGAATAATAACCCAAGCCTGCAATCAATAAATTAACACTGTTCCAATAGGCATTCATTTGGTTAAAGCCCCGCAGTTCCCCACTAGTCCTCCCTGCCATTATACCTCCCCAGATTATATTCCCAATGGCCCAAGAGCCCAAAATCAACATCCCGTTCTTATTATATTGTATACGTGCTTTGTTATACTGCTTCAAACCTATTCTTTGATCCTGAGCAAACACTTGTTGACTAGTGGTCAATAAAAAGATGAAAATGAATCCAAACCATAAATTTTTCATAGAGAAGAGTTTAACCGAAGAACCATCAATTAAGCATTAGTGTTTTTCAAAATGATACCAAGCATTCCCAATTTGAATAAAATTCAAACAAGATCCATTCGAATGAACCCCTAATTTTGCTTTTTGAGCAAAGAATTTTTGAAAATATCAGGCTTAAAAATCCACTTTCTTTTTTTGTTAAAGCCGTTTGGGTGACTTTAGGCACAAATACTTAAAAATTGTAGCTGTTATTTAGGCTTTAATTTTCTTAAATTAACTTCATGGAACTAGACATTCAGGTAATTATTGTATTGGGCATTTTGGTGGCTACGGTCATCATGATGGTATTTGAAATCTTCAGAATCGATGTAGTGGCCATCATCACTATGCTGGCATTAGGTTGGTCCGGCATATTGACAACTGATGAAATGCTCAAAGGCTTTTCCAGTAACGCCGTGATATCGATGATTGCTGTTATGATTTTGGGGTATGGTATCACCACAACTGGAGTGATGGAAAAGTTTTCGGAACTGATCCTCAGGAAGGTTGGACATGATAAAAACAAAATCATTGGATTCATTTCTTCTGCTGTGGGAACCCTTTCTGCTTTTATGCAAAATATTGGAGCTGCAGCCTTGTTTCTTCCAGGAACCATAGAGATTTCCCGAAAAACCAAAATCCCTGTTTCCCAATTGATCATGCCATTAGGGTTTGCTGCTATTTTAGGCGGATCTCTGACCATGGTCGGTTCAGGACACCTTATCTTGATCAATGACTTATTGAAAACAGCTGATCTTGAGCCTTATGGTTTATTCGCTGTGACTCCCATAGGTGCCGTTCTGCTCATTGCAGGCATTCTGTATTTCTTTATTTTAGGCAATAAAGTCCTTCCATCAGTCAGTGGTGGAGGCCTTAAAAAATCCTCACAGGAAAAACTGATGGAAACGCTCAGACTTTCCAAAAACATCTGGTATTTATCTATACCGGAATTGAGTAAATTGGTAGGTCAGACCACAGAAACTGCCGGCATCTGGCAGAATTTTAAAGTGAATATTATTGCCCTTTCCAGTGGAGAAGACATCGTATATGCCCCTTGGCGTGAAACGGCGCTACAGTCTGGTCAAATTCTTGCCATCCTTGGAAAAGAACAGGATGTCAAATCCATGGCTGATGCTTTTGGTTTAAAAGAAGAAATTGCACCTAAAATATTCAACCGTCTGGATAAACCTGAAGATTCAGGGTTTGCAGAAGTAATCATCCCGGCGAGTTCAGAGATTATCGGCAAAACACTGAGGGATTATGCATTCAGAAGAAGATATGCCCTTGAGCCTTTGATGGTTTTTAGCAATGGAGAAGAGATCAAAGGGGATTTTTCAGACCGCAAATTCCATCAGGGAGATACCTTGATCGTTTATGGACTTTGGGATAATATACGTCAATTGAAGGAAGATTCAGATCTTATTGTCGCTACTCCTATTGAGACTGAACCAAAAAACCAATCCAAAACCATTCCGGCAATAGCCAGTTTTGCTTTGGGTATTTTATTGACATTTGTAGGCGTTCCGATTGCCATTGCCTTTTTGACAGGTGCTTTGGCCATGATCTTATCCAGGGTCATCAGCATACAGCAGGCTTATGATGCCATTGATTGGAAAGTGGTTTTCCTACTTGCAGGTTTGATTCCTTTGGGTATAGCCATGCAGAAAACAGGTGCCGCCTATTTCCTAGCTGAAAATGTGATGGGTCTTATTGAGGGGCAGTCTCCTTTGATGCTGGTCATTGCCATCAGTGTATTGGCGACTATTTTCTCTCTATTTATGTCCAATGTAGGTGCCGTGGTTGTACTGGCTCCTTTGGTTATAGGCATGGCTGAAATAGCAGGATTGGATCCAAGACCATTGGTCTTATTGGCTGCAGTCTCTGTATCCAATTCATTTGTCCTTCCTACTCATCAGGTCAATGCCCTGATGATGTCATCAGGTGGCTATACCAATAAAGATTATATCAAAGCCGGAAGTGGGATGACCGTGTTGTTCTTGGTTTTGACAGTGACTGTATTCTACTTATTCTATCTTTAATTGAATATAATTTACTCCATTTAATTTCCAATAACCTGAAACCCGTTCTGAGTCCAACAGAACGGGTTTTATTTTTTTAAGTATTATAGGAAATGAATCTTGAAAACAACTTCCAATCTTATAAAAATACTCAGAAAAAACCCTAATCAATAAGTTGAATCATACTCTGTAGGGGCAGTTCTTTGAAAATTTAGACCATTCAGCAAATAAACCGGACATAGACGAACAAATGACCGTTAATTTGCTTTTCAATTCAATAAGTCCTGCAGTTTGGACTAATAATTTATATTCATAAAAAGCTAAACCAAAATTACCAAATGAAGTACCTTTTCATTTTTGTTTTTTTATTAGGAATTCAATTTCAAGGAATTACACAAACTTTTTCTGTTAAGGGAACTGTAATGGAAGAAGGTAAAAGAGAAGCTCTCCCTTTTGTCAACATTCTCTTATTGTCAGCTAATGATTCTTCCCAAGTAGGTGGATCTGTTTCCGATATCGACGGTAGATTTGAGATCTCCGGAGTCCGAAGAGGCGAATATCTGCTTAAAGTCCAATCTATGGGTTACAGAGACTTCTTGAAGTCCTTAATGGTAAGTTCTAACATGGATTTAGGCAACCTTTTTATCAGTGAAGAGGCTACCGATCTCAGTGAGGTAATTGTGGAAGCGAGAAGATCCACAGGAATGCAAAAAGGAGATACCACACAGTTCAATGCTGATGCCTTCAAAACTATGAAAGATGCCAGTGCACAGGCATTGATTGAAAAGCTTCCTGGAATAAGTTCCGAAGAAGGAGGCCTTCAGGCCCAGGGAGAAGCTATTGCACAGATATTGGTAGACGGAAAACCATTCTTCGGTACGGATGTGACTGCAGCACTACAGAACATTCCGGCCGAAATGATCCAAAGCATAGAGATTTTTGACCAAAAGTCAGAAAAGGCCCAATTGAGTGGTTTTGATGATGGTGAAAGATTGAAAACCATCAATATTATCACCAAACCTAACAGGAGAAAGGGACAGTTTGGTAAAACAACCGTGGGATATGGTTCCGACGAACGCTACCTAGCTGGGGCCAGTATCAATGTATTCAATGAAGACACCCGTTTGACATTTACTGGATTGAGCAATAATGTCAACATCCTCAATTATTCCAGTGACCCTAACGCTCAAAGCAATACTAGCCCACAGCAAGGTGTGATTACCACCAATATCTTAGGTGCCAATTATTCTGACCTTTGGGGAGAAAAAATCAAAGTAACAGGAAGTTATGTCTATACCAAAACTGAAAATGTGGGTTTGGAAAGCAGGTTTAGAGACTTTGTAACTTCAGATGCTTCCAATCAGTTCTACTCAGAAAACAGCCGTGATGTCAGAGTCAACAGAAGGCATCAGGCTAACCTCAGGTTTGAGTATAACATTGACGAAAGAAATAGGATTTTGTACATTCCTAGGTTCTCTGCTAGGTTTGAAAATGAGAATTCAGGATTCTATGGAGAGACATCAGATGGCATTAACCTGATCAACTCCGTTGAAAACAGCCGTATTGGACGGTATGAGGACTTTGATCTGTTCAACAGATTCTTTTACAGTCATAAATTCAACAAACCTGGCAGAACCTTTACAGCACGTGTGAACTTCTCCACTGGCTGGAATATTGACAATTCAACAAGAAATGCCATCAACACCTTTTTTGAAGATAGTGGCGAAAATGAGGAAATCCTCAATCAGATTACGGAAAGGGACAGAAGAGGCAATTCTTGGAATACCAGATTTTCATACACCGAACCAATAGGTCAAAAAGGCCAAATGGAATGGGAATACTCCATAGGAAACAGGAAAAATGATTCTGATCAATTGTTGTATAATGTGATTTCTGATATTGGGGAGCCTAATATTCTTGCATTGGATACCGCTCTTAGTAACTCATTTGTCAGCAACTACCTCACCAATCAGTTTGAATGGGGTTATCAATTCCAGACAGAAAAGTTTAAAGTTCAAGCAGAAGTAGAATACCAAGATGCAAGATTGAACAATGATCAGCTTTTCCCAAATTCGGAAGTGCTGAACCGAAACTTCCAGAATGTGTTGCCAACCATGCGTTTAGAATATAAATTCTCTCCAAAAACCAATATTCAATTGGATTTTGATACCTATACCAATGAGCCGCAGGTAGGTCAATTGCAGCAGGCAATCAACAATAACAATCCACTCCAATTGCGTACAGGTAACCCCGATTTGGACCAGGCATACAGCAATCAGGTACGCATGAGGTTTAGAGGCAATAATCCTGATAAGGATAGGAACTGGTTTATTTTCGCTCAGGGGAGAGTGACCAATAATTTTATTGCAAATAGCACGTTCATTGCCGAATCTCCTATTGAAGTGGCTCCAGGAGTTGTCCTGCAGCAAGGTGCACAATTGAACAGGCCTGTGAACTTGGACGGTTTTAAAGAGCTTAGGTCCTGGATGAGTTATGGAATCCCACTTGGCTTTATCAAATCCAATTTCAACATCAATGCAGGATTGGGTATTACCCAGCGTCCAGGTCAGGTCAATGATCAAATAGGTTTTAATAATTCCAACAGGTATAGTGGCGGATTTTCATTGAGCAGTAGCATCAGCGAAAATGTTGACTTTAATATCTGGTCAAGGTCCTCCTTTAATGAAGTCCAAAACACCCTTAATTCAAATCTGAATTCTGAGTTTTTCCAACAAAGATTTAGACTGAACTTCAACTGGATTATCTGGAAAGGCATCATATACAGATTGGATCTGAACCATCAGATCAACAGGGGTTTGGCTGAAGGATTTGACAACAATTTCACTTTGGCCAACATGAGCTTGGGTAAAAAAATATTCAATAACCAAAGAGGAGAAATCAGCATCATGGCTTATGACATCTTAGGACAAAATGCCAATGTTAGAAGGAATATTACCGAAACATTCATTGAAGACACCCAATCCAATGTACTTCAACAGTACGTTATGGTCTCTTTTACCTACAATTTAAGACGCTTTAGTAGAGGTGTTGATGAGAAGGATTTTGGGGATTCATTTATGGAAAACCAGCAACAATAAAAACTTAAATTGTAATATTTCATCGAAAAATGTTCTATTCATTCAAAAAAAGGACAAAAAAAGAGGACCCAATAGGTCCTCTTTTTAATTCAAAAATCCACCATTTAAACTTTATTATTCAGCAATATTTTTTTTATCATTTAGCTAAAACCATTGTCCAATAAGTACCCATTCTTCCTACCCCTACTTGGGTATAATCTGAGTTCATCATCTGAAGGCAATGCCCCTTACTGAGCCTCCAAGCTTCCACCGCACCTTCTTCATCAAAATTACCCCTTGCGATATTCTCCCCTAATAATCTCCAGCTAAACCCTGTATTATTTACTCTGATATCTACAGTTGAGTTATCCGATCCCTTATGGTTGAAAAATTGATTCTTAAACATGTCTTCTGAATGCTTTTGGGATGCATTGGCCAAATGGGCACTCCAAGATAATGGGGACACAGGAGGCATTGCTTCTCCCCCACAGTCGCAACCGCTGGTTCTTAAGACATTTACAGCTTCAAGTATTTTGTTTCTGTCCAGATATAATGAAGTATCTACCACTTCGACAACTTCTTGCGAAATCATCTCATATTCAGTACAGGAATTCATTCCAATTAAAGCTAAGAATACTATAGCTGCCGAAACAGATTTTCTCAACAACTCCATAAAGGTGTAAAACAAAGGCTCTAATGCCAATAGACATTAGAACCTGTAAGTGATAGGTGATTGATTGTTGAGCCAAATTAGATAAATTGTTTTAATTGTCAAATATTATTTTATTTTTTTTATATTTAAAAAATATTAATCTTTTATTGTGACAAAAACAAAATATACTATAAATACAGGATTTTGATTATGCTATACAGAAATTTTCTTTTGACCACAGATTTTTCTATTTGCCTATCCTAAAAAAATTTTATCCAATATTTTCTTCCACATTATAAATTTTGACTCAAACCTGATGAACAGCCAATTTTAGACACTTCTCATATTTCTAGGGTATTTGAACATGACTGATGGTTACGTACTTTAAAGCCTTGATTTGAAGATAATCTTCAATTTTTTGTGATTAGGCTTTTGGTATGATTTTTACAAAAATGTAAAAAAATAATAATTGACTAAATAAACATTTTGAATGAATTTCTATAGATATCCATTCAAAATATATATAAATCAACTGCATCAAAGATAAATATCCAAACAAACTTAAATCTATATTGAATGAAGAATATCACTTAATTTAAGTGTTCTGATTTGCTATAGAAAGGCTATTTTTTAAATTGCTATATAATCAACCAATAAAGCCTTGAAAATACTTGCCATAGACGTCGGTGGAACCAATATAAAAGCCAAAATAGAAGGTCCAGAAGAAAGGAGAAAATTCCCTTCGGGACCGGGAATGACACCATCTAAGATGGTCGAAGGTGTTTTGGAAATGACCAAAGACTGGGAATATGATGTCATTTCAATAGGATTCCCTGGTATTATCAAAGCAGGTGAAGTGATCACCGAGCCGGTCAATTTGGGGCCAGGATGGAAGGGTTTTGATTTCGAAACCGCATTCGGAAAACCTGTAAGAGTAATGAATGATGCTGCTATGCAGGCTTTGGGATCATATCAGGGCAAAGGCGTGTTGCTGTTTTTAGGATTTGGTACCGGATTAGGCTCAGCCATAATAGTGGAAGGCCAGGTACTTCCGATGGAATTGGCTCACCTCTCCTATCGCAAAGGCACATTTGAAGATTATCTGGGTTTAAGAGGCCTGGAAAAACTCGGACAAGCAAAATGGCAAAATCATGTTCATACAGTAGTCGAAAGATTTAAAGCCGCCTTCTTGCCGGATGACATTGTGTTGGGTGGTGGCAAATCAAAATATATCACAGATGTACCAGAAGGCTGTCGCTTAGGAAACAACAAACTTGCTTATGAAGGGGGATTCAAAATGTGGGGCGATAAAATTTAGGCAGCGTTCATCTTTGATTATGCTGCCAGACTTTGTTCACTAAAGTCTATTTCAAAAGTCGCTCCAGGGTTTGAGGAGATTTTAAGATTACCGTTGATCTGCCTTGTTAAGGTACGGACCAACTTCAATCCCAAAGATTTGGTGTTTTCTATATCCAGATTATCATCAAGGCCTTTTCCGGAATCCCTCACCAAAAGTTTATAGATACCAGGTTCAGGCTCGGTGAAAGTGATATAGATCTCCCCTCCTTCTTTGTCCTGAAAAGCATATTTCAGGGAATTCGAAAGCAGTTCGTTGGTAATCAATCCAAGCGGTATGGCCATATCCATATCCAAATTGATGTCTTCAGCGTCAATATTAACATGAATCTGCTTTTCTGACCGGTATGTTTGAGTTAAAAAATCACTCAGTTGCTGCATATATTCCTTCATGTTGATTTTGGCCAGGTTTTCGTACTGATACAATTTTTCATGAATAAGTGCCATCGTTTTCACCCTGCTCTGACTCTCTTTCATGGCATCTTTTGCTTTGTCATCTTTAAGACTTCGTGTCTGCATACTCAGAAGGCTGGAAATAATCTGAAGGTTATTTTTTACCCTGTGGTGGATTTCTTTTAGCAACAACTCCCTTTCCGCGTTTTGCTTGGCAATTTCTTTATTTTTAGCCTCAAGAAGGATATTATTTCTCTTCCTGATACTTGACTGTCTAAAAAATAATCCGGTCAAACCAACCAAAAGAACGAGGCCGCCAAGACTGAGATAAATTTGGATCTGTTGAGTTTGTGCACGAAGGGATTGGATTTCATTTTGCTGTTCTAAAACAGCAATAGCCTGATCTTTTTTCTCAGTTTCATACCTTGTTTCTATTTCTGCCAGCAATTGGCCACGTGCCTCATTGGAAATCGAATCCTTGAATGCATGGAAGAGAGTTAGGTAGTCAAAAGCTTTACGAAAGTCGCCTCTACTTTCATAGACTTCTGCCAGGCCCTGATAGGAGTCCCTTAGACCCGAATGATGATTGATTTGCTTTCTGATCTCCAGAGATTTCTCCATAAATCCCAGTGCTTGGGAAAAATCTCCTACCTTGAGGTAGGTATATCCAATATTAAAAAGAAATCCGGCATAAGATTGTGTTTGTTCAGTCCTCAGACTTTCCAATGCTTTCTGATAATACTGGAGAGCTTTTGGATAATTCTCTTTTTTGAATTCAATATTACCCATTAAACTCAATGAGGTCCCCACATCTTCTGTTAAGCCATTGGAAAGGAACATTTCATAACTTTTTTGAGCATAATACATGGCAGAATCATAATGATCTTCCTGAAGGTGATACCTTCCCAAAGCTTGATCCATATTGGCAATGTCAAATTTGTTTTGACTTTCCTTCAAATAAGATTTGCTGATCATTAAGGCATTATATTGCTTTTCCTTTTCTCCATTTGATTCATGAAGCTCAGCCAAACGGCTATAAATTTTTCGAATACCGGCATTGTCTTGATTTACCTCAGCTATTTTAAGGCCTTTAAGTAAAATGTCCAATGCTTCTTCTTGCCTGTTTAATCTTAAAAAAGCCAAATGTTTATTGATATACAAACCTACCCATCTAGGATCATTCTCCTCCAAAACAGTTTGCAGCAAAGAATCAGTCTTGTTTAGATAATTTAGCATCAAAAGGTTTTCCGATTTTCGGTAATGAGCCAATCCAATGTTTTCATATACACTGGCAAGTGAATTGATATCATTTACAGATTCAAATATCGGTAGGGCTTCCTTATAATTGATAACTGCCGAATCATAGTACCCCATTTTTTCCTGCATTACACCAATATTCATCGCCATTCCTGCGGCATGTTTTAAATTATTGGACTTGATATAATTGTCCTTGGCATTTCTAAATGCAGCTTTTGAGGCAATAATCTCTCCCCTGTAAAACTCCAACATTCCAATAGCCCTGTACATGAATCCTATAATTTCAGGAAACTGTTTCAGATAAGGTTTTCCAACGCTGGAATATAAGTATTCAAAAATTTTCGGATCAAGACTTTCCAATCCTCTTTCCTCAATGCGTAGGACTATTTGCTTTGCTTCATCCTGCTCTCCTTTTTTAAGCCTTGACTCGAGCTCATTTTGGTAATATGCCAGGGAATCGCTTGCCCACTGTTGGGATTGCGAAAAAACGGAATTGGAGACCATCAAAATAATCAGCAAAAACATATAATTCTTTCCTTTTCTCATAAAAGATGAACAAAATACAAAAGAGACATCGTCAAATAAGCCCAAACAATTCATAATTTTCAGAAAAACAAACTTTTAAATCTTCACAGAAATATAATCATGTTTGACGAATAATAAAATCCCTTTATCATGCATTCTTTCGTCCGAGGTATAACCTAAAAGTAAAAACTGCCTTTTGAAGCAAAAGACAGTTAGTTATTAATTAGACCTTATGCATTATCGTTAATTTCTAAATTCAAATTTGATGGGAAGTTGATAGGCTACTTCCCTTGGCTCCCCGTTTTGGCTTGCTGGTATCCATTCAGGCATGTTATTGACCAATCTTAGAGCTTCCTCATCTAAAGAAGGATGGACACTTTTTGAAACATATGGATTAAGAATTTTTCCTTCTTTAGTGATCCTGAAATTGACAAGCACTGTTCCCTCTACTCCCTGTTTGAAGGCAAGTGCAGGATATTTGATTTGTTCTTGAATAAAAGTTGCCATGGCCTCCTGCCCTCCTGTAAATGCCGGTAATTCCATCTCTCTCATTTTCATAGCCATTGACATGTTGCTGTTATTTTCAGCCACCATAAGATCAATTTGAGAAAATCCAGAGATGGCAGTGAAAAAAGACAATACGAATAATGTTAATGTGGTTTTCATGATTCATTCATTTTTGGTTTCGTAAAAATTTTATGAATAAATCTACCCATAATCAGTTCTTGCCTGTCTCAACTAGGGAAGAACGCGCATGAAATGTGAAAGAAGTGTTAAAAAATGTCAATTAGGACTTTATAACATCTTGATTTGTTGAAGTAACCATGAGTACTGATTTCTGGAAATCGGAATTTCTTTACCAGCTATATGTACCGAATCAGATTGTATACTATCGATTTCTTCTAAATTGATCAAGTATGATTTATGGATCCTGACAAAACGGTGGGGATCCAATTTGCCTTCAAGTTCCTTTAGAATTGACCGGATGACATATTTTTTGTCAAAAGTGAATATGTTAGTATAATTGGCATCAGATTCAAAATAAATGATATCCTTGAACCTGATTTTGACCAACATTCCATTGGTCCGGATAAACAAACTGTCCTTCAAAACAAAATCCTCAGATTTGTCTTCATGCTGTTTTTTCTCCTGCTCTTTTGCAAAATTAGCCAGCGCCATTTCAATGGCTGCGAGGATGTCTTTTTCGTGGAAAGGTTTCACCAGATAACCATATGGATGTACTTCCTTGGCGCGGTTCAAAGTCTGCAGATCAGCATGGGAAGTAAGCATGATGAACGGCATATGATATTGTTCATTGATATCAGCAGCAAGCTGGATGCCGTCCCTGCCACCTTTGATCTGAATATCCAATAATGCAAGGTCAGGTGATTTTTCTTCTATCAGCACCATTGCTTCACGGGCGCTTACCGCTATCCCGCAAACCTCATATCCCAACTCTTCTAAAATATCCTTGAGGTCCTCCGCAATCAGCAACTCATCTTCTACAATAAGTATTCTTACTTTGTTCAAAATCATAAAGTTTAAAAACGGTATTCAAGATAGTCATTTTTTTGTACTGTAAAATAAAGTAAAACTAACTGTATCATTTCGTCCTATTGACATACATAAACCATTAGCCCTCTAGCTTAGAATCCCTTTAAATTAATCCAATCTATTCAGCTCATTTACATATGTAAAGGCTAGATCCAAATATTTCCTGCCCTTGGCCAATTCAGTCTGCCTTTTGTCATGATCAACTTCATTTCTACTGTTCAATAAATTGACTTTTGCCTTGACATTGGCCCTCAATACTTTAAAATACAACAATATTCTCTGATCCTCTCCTTGGGTCATACAGGGAAATTGGTGTAAATAAGTCATTAACAAACGATCAGAAAGGTCTTTACTTCCAAAAAACTCCAAATCCATACACAAAAATGCCACTTCATACAAGACATCAATATGCCTAAAACTGTCATTGAATTCAATACAGTCAAATATGATCGGGGTCCTGTACATAAAGATATTCCCACAATGAAGGTCACCATGACAGTCTCTAATCATTCCGGTATCAATCCTGCGCTGAAAATTTTTGGAGTATCGGCTTAGAAAATAATCGCTAAAATTTATCAAATCATCGACTAACCAACTTCTATCATATCCAGGATCAAGGGAAATAATCTCTTGAACAGTATTCAAATCATTGAAAATCTTCTTTGCCTGATGTATGTCAAATGAAGTTTGGATGATTTCAGCTTTTTGGTGAAAAGTAGCAAGTTGCTGTGCGAGTAAGTCAATACCGCGATAGTTAACCTTACCTTGCTCCAACATTGCATCCATTCTTTTGCTACTTTGAAGCCTTAGCATACAGACAGTATACTCTATTATTTGCCCTTCTTCCCCACTGATTGAAAACTGACCATCTTTGATTCTAATAGGAAGAACTGACAGATAAATATGGGAAAAGCGTCGGTTGAGCTCTAATTCCTTTTCACAGAAATGCTTCCTTAAAGCCAAAGTAGAATAATCCAAAAAGGAAAGCTTGATGTTTTTCTTAATCTTAAAGGCAAATTCAGTTGTCAGTATTACCCAAGAAATATTAGTCTCCTCCAACTTTCCCTGGATTGGCTTACCCATGAACCTACCAAAGTCCATTAAATATTCAATTTCATGCCTTTCCATCCTGAATTGAGATATAGTTCAAAGCTTTATCCAACATTTCAACAATATTCTCATTGGTAGATTCCAATTTTAAATGCTCCCTGTGTATAGGTTCATATTGATTTTTGATTTTCAAATACACCTGAAAATCGGCTTCACTGTCCTCTCTATCTGATAAAAGCCGATCTTTTATCAGTTTTTCATCAGCATGGACATAAATCATAATCAATTTACAGGATAATTTTTTTGCCAAATCATAAACTTTCTCCCTGACACTTTGCAGATAAAAAGTGGCATCCATTATCACTGACTGTTGATCTTGAATACTTAAACAGGCTCTTTTGCATAACTCTTCATAAACCGTGAGTTTATCACCAACCAGGTATCTTCCCCTAAGCCCTATTTGCTTCCGAAGTTCATCAGAGCTCAGGTATAAAGCTTCTATCTCAGATGCTAATCTTTTGGCAAAAAAACTCTTGCCAGAACCTGGGAGACCGGCAACCATAACGATTAGATTCCTGCTTTTTACCATTAGATCATATACTTATAATTGACTTCTTAATTCGCTTCTTTGCTGCGATAAAATGTGAAAATTTTAAGTTAGAAAAATCTCAAGACAAAAAACAGAAATACTACTTTGGCTTTTGACTTTGGGTATAATTTATACTGACGAAATTGATAAATGTCATAAAATATCCCCAAATAATTGCTGAAATTAAAGTCATGAAAGAAGGATTTTCAATCAGCGGACTATACACAGACTTTTATGAATTGAGTATGGCCCAGGTGTATTTTCTACAAGGAGCTCACCTAAAAGAAGCAGTTTTTGACTATTTCTTCCGTAAAATACCATTTCGAGGGGGATTTGTAGTATTTGCCGGACTTAGCAGTGTACTGGAATTCTTGGAAAAACTACAGTTCAGTTCTGACGAAATCGAGTTTTTAAGATCAAAAGGTTTACATCCTGATTTCCTTGATTTCCTTGCAAAATTCCGATTCAAAGGAAAAGTCTATGCTCCTAAAGAAGGCGAACTGGTTTTTCCGACCGAACCCATACTCAGAGTACAAGGGTCTATGCTCGAAACCCAGATTGTAGAAACCTTAATCCTCAATTTTCTCAATTTCCAATCCCTTGTCGCCACCAAGGCTGCAAGAATGCGAATGGTGGCAAAAGACAAAATATTGATAGATTTTGGATTGCGGAGGGCTCAGGGACTTGGTGGTTACCATGCGGCAAAAGCCTGTATGGTGGGTGGATTCAATGGCACAAGTAATGTTAAGGCAGCTTATGATTTTGGATTGGAACCTGTTGGCACCATGGCACATTCCTTTGTGCAGAGTTATGATGATGAATTGACGGCATTCAGCGAATTTGCCAAGAACAGACCCCAAAACTGTACCCTATTGGTAGATACCTACGACACCCTTAATTCAGGTGTCCCAAATGCCATCTATGTTGGAAAAGAAATGGAAAAAAGAGGTCAGCGCTTAACTGGTGTCAGGCTTGACAGTGGAGACCTCGCTTATCTTTCAAAAGTAACAAGGAAGATGCTGGACGAAGCAGGCTTGGATTATGTCAAAATCACCGCTTCCAATCAACTGGATGAATGGGTAATCAAAAGCTTATTGGAACAAGGAGCTGCAATAGATGTATTTGGTGTAGGGACCAGCTTGGTTACCGCACCTCCTGATGCCGCTTTAGATGGAGTTTATAAATTGGCCTTTGCTGACGGAAAGCCTAGGATTAAAATTTCAGAAAATCTCAAGAAAGTATCTTTACCGGGGAAAAAACAAGTTTTTAGGGCCCACCATTCCGATGGTACATTGGTAGGAGCTGATATCGTTGCCTTTGATGAGGAGATCAATTTCCCCAAAATGATCCATCCATTTGACCCATTACAGCAGCTACAATTGCATCCATATCAATTTAAACCTATCCTGCACATGGTCATGGAAAATGGAAAAGTTTTGACAGGAATCCATGATTTACTTACTTCTGCAAAATATTGTCAGGAACAATTGGCAAAATTGCCGGATGAGTACAAAAGATTTGAAAACCCCCACATTTATAAAGTGGGAATCAGTGAAGCTTTACACCAAAAAAGAATTGAGATCAAATCAAGTTTTAAAAACTAAGAGATTCCTTTTCCTACTAATTGATGATTAAATGAAAGGGCAATTAGAAATAAAGATTAAAGTAAATTAACATTAAACAAGAATAACACATTGTTAATCATAGACTTATTCAATAAATTTCCATCAAATAAAATGTATTTGGCATCAATCACCAGTCAGCCTTCCTTTGTTGTTTTTTGAGAGCGTGCTCTCTTTTATCCTTTAGCCTTTTATCAATTGATGCTTTACTAGGCTTGGTCACTTTTCGGATTTTCTTTTTTTCAAAAGCTTTTTTGAGCAAATCATAAAACTTTTGAATAGCCAACTCTTTGTTCTGTATTTGTGAACGTCTTTCTTGGCAATGAATGATCAGTGTTCCTGAGTTATCTATTTTAGATTCCAATTTTTTAATCAATATAGCCTTCTCATCTTCAGTAAGATAGGATGAATCAGGTATATTGAATTTTAACGTAACTTTAGTATTGACTTTGTTGACATTTTGCCCCCCTGGTCCAGAACTTCTACTGAAGAGAAAATCAAACTCTTCATTGAATACCTGATCCGATATTTTTTGATTGATATGCATATTGACCATTAATTAACCTAATGGACGGTTAATTGGAGTCTAAATTCTCCTCTTGTTTACGTTGCTCTCTTTCCAATCTTCGAAAGTACCTTCTGAAAAGGAAGTTGCTTTTCAGGGCTTCCATATTTTGGTTAAAATTATCAGTGCTATGTTCCAAATTGATCATGCTTTTCATGAGCGTTTCTCTGAACAAACTATCATTCAATAACATCCCTACTGTCCCTTCCCCTGATTCCAGCTTATCTACTATAGCTTGTACATCTTCAATAATCAAAGCCGCATGTTGACTGGATTCACGCACTTTTTCCAACGATACAGTAAATTCATTTACCATTGCTGAATCGGTAAACAACCTGTTGACCAAGCCTTCACCTTCATCTAGGGAAACCATCAAATCTTTGCCTGCCTGGGCCATGGCAGAAGCTCTGATGCCTGCAGTTCTAAGTTCATGAATGGCGCCTTTAATATCATCTACAATCAATGTGTCTGAAAGCAAGGCCCACAAAGTCTCACTTTTATTCAATTTAGAGGTTATCTCAAATAAATTTTGGGTGGTTTTTTCAAAATAATCACTGCTGGAGCTCAGTTTATTAAGCATGAATTCAGTATCTATAGGTTTTTGGCTGAAAATAATATCACCTTCTTCCACAATTTCTGCAAATCCAGGCTGAGGCATGATCTGCACAATTTTATTGCCCATCAATCCGTCAGTACTTATAGAAGTCAGTGCATTCTTTTTAATGAAGCCCCTCATTTTATTTTTGATGTACATGGTTACATTAATCGTAGAATCACTGGCCATTTCTACAGATTTAACAGTTCCAACATCCATTCCTTTATATCGCACGTTATTACCCGGTACTAATCCGTTGACATTTTCAACCACGGTAGTGATGGTAAAAGAAGCTCCAAATATATTTTGGTTTTTCCCGATCATATACAAGGTAAAAACAAGGAATAGAACTCCCAGTACAACTAAAGCACCCAATTGTGCGTTTTCTATTTTCTTTTTCTCTTTCATATTAATCGAAGAATTCTCGGATTTTCGGGTCTGTAGATAAACATAAGTTATCATATGTATCATTGGCATACCCATAGCCGTCAATGAGCATAATCACTCGGTTCGAGGTCATTCGGATACAATTCATATCATGCGAAATGATGATAGAAGTTGCATTATATTTCTTTTGCACATCCAACATCAATTGACTGATTTCCCGGGCAGTGATGGGGTCAAGACCAGTTGTAGGTTCATCATATAAAATCACTTTAGGCCTTAAAATCAATGTTCTCGCAAGGGCTATCCTTTTTCTCATCCCGCCTGATAATTCAGCAGGCATCATGTCAATCGTATGGGAAAGCCCAACATCTTGTAAGGCTTCCAAAACAGCCTCCTTTGCACCTTTTTGACGTCTTTCTTTGGTCCAATGCCTTCTTAATGGAAACTCTAGGTTCTCCCTTACCGTCATGGAATCATATAGCGCATTGCTCTGAAACAGGAAACCCACATCTGCCCTTAATACATCCATTTCATCCTGATCCAGTTCACTGGTATCCTGCCCCAAAACGATAATTTTTCCTGAATCAGGCTCAATCAAATTAATGATGCATTTAATCAAAACAGACTTTCCGGAACCGGATTTCCCCAAAATCACGAGATTTTCCCCTTGTTGAACGGTCATGGAGAAATTCCTCAGCACGTGGTTTGTTCCAAAGGACTTGTTCAAAGCTTCTACCACAATTACAGACTCTTTTTTCTCCATAATTTATGTCAAACCTAATAAATCCGTGATTTGAACGGCAATCAAATCAATAATAAATACCATAAGCGAAGCTACAATCACAGCTGTTGTCGCAGACCTACCCACACCTTCAGTTCCTTTTTGCGAAGTAAATCCTTTATAACAACCGACAATCCCAATAGCAAAACCAAAGAAGAAGGTTTTAGCCAAAGAAGGAACTACATCACCAAAACTCAAGGCATCAAAAACCTGAAACCAGTACAAATGCCAGCTTACTTGGCCTCGTAAATTAACACCTAAATAGCCTCCAAACAAAGAAATTGCATTGGCCACACTTGACAGTACAGGTACCATAATCGTAGCTGCCATAACTCTGGTAACAACCAGATATTTAAATGGATTGGTCCCTGAAACCTCCATCGCATCTATTTGCTCCGTCACTTTCATAGAACCTAGTTCAGCTCCCATCCCCGAACCGATTTTTCCGGCACAAATCAAAGCAGTAATCACAGGTGTTAGTTCCCTGATCAGCGATACAGAAACCATCGCAGGGAGCATTGATTCCGCACCAAACTCTACCAGAGTCGGACGGCTTTGAATTGTCAATACCAAGCCCATGATAAAACCGGTAATACCCACTAAGGTCAGGGTTTTGTAACCTACCCAGAAACATTGGTTGATAAATTCCTCATACTCCTGTTTTGGTTTGGTAATCTCCCTGAAAAACCTGGTGGTAAACCTGGTCATATCCCCTATTTCCTTGAAAAAAGGACTGTCTATATTAAATATTTTATGTACACTCATGGATGTTTGTTCAATTCAAAATTGACAATCATAATCTAATCAAATACCAATTCATATCAACAAAAATCATGAATTAAATCATGATTTTTTACCTTAAATCGGCAACACATCTGAAGCCTACTGTTTCATTTCTTTCAAATCCAGGGGTAACCCTCAGCAACATTTGTCTGTAGTGCGTTTCTCTTGGACCGCCCTGTACATACCACCAACTTGAGGAGGGCTTGAAATAGCTTCCTCCTTTCAAGATAAGCATTTGATTGCTTCCATTATCATAAAGATCAGAAGTCAATTGCCAAACTGAACCGATAAGGTCTTCCAAACCCCAGGGATTCATACCTTTAGGATAATTCACAACGGGATCCATTACCTCATTGCCAAGATTACAAAAATCAGATTCAAGCCCTTCAAGATGTTCTACCGTAAGTGTATTGGTGACATATTCCAATCTTTTCTTCACCTTTAAATCCGGATCCCAAGGCCAGTCCCTTCCGTCCCCGGCAGACGCAGCATACTGCCATTCGGCCTCAGTGGGCAATCTTTTTCCAACCCAGGCAGCATAAGCTTTAGCATCTTCCAAACTCACATTGACTACCGGATAATTTTCCTTTCCCGAAGGAATTCTCCCATTTTCCCAATGGGCAAGGAAACGATGGTCATCGGTTGGCCAGTACCCTGTTGCATCGATGAATTCCTTGAACTGCACATTGGTAACTGGATGCTTATCCATCAAAAATGAGGAGAGCTGTATTTTCTTTGGATAACCTTGTACCGGATAGGGAATAAATTGGTCGCCATTGGTGACCTTCAAAGTGAAAGTTCCAGAAGGAATCTTTACCATGCCTTCTGGTATTTGGTCATATGATTTGGTTTTCTCAGGCTCCGAAATCAATCTGGGAATTCCATACCCTGTATTAACCACACGCTCATCCAGTATTTCATCCTCTTCAAAAAGTTGAATGACCAGTTTTCCTTCATAGCCATCAAACTCCTTTCTGAAATCCAGTTCTTGGTCTCCATTAGGCAAGGCTTTATAATGCTTCCCATACCCCGGCAAGCCTGCCCAAACCCTAACTTCAGATCCTGATTTTGACTTAATGCTTAACTTATTTTGATTCAATTCAACAAACAGTAATTCAGGAACATAAAATATAGAACTTACAGCCCCTTCATTGTTGGTACCCAACCATTTTTGATGAAATCCCTCCAAATCTATTTTCAAATAATATTTGCCATTTTCTTCCTCAGGAATAAGTTCCTCATGGGTCCAAATGTCTACATAATGCCATCCTTTTTTTGGCTTTTCAACTTCAAAAAGCCTGTCATTAAAGCCCTCTGGTTTAAGGCTGAAAATGGTATATAAAACCTTATTTGGTTTTACCCATTGATTGACATAAATACCATCTGCTATGGTCGGATATAAGGGGGTGAAATCATAAGAAATGAAATTGCTGTGGTTTTCCCTCAATACCTTTAATGTACGCCCAAAAAATCTATAATCCTCCTCTTTCCATTCGGGACGTCCTGGACGGAAAATATTGAGTTCGGTGCCGTAACCGTTGAATAATGACAATGCATATTCCCTTCTGATTCGATCAAAGGCAAGTTCTGCCACCCTGAAAATGGCAAAATCCGGCTTGATAAACTTATTCAGGTTCAAAAGCGGAGGATAATAAAGGGCATTATGTACTCTTCCTGATACTATCCCGGGCATATCTTTTGGTACAGCCATTCCCTCACTGTACATGACTATTCCAGGGCCCGCTCCATCAGCAGCTTCCTGCAATTCCCTGCTTGAACTTCCTTTGGTATCCAGCACCACCCCATTAGCCATTGTCGCCTGAAGTAAGTCACCCAATCCTTCCAAATGTCCCTCTAATCTCGTACTCTCATCCCATGGATTATAGGCTATGAAAAACTTGGTTCCCGACCTATTCAGACTGTCTGAAATTATTGCCAATTGAGGAAGACCACCAGGCAAATCCCGGTACAAATCCCACTGATTTCTCTGGTCCAATCCCAACATCGGCCAGGTTGGCCAAATACCAATGACATCATTCCCCCCAAATAAACCCTTATTTCTTTGCTCAAACTGAAATATATTAAATTGCTGTATTTCAGAACTATAAAAATTATTATCCCAAGCCATTAGCAAATGTATGGCATAAGATTTTCTTATCCACTGTAAATCTGTTCTTAGATAAAGGCTATTGTCAAAGTGATCCAGGTCATACAAGTATTTCTCTTGAAAAACCTTCCTCAATCCATCTTGCCATTCCGTGCCGGAATAAGCATCTATGTAAAACCTGTAAGTAACTGTACTTTTTGGAGGTAGTAGTGTTTCAAATCTTTTTCTTGTAGCCCCATCCCAATACTTCCTTCTCGCCAAAGCTGCAAAGCCACCATTACCCTGCTGTGTTGTTCCAAAACCCAATTCCCAGGCATTATCCGGTAAGATGACATTTACAGGCTCTAAACCGGGCCTGAAAAGATGGGATCTGGATAGCGGATGCTTTCCTTTTCCTGTGATATACAGGTTATCGGGCCCTTCTCCAAAAGGAACTAAGTTTTCTAAGGTCAAAGTATCTTTTGAATGGTTTTCAAATCTTAAAATTGCCGATAAATGCCCATCCTTTTGGACTACGCTGTCCATAACAAGCTCAAAAAAACAATTGTAAAAGTATCTTTTATTATTGGATTCAAACTCATTGGAAAACAGTATTTTCCCATCTAAAACAACAGAAAACAAAGGTTTTGACTCTTTCAATTGAACATTGTTCAATTTATAAACGATTAAATCTGAACCAATTACCCATGCCTTATCCTGAGCGGATAATGGAGACCAGGTGAACAAGAAGCAAGAAGCCCAAATGAAAATTGGGTAACAGCTTTTATGTAACTTCATATCTGGGTTTATTCAAAATTATGTTGGCCATTGTTGATGCCGTATTTCATCTTTTATCTTTATCCATGAGCATTCTATTGATAATCCCTGCCCAGATATAGGTCTTATGGTATCCCGCCCAATCTTCATCCGGACTGTAAAATTCCCAGAGGTTATGGTTTTGTTTCAATTGTGAAATCATCACTGCTGCAATCTTATCCGTAAGTTCGGCAGCCTCTTGGTGATAGCCATAATCCTTCAATCCCTGGAAGATAAGGTAATTCCACTCCACCCATACCGGTCCGTTCCAATAGCCTTTGTCATTGTAATAAGGATCCACAGCGGATAAAGATGGAACGCCAAATTTTCTCCAGAACTGCTTAGAGTCGGTTAACTTTTGTATCAGGCGCTTAGCCTTTTCTTCATCTACAACTCCAGCCCAAAGTGGTAAAAAGCCTATAATTTCATCCCTTTTGAGGTCATTTTCGGTTTTAAAAGTGAAACTGTTATCCGTTTTATTGACATTGTAATAAAAGCCATTCTCTTCATCCCAAAACACCTGATTGATCAAGGTTGTCCTTTGCTCATGGTCTTTCCGCCACTGAGCAGCTTCTTCTAATAAGCCAAGTGCCAAAGCCATCTTTTCCAATGCTTTGGCCTCCATTACCATCATGCAGTTCAGGTCTATGGATTCAAAGTTGGACGGCCATCCG
The DNA here is from genome assembly GCF_042432905.1 of Fontibacter flavus. Taxonomy (NCBI): domain Bacteria; kingdom Pseudomonadati; phylum Bacteroidota; class Cytophagia; order Cytophagales; family Cyclobacteriaceae; genus Fontibacter; species Fontibacter flavus. The sequence continues at coordinate 187,348 of NZ_JBHLWI010000009.1, read as the reverse complement.
ACTTCATCCCAAACAGCCACTAATGCATCCCGGACCGATTCCAGAATGGCATGTCCTCCCCACTCCAATAACCCATCTCCATCAGCATCCCTTTCACTGATATAGAATTTGTAAAACTTCTTGCTGGAGGCATACATTTCCTCCAAAAAGTCCTTGTCCTGGGTAATATTATAAATCTCCCAGTTCAACCAAGAATACCAAGGAGCAGAAGAAGTCAACTGACCATTGTATTCAATAATTTCATCCAGGTAGGAACCTGTTCGGTAATTGATGTAGCCATTGTCATTCTGCCTGTGGGAAAATACCCTTTGGGAGTTCATAGCAGATTCTGGATCCAGATAAGCATAAGCCAACATGGTGATACTCTCATGGAAAACCTGACCTCCGTGACCCCATCCCCAGGTTGGCTCTCTGGAAAATACATAGTAATTAAATGGACTTCTTTCTTCAGGTGGGTACATGACCTGACGCATCATGTTCCAGGCACTTTTATACAGCAAAAGCTCCTCTTCATTGCTTGTCGATAAAGCGGGAACATTTGCAAACAATTCTTTATTATCAATCCAAAATGGCTCAAAATCAAGCGATGATAATATTTGAATATCGTTCAAAATATGTTTTAGATCTTCTTCTATTCCCCTGATTTTTCTACCGATTCTGACCGTTTTAGAGGATTTTGAACTTAATTCAATTGGTAAAACTGCGGCAATTACCCGGGAATGTTCCCCTGATTTGTCTGCATCTTTGGAATTGAGCCAAGCATTGAAGTCTGCTGAAGGTAAAGTGTAAATTTCTTCAGAATGTACCCCTACAAAATCCCCTTCAGGTATAATGACATAGCCATTATACCCTTCAAATGGCTTGAATTTATCTTCAAAACTTTCATTTTGAACTTCGGTCAATAACTCATAAAATCCATTCCCTGGGTAAGTTCTTTTATAAATTTTATAGGATTTGGCCCCAGGCAATGCCTGCCAAGAAATTTGAATGCCACCAGAAGTGGGTACACTTTTGATACCCCTTACGAATTGAAAACCTTTTCCCTTTTTCGCATCAAAATCAATTCGTTGGTTGGGTAAAGAAGACTGGATCTCTACTTGATCTCCTATCTGTCGCTTTAGGTTATAATATGTTAATTTCAGGCTATTAAGGGATATTCCTTTTGGAAAATTTCCTAATTCTAATCTGAACAAACCTGCATGGTCAATGCTGGGTACTGGACTGTCCCAAATGGGTGAATTTTCCGTCAATATAAATCTTGGGTCATTGGAAGAAATCACCATAATCCTGGCTTGGGAACCATTCTCCAGCAATCTTTCCCCTTTTTCATATGCCCGCCCAAAAATCTGGTGTAAGCTTTTCCGTTGTGTATCAAATTCAAAGGAAGGTTGTGGGCTTTCACCAGCAAAGGATGAGAAGCTTCCCCATTTTCCAATTTGCTCCGAGAAAAACCAGGTATTTTGCAGGCTGTCCTCATAAGGAATGCTTTGGTTTAAAGACCATGAATCAGGATACTTTTCATGCTGAAATTCAATGGCCATATTTCCTTGCTGACTGATTTCCCTGAATGAACGGTATTTATTGGAAACAAAAGGAATCATTTCCATTGCAATGGCTTTCTGGGTATGGTTGATAATTTCAAATTCCTGAATGGCAATTCTTGAGGAGTACACCAGGAAGATTCCTTTTACTTCTACCCCTTCCTTTGGAAAACAGGAAAAGGAAACCATGTCCGGAAAACTTTCATGTATTTGGGGAGCAAGGAAGTATTCTTTTACATTTTGGACCAATTCGCCGTCAATTCTAAAAACCAATCCTAAAGCACCCCCTTTTTGGGAATGAAATGTGAGGGGCTTTTCCGGATCATCATAGAGGAATTCATATCCTTGGTCTATCAAAAATTCAGATCTTTCCATGGCGGCGGCATAGGTGGTATAGATGGGCGCCTCACTGCACCAGGATTTTTTTTGAAAAAGGTCTTTTTTACCACAGCTTATCAGACAAATGTAAAAGACCAAGAAGTAGCTTAACTTCATGTGCTGTTTTGGGTTTTCGCTTCATAAAAATTAAACAAAAAGAACTTTAAAACCAATTGTGAAAAAAGACATTCAAAGATTTCTGGAATTGATTAGTTTTCGGAAAGTAAAATTGCATACAATATGATCAACATCATCCAAGCCAATCTTTCTGATCTAAAAAAAGTAAGGGAAATAGCCCTTAGAACCTGGCCTCAAACTTTTGCCAATATCTTGACACCTGAGCAGATCGATTACATGTTGAACTGGATGTACCAGCTCGAAGCCCTGGAACGACAGGTTCAGGAAAAGGGACATGTATTTTTGCTAGCCAATGAAGGTGAAAAAAGCCTTGGTTTTTGTTCTTATGAACTTCATGCAAAAGATCCTTCAAAAACAAAAATCCATAAGATCTACATACTTCCTGGGGCACAGGGCAAGGGAGTAGGCAAAAAACTAATTCAGGAAGTTGCCCAAATCGCCTTGGAAAACAGCGATACCCACCTGTTTCTGAACGTGAACAAATACAATCAATCAGCTATTGACTTCTATTCAAAAATAGGTTTTTATGAAGATTTCCGAGAGGTCATAGATATAGGCAATGGATTTGTGATGGATGATGTGGTCATGGAAATGAATATTGCTTAATCTTGTTAGAAACGAAAACAGGCTTTACCAACCTTATTTTTATAAAATCAAAAAACTATGAAGCAATTTGACCCTAACCACATTCCCGGAATTTACAATTGGTGTGACAAATGGTGTGAGCGCTGCAACATGACTTCCAGGTGCTACCTCTATGCGCAGGAGCAGGAAGACAGGGCCATCATGGAGAGTGACCTGGATGAAGATGAAAAGATGGAGAAAATGAGGGAAAAAATGATGGAAACCATGGAAATGCTCAGTGAGGCAGCAGAGGAATTTGACATGGACTTAGATGAATTGGAGGACGAAGAAGAAGAAGAACAAGAGGAAGCGATGCATGAGCATCAGATTACACAAATCAAAATAGAAATCCATCCCTTATCAGACCTAAGTGAAGCATACATGGATGCATGTATGGCCTGGATCAAAAGCAAAAGACAGGATCCAACCATTGGGCCAATGCTCCTTGGAAATTTACCTGAAGATGTCAGCGATAAGATAGAAGTTGAAAAGTTAGAAAAAGTCATCAAACACATGGAATCCATCCAATGGTACCAAACCATGATTCCTGTCAAATGCAAAAGTGCCTTGAATTATCTGGCCGACAGATCTTTTTGGGATGATTATCCTGTGGAGGAACGAGGCTACAACGGAACAGCAAAAGTTGCGCTTATCTGTATTCAAAACAGTATCAATGCCTGGCAGGGAATTCTCTTTTGGTCTAATGAGGAAGAAGAATTTATCCTTCCCATGTTGGATAAATTGGTACAAATTAAGCAAGTGCTGGAAGAAGAATTTCCTGATGCCTATAAATTTATCAGACCGGGATTTGATAAAAATCAGTAAAAAATTTGAAACTCTCAAAATAATTTTTAAATTTGACAAATTATTTTATCAAATGAGAAATTATTCCGAAATAATTGAGACACTGACCAAAGATAAATTCCAAAATATAATGGAAGAGCCTATGGATATTTATTTGGTAGCCAATCAGGGACTTGCTGCCTCCTATTTATCTAAATTCAAGGATGCCTTTTCATTGGGTTTAACCCAGATAGCATCCATCCTATCCAGTTCAGAGCCCACCCTTTATAGAAGAATCAAAGAAAACAAATCCCTACCTAAGCAAGAAGCCATCAAATTATTGGAAGCTACGGATATGTTTTTTTATGGGGAGGAGGTCATAGGAAGCCAGGAAGATTTCTTCAAATGGATGGAATTGCCCAATACTGCCCTAGGAGGACTCACTCCAATGGAAGTGATAAGCTACCCTGAAGGCATCTCCAAAGTGAGGGATTTATTGCATAGAATTGAATACGGCGTATACAGCTGATGCATGTTTTTAGACTGACAAAATCCACTTATGCCAATGATCTAAGTGGTACAGGGGCTGCATTGGCGGGGGGTAGATGGAATAAAAAAGGCAGGGCGGTGGTATATACCTCAGAAAACACAGCCCTAGCTTTGCTTGAAATCGTGGTTAACATACCACCTATGTTCCAACCAGACCTACAGCTTATTACATTAGAAATCCCTGAAGACAAAATCCAAATCATCAATAAGGAGCAATTACCGGATAATTGGTACCACTACCCAAGTCCAAGAAGCCTAAAAGAGCTGGCAGAGCCATTTTATCAAAACTTAGAAATACTTGGGATTAAGGTGCCCAGTTCCGTTGTACACAACCAATCCAACCTGATTCTAAATCCGCAAAGTCCCTACTTCAAGGAGGTCAAGATAATTGCAAAAACTCCCTTTATTTTTGATCCCCGTCTTTATCGACCAGTTTAAACCGAAATTTCAGGTATTTGATTTTCTCCCCTTTTTCACTGAAGAGCTTTTCATATTTTGTTTTAATGCCATGATGCTCATCCTTCCATTCGGAAGCATAGAAATCATGTGTAGAAATCAATACCTCGACGTCTTCTCTAGTCCTGACCAAATCCAAAGTATAATCAAACAAGCCTGTATTATCTGTTTTGAAGTGGACAATACCGCCTTTTTTGATTAAGGGTTTATACATATCCAAGAATTTAGGGGAGGTCAACCTGCGCTTTTCGTCACCATCTCTCGGAAATGGGTCAGGAAAAGTGATCCATAATTCAGAAATTTCACCTTCGTCAAAAAACTTTTCCAACAACTGAATCTGTGTTCGCAAAAAAGCAACATTTTGAAGTCCTTCGGCGATGGCAATCGTACTGCCTTTCCATATCCTGGCTCCCTTGATGTCTACTCCGATAAAATTATTCTGAGGGTACTCCCGCGCCAGACCAACAGTAAATTCACCTCTTCCACATGCTAATTCCACCACTATCGGATGATCATTTTCAAATTGATGAGCGTTCCAGTTTCCTTTAATCTGTTCAAAAATCTCTTTCCCCGGTTGGATGACATTTCTGTTTTCTTCGTTCTCTTTGAACCTCTGCAGTTTTTTTCTGCTCATTTTATAATTCCTTAATTTCAGCGACCACAAAGGTACTGCCTCCAATGAATATTAAGTCCTCTTTTGTTGCCTTTTTCTTGGCCAATGCAATGGCATCATTCACATCTTTTTCCACCTGCCCCTTCAAGCCTGCCTTCAAGGCTTTCTGATATAGTTCCTCTACTGGCATGGCCCTGGGAATATTTGCCTGGCAAAAAATATATTCTGCCTCTTTGGGCAAAAGGGAAAGTACTTTAGAAACGTCTTTATCATTGACCATCCCAATAACCATAAACAACTGTTGATAAGAATATTGACTGATTTGATCAGTAATATACCTTATACCATCTTCATTATGCCCGGTATCACAAATAATCCAAGGGTCTTTCCCTAACATCTGCCATCTTCCTTTCAATCCGGTATTCTTGACGATTTGGGCAAGACCGTAAATAATATGGCTTTGGGTAATTCTATATCCAAGTTGTTGGAGCACTGCTATGCTTTGAAGTATGCCGGCAAGGTTTTTTTGCTGATAATTTCCTTTGAGATCCAATTCTAGTTTAAAAGAAGCATCTTGCGTCTTCACCTCATAAACCGCAAGCTCCTCATCCTTCAACTTGGATATGCTGAAATAATCTTCGGCAAAATATATGGGGGCATTTTTCTCACCTGAAATTTTTTCAAAAACAGATTTGGTTTCCACCTGACGCTGACTGATTACTACAGGGGTATGCTCCTTGATAATCCCTGCCTTTTCACCAGCTATTTTTTCCAACGTATCTCCCAAGAACTGCATGTGGTCATAGCCAATATTGGTAATTAGACATACTTCGGGCTTGATGATATTGGTGCTGTCCAAACGTCCTCCCATGCCCACTTCAATGACAGCTATATCCACCTCTTCTTTGGCAAAATACCAAAAGGCCATTCCCACTGTCATTTCAAAGAAACTGGGACGGAGTTGTTCCAAAAAGTCTTTGTTTTCATCCACAAATAGCACCACTTCCTCTTCGGGTATTTCTTCTCCGTTGATTTTGATGCGCTCTGTAAATGATTTCAGGTGTGGAGAGGTATAGAGCCCTACCCTAAAACCTGCCTCCATCAAAATGGAACAGATTGCATGCGAAGAACTGCCTTTCCCATTAGTACCTGCCACATGTACGGATTTAAACTTCGTCTCCGGATTACCAAGATGGTGGCAAAGCGCATGGGTATTACTCAAATCTTTCTTGAAAGCAGATGCACCCACGCGCTGAAACATAGGCAATGCATTGAACAGGAAGTCCAATGTTTCTTGATAGGTCATGAATTAATCAACTTTGATAATGAAGGTGATTTTCCCAGTAGAATATTCTGCTGTTGCAGCTCCTGCTTGCCTTTTAAAATTTATCTGATTGACTACAGTTCTGTAATATGCCAATACCTCATTCGAAACATTATACTCTAAAGGAACAGCCTGAACTATTTTACCACTATCGTCAACCGTTATCCTGAAAACAATTCTTCCACTTCGGGTAGACACATTATCACGGATATTAGGCCTTGAGCCAAAGTCCCATCCAGCCAATTCCAGGTTATAACCTGAGGAAGGACCGGGTACTCCTGAACCTGATCCAGACCCCATAATTGCCCTGCCATCAACTGTACCGGTAGGCTTGCCCTCATCTCCTTTTTGGGTAGAAGAACCTTGAGCAGAACCCTGCGCGGGTTGTGAACCTGTTCCTGAAGTTCCTCCGGCTCCAAAAATGGCTCTTTGGTCAATTTTCGGCTTTTCTTCTGCTTTGGTTGTAGTTTTTTCCGCTTCTGCAGTTGCAGGCTGGGTAACGGCCGTAGTCTCTTTCTTTGCAGGGCTAGGATCCTTGGTCGTAGGTGTAGGTTTTTCGCTTGCCTTTACTGGACTTGGGGTTTTTGAAAGTGCTTCGTTGGTAGGCTGAGAAGTAGAAGTCCTGGGTTTAGCCGCTTCAGTTCTTGGCTGCGACACGGGCACAGATGCTTCTGTAGGACGGGGGGCCTGATCACCGGGTGCAGGTGATTCGGTGTTGTTCGTCTGCACTTCAGATGGAGGGGCAGTTGTCTGATTGTTACCACTTCCTACGTCCGTGAACCCTAGATTCAGCTCCATCCCATATTTTGGCAAAGGTGGGATCTGCTCTTTCCAGACCACGATAAAATATATAGCCAGCAACACCAAAATATTTACTATAATGGTGATGATGAGAGCTTTTCGTTTGTTTTCAGCTTCCTGACTATCTGCTTCCCAAAGGTGCATCTTATTTATATGGCTTAGTGGCAATGGATACATTGGCCTCCAATCCGGCCGCAATACCCCCGATTTCTACTAAATATTCGACAGGCACTTCCTTGTCAATATGCAAGACAACCTGTCCTTTTTTATCCTGAAGAAGGGCTGTCAGCTCTGATTTTACCTGTTCCCTAGATACTACTCTATCATTAACGGAAAACTTCAGGTCTTTGGTTACTGTTACCGTAATTTCCTGCATCACAATATCTGATGCTTCACTGGAAGGTAAGTTTACCGGTAATCCTGAAGGTGTAATAAAAGAAGATGTCAACATGAAAAATATCAATAAAAGGAAAATGATATCCGTCATGGAAGACATGCTGAAAGCAGCATCAACTTTATGTTTTGACTGTAAAGCCATAATTATTTATCCTGCAATAAATCAATAAATTCCACGGAAGTATATTCCATGCTATGTACCAATTTGGATACTTGCGACACCAAATAGTTATAACCTAAATAAGCCACGATTCCAACAACCAAACCTGCGGCTGTTGTTATCATTGCTTCATAGATACCTGTTGAAAGCAACTTGGGTGATACCATACCTTCTTCCTGGGCTACACCAATAAATGCCCTGATCATACCGGCTACAGTTCCCAAGAAGCCTATCATCGGGGCAGCACCGGCTACGGTTGCCAGTATCCCCAAATTCTTCTCCAATTTGTAAATCTCAATTTTTCCGACATTTTCAATCGAAACTTCAATATTCTTCAATGGACTCCCAATTCTTTCCAATCCTTTGGAAATCATATTGGCTACAGGAGTATTATCTCCATGACAAAGCATCTTTGCCTGATCAATCTTTCCACCTTGGACCAAAATTTTGATCTGATCCATTAGATGTTTGGGGGATTTTGAGGCCTTTCTAAGCGTGATTAGTTTTTCAACAAAAATGAAAATGGCAAGGACAAATAGAAGGTACAGTGGGATCATCATGTACCCCCCTTTTATCAACAAGTCCAATAATCCAATGCTTTGTTGGCCGGAATCCATTACCCCAAGCGTATCAGCCATTAATTGGCCGTCTGTACTGATTTGTGTTAGAATCATATTAGTATTTCAAAATCCAGATTGAATCGTCAAAATTAGCTTTGGCATTTTCCAAAGCCGCCGTGGCATCCCCATAGGCAGCAAATCTACCTATTGATACCCTGTAATTCCTTGTTTCACCGTAAGGATAAATTATCCATGCACTTAATCCTTTTGCCACTAGTTTTTGCGCTTCTTCTTCAGCAACATTTTCTGATGGTGAGCTTGAAACAATAATGTAATAAAAGGGACTTGACTCTCTTGAGGTCACTTTGGTAATAACTGCATCGCCTGAAGATACAACAGGCGCTGGTACCACAGGTGTTTCAACAGTTTCTACAAGCTCCTGTTCAATTTCAAGTCCATCTTCCTCTTCTTTTATATCCTCTTCTACAGGTTCCTCCTCTATCATAATAGGTGAATTCTCTACCTCTGCTACAGTAGCTAAAGTTTCTTTTTTCTTTTGCTCTTCATTTGGCAAATAGTACAAGAAATATGCCATTGCACCAAGAATGATCACCACTAAGAAAACTAAAGACAACAATAGTGGGAGTTGACTTTTCTTCCTTTCCTTTTGGGTGGTTGACTTGATCAATCCTTTATCTACATGATGAGGTGAAACTGAAGAGGAAACGGGTATTGGTGCAGAAGTTTCTACGTACTCGGCCTCTTCATGGTTTTCTTCAACTTTTTTTGAAGATTTGATTTTCAATGGCGTAACATCTACAAAAGGAAACCCATAGTCTTTTTCCTCTTTATCAGATATTTTCATTTTATTTTCTTCCGCCATAAAATTTTATTTTCTCATTCAATACACGAAACTATAAGAAATGAATGAATTGACAAACCGCCCGTCAAGGTTCAATTAAATTCTTTTTTTGCTAGGTAAGTCAAAATTTAAATGTTAAGCCTGCGATACCTTGAATTCCCCTTACCGGATAATTCAGAAATCGTTGATTTTTTCTGTTCAACAGGTTATTCCCAACAGCGAATACTGAAAACCTATCTGTGATTTGATAATCCGCTTTTAACTGAAGATCTAAGATAACAGGCAGATCAGTAGCCATATCTTCCTCAATAAGAGCATCACGGACAAAGCCTTTGATGCCACCCATCGCATTGGCATTAAACTGTATCAACCATTTATCTGTCGGGGTAAAATTATTATTGATGGACACTACCCACTCAGGTCTTTGGAATGCCGCGGCAAGGGTTTTTGTGGTGTAATAATAATAATCTACGGAAGCTATCAATCTATATGTTTTCTCATAATTCCAACCCACTTTAGCATTGTAATTCAATACTTTGGTATCATCATCATAAAGCAGGTTAAAGCGGAGGCTATCAGCTTGACTGTTGCCGAAAAAATGCATATTCCTGAATTTTCCATAGCTAGCGCCTGCTTCATAGGTCAATTCATCATTGATCGTCCCTTTTATACCAGCTTTTGCCAGATAATTTTGAATTGTATTCAAAAGCTGATCACTTGGACCAAGGAAAGGGTTTTCTGTTACGAAATCCAGATACGTCTTCCTCAAAACATCACCTTCAAAACCAGCATATATCCCAAACTCATCCTGTATCATGTAATGGGCATATAGTTGTGGATAGATATGAAAATCAGATTTTTTGTTCAAAGTCACATCATTTTCAACGACCATGTTGGCTCCGGCCTGAACCTTTAAACCGCTTCTTTGGTAGGCAACATAGGGGTTAACTTTGAAGTAGTTACGGTTGATATCTGTATACCACAAGTCTTTTGGCTTGGTTAAGGAAAGTTCAGCATTAATTCCTGTTGTGATGTAATCATCAAACCAAAAATCACCGAATCCTTTAATGGAAAATTCTGTTTCAGAGGCTTCATAATTATCATTAAAAGCTCTTAGATTCAGATTGACATCGTAATTGAAATTATCCATTTTCTCAATATCCTGAATCCCTCCTTTTAACCTGAAGGTATTCAGAATATTTTGGCTTGGGATATATTCCTGTAAAGCAGGATTTTCCGCATCATAACCATAAAAGTTAAACTGGTGCCTGTTATAATCTACCCCTCCGTATAACTGAAAGAAGTCTTTGAAAAGATTACCGTTCAATTTGACATTTGTAAAGTTCTCTCCTGAGTTACTGCCATCAATCGGTCCTCTATAATAACCTTCATGCTTGACGGAGGCTCCAAAGTTATAATCTGCTTCTTCCCAGTTGTTATACCTGACTTCAATCAAGGGTGATGCATAATTTCCAAAACCCAGCCTTGCAAAACCTGGAAACAGTTCCTCATTGGTTCTTGGCCACTGTTTTTGGGCTACGGATGGTTGAATAATCTCAGGCGCCAAAGAAAGGAAATAAGGCCTAACCTCATAATTGAATGAGGAGTTTACTTTTGCGGTTGGCAGAACAGGAATTCTTTCAAATTTTCTGGGCTGTTTGGGCAAAGTCAATACCCGGTCTTTTCGGATTACAAATTCCTGATCTTTTACTTCCCCTGCCTGTTGAGCAAGTATAGCCCCTGAAAATCCAGAGAAAACGGCTGCAAAAACCAAAAGATATTTATATCTGAACGTATTTTTCATCTTTCTGAACATTAATTGATAGTGGCTAATTTTTCTCTGGCCATCTTCTTGACTTCATCATTGGTTGACTTCTCAACGATAGATTCTAATGTGGCCTTGGCCTGGAATTCTTCGCCAAGTTTGATATAATTTTCAGCTAACAGGATAAATATCCTTCCATACCAATAATCATACCCACTGTAAGGGCCAGAAAAATCAAATATTATATCATTCGATTGCTCATAGTTACCTTTTTTGTGTACAGATTCAGCAAGCAAAAACAGACCTTCTGCACCCTGGATAGTTTTATATTCATTGATCAGATCCCTTAAAACATCTTCCGATTCATTGTTCTTATTGGATTTTTGAAGTGCTTTAGCTTTGAGTAGCATGGCCAAAGGAATAGCATCACCGGTCACACTTCCTAAAGTAATCACCCTATTGGCATAGAAAACAGCAGAATCAAATCGATCAAGTCGGTATTGTGCTTCCATCAAACCATTATAAGCTTCATACTCTTCAATTTGGTTTCTTGCATTCCTTGCTGATTCCCTCAGGTAAGGCATTGCTTTTTGATAATTTCGGTTTTCCAATTCTATGGAAGCAATCCGCTGAACAGCCCTTAATCTTTGAGAGGATTCTTTTTCTTTATCAATCTGGTAAAAATAGGTCAGCGCCTGATCTTTTCTACCTGCCCTATAATGGGCGTCACCAATAAAATAACTTGCCTCTGCCCTATTTCCTGCCTGAGGATAATTCCTGAGATAATCTTCAAAAGCTTTGATAGACTGGTCCCAGGCACTGTTGAAGTACAGTGATTTGGCAGATTCAAATTCAAGATTTTGAAGACTTTTATTGTCCGGATTGGCTGACCTATATCGGGAGGCATATTGGGAGAATTCACCTGACCTACCCTGAATAGCCAAAGCCTCCTGAAGTCCAACCAAAGCTGCTTCGGCATTGGAAGAGTTTGGATGGTTTTCGAGGATTCTTTTATAGTCATCTATAGTCTCATTGTATTTCTGCTGAGAGAAATTAGCCACTGCCCTACCTTCCAGTGCAAAGGGGATGAATGGGCTATTGGGGCTTCTAGATATCAATCTGGTAAAACCATCACTTGCCTCAGCATACCTCATTTCCTCCATATTGATCTGGGATTTCTGAAACAGCGCATCTTCAATGTATAAACTGGAAGGGAAATTATTGATGAGCATATTCAGCTGACTGATGGCGTCATTATTCCTGTTTTGAAAATTATAGACAACCCCACTTCTGAAATAAGCATAATCACTGTAAGAACTGTTTTCCCTAATGGCTCTCTGAAAAGCATTTTGGGCCTCTGTGAATTTCTTCTGAACATAATAAGTATCACCCAATCTGATCAAGGCCTCATCATAATTTTCCTTATCCTGATCTCCTTGCTTACGGTCAACATAATTCTTGAATTGTTGTTCCGCTCTTCCATATTGCTCAAGATTAAAAAGAGCATAACCCATGCCATAATAAGATTTGATCAAGTAAGGATCATTGGCTCTTGGCCTTTGGTTCTGTACGGCTTCATAAGACTTGATAGCCTGTGGCAAATCACCTTTAGCTGCAAAATTTTCCCCTTTCCAAAAATAAGATTGCACGACCAAGTCCCTATTGACCGGGGTAGCGATAGATTTATCAAAATAGGTAGTCGCTAAATCATAACGTTTATCCCTATAATACACAATTCCTTGGTAAAACGTGATTTTCTGGTATGCCTCACGGATACGGTCAGATTTCCTGCTCATTTTTTCAATATGCTCAATTGCCCTCAGGTAATTGCTTGTATTGATTAAGGCATCTGTCAATAGACCTTCCGCCTCCTTGGCATACCTACCGCTTGGATAATTATCCAAATAGGTGTCCAAAGCATTGACTGCATCCTGAAAATTATTCCTTTCCAAGTTTACCTTTGCATAATTGATCAAAGCATCTTCCTTGATATTTCTATTGGCATCACTTTTATAGGCGGCATTGAAACTGTTCGCTGCAAATTGTGGATTATTCAATTTCATATAGGAATGGCCCAAATAGTAACTGGAAACCTGACCTATTTCGTCATTATCCACTGCGGATATTTTGAAATAATCCGTAGCTCTTTGATAATTTTGAATTTCAAACTGGGAAATTCCCGCCTTGTAAATTTGGGCTTTGCTTAGATTACCCTTTCTAGCATTGACAAATGCATCATAATTGTTCGCCGCTTTTGGAAACTCTCTTTTTTCAAAATATGCTTCTGCCAGATACAAATGAATTTCCTCCTTCCTGTCCAAACTCCTTCTGTTGGCCAATACGGGCTCTGCATAGGCAATCAACTCATCATAAGATCCTTGTCTGTAATATACACCAGCCAACATATAAGGCACTTTATTGGCATAGAACTGAACTTTATCTGCTTCTTTAAAATCACTGATGGCCTGTGGGTAATTGGCTTGTTCCATTGCAATAAACCCGGCATAATAGTGTGCATCAGCTTTATACTGGTTTGGTTCCTTTTTGACACCATTGAAATACCTTAAGGCATTGGTGTTGTCTTTCAATTGAAAATAAGAATACCCGGTTTTAAAAAGTACTTCTGATCCTTGTTCAAAATCCACTTTGGCCAAATTGACTTTTTGATAGGCTGGAATTGCCTCCCTATAATTTCTTTTGTCAAAGAAAAAATCACCCAGGATATGAGCAGCCTCATTCGTCTTGGGATGTTCTGGGTATTGTCGGATAAAATAATAAACCAGATCGGAAGCTGCAGGATTTTCAATTTTCAATGCAGAAACAGCGTGGAAGAAATCTGCATCCACCCTAGACTCAGGATCAAGTTCACTTTCTTTTAATGCTTCAAATTCATATTTAGAGGCACTGAAGAGGCTTTTTTGATAGAGTTCAAAACTCTCATCTTTTGTCCTTGTTTTACTTGTCTGGTATAATCCCGATTGGGTATACGCAATATTACTGATGCTTAAAAGCAAAAGCAGAAAAAGGCTTTTTTTCATAATAAAAGCTACATTATTTAATGCATGATTTTAAATATCAATTCACGGAGTATTTCCGCGTCATCCATCCCTCCTGAATCAACCCCTTTAGAACGCAAGTCAGCCTCATGAATATAGGCAAAACAATCAATAACCTTGCCTAATTGGTAGTTTTTTGCTGCTACTCGGTATTCTTTTAAAAAGTAAGGGTTCACTGCAGTAATTTTTGCCAAATCCTGATCTCCCATTCTGGCGTTATAATGCACCAAAGCTACCTTAGAAAAGTAGTTGTGTATCAAAGCAATCATGGGTATAAGAGGATGGTTCTTAGGATTTTGACGGAAATAATGAATAATTTTATTGGCTTTGATCACATCCCGGAATCCTATCGCCTTGGTCAATTCGAAATTATTGTATTCTTTATTGATCCCTACATATTTTTGGATATGATCTTTGGTAATCGTGGTTGGCTCTGTGAAATTGATAAAGATTTTTCCTACTTCATTTGCAATCACCTCGAGATTATTACCTATACTTTCTGCCAAAAAATTGGCAGTTGGTCCATCGATATGATGCCCTTGGCTTTTGACATAAGCTTCCACCCATGCCGGTAACTGAAAATCCTTGATCTTTTCTGAGTTAACGAGTATGGCTTTTTTATCAACCTCTTTGGACAATGGTTTTCTTCCGTCAAGTTTTTTGTACTTATGGGCAAATACCAAAATAGTGCTTGGCAATGGGTTAGAAAGATAGCTGATCAATAAATTGTCAACTTCTTCTTTGCCTAATCCAAATATATTCTGAGCTTCCTTAATGATCACAACCTGTCGGTCAGCCATCATAGGGAATCTCCGGGCGTTGCTTAAAATAGACGTCATTGGAGCATCTTTACCATACATCACGACCTGATTGAAGCCCTTTTCGTGTTCAGGTATAGCGTTTTTCTCAATAAAATCACTGATTTGGTCAATGAAAAAAGGTTCCTCACCCTGCAAAAAATAGACCGGAGCATATTTCCCAGCTTTTAGGTCTTTTAATACGTCTTCTGCTTTAGTGGCCATAATCTTGTTTTCAGTTCAAAGATATAAAGAATTCAATTTCCCAAAAGCCAAAGCAATTTTCACTTTCATTTAATTTTAAACTTTATCCCTCCTATTTTTGTATTTTATTAGGGACCAATTTACTAACAAGTGAACAATTTCGATATTTCCGTCAAATATTTCAAAGAAGGCAATTTTCAGGAAGCTTTAACCCAGATCAATATTTGTATTGAGGCTGAACAGGACAACAACGAGTTTTATTTTTTCAGGGCAAGGGTACTGAGCAGAATGGGAAACCTTCAAGGTGCTATAGATGATTTTGACTATCTGATCAGTATGGAACCCTTTAATCCAACTTTTATCAGTGACCGTGCAGTTGTTCTACATATGCTCAACAGAAATGAGGAGGCAATACAGGAATTTGATAGAGCGCTGAACCTTGAACCCGGGAATCCATACCGTTATTCCAGTAGGGCATTTTTCAAAGATAGAATTGGTGATTTAGAAGGGGCTATTGCTGATTATGAAAAAGCGATTGAACTCGACCCGGAAGATGCAGTTGCGTATAACAATAAGGGCCTTGTGGAAGAAAAATTGGGATACCGTGACCAGTCCAAAAAGAGTTTTGAAAAGGCTGATGAACTGGTAGGCTATGAACCAAACCGTATAGAAAGGGATGATGTTGTACAAAATACTTCAACTCCATCTGATAAAGCTGAAATTCAGCAAGCGGAAACCGGAGAGAAAATGGACAGTTCAAAGAAAATAAATATCAGCACCTATTTCAAAACCCTGGTTGAGGTTTTGACAAACAAAAATACCCAAAAAGAATTTTGGGCATTTTTAAAAGGTGGTTTAAGAAATCCAAAGAATTAAGCTCTTTTCAGCACCAGTAAGGGTTTATTGATGAAATAAGACATTTTTCTTGAAAGATTGTGCGTGAAAACCTGTTCAAACCAGGTTTTCTTTTTGCTTAAGGTCACCAAAATATCTCCTTTTGCAGTGATGAGGTAATTCTCCAGGCCAAGACCCGGTTCATCCCTGTACGCTTTTAGAATGTAGTTGACTTTATCATATTTCACAAAAGGTTCGATTTCCTGAACCATAATCTGATGTAGGGACTTGTCAATCGCTTTTTCTTTTGAACTGACATGGACAATGTCTATTTCACTATCGAAGAATTTTGCTATTTCCACTACTTTTTGAATAGCTATTTTATCCTCCTCCAAATAATCAGTGGCATAGACAAATTTCCGTGGAGCTTTGAAATACACTCTTCTTGGAATAATGAAAACATCAATTTCAGATCTTTCCACCAGTTTACTGGCCCTTGTTCCTATATAATTTTTTTTGAAATCATTGACTCCCTCTGTACCCATGATGATAAGGTCTGCAGCCATTTCCTCAGCATATTCCAGGATAGTTTTGACGGTTTTACCTTCCCTAATCTCTGCTTTAATGGATTTTAATCCTTTTGCAATGGATTCTTCTTCAACAGTTTTGATCAGGTTATCCAGCTTTTTTTGAATAAATGAATACTGATCACCAGAATTTGAATCGCCGGCAGAAAGCTTTTGATAATCTTCCTTATCCGGAACATGAAAAAGTGTAATTTCTGCCTGATATTTTTCTCCTAATTTTGCAGCATATTCGATGGCATTAAGAGAACATTCAGAAAAATCAGTGGGGCATAGAATTTTAAAATTATTGGCCATGATAATATAAGTTAGTATCCTTTTTTTCTATCTATTTGGTTGATCAGTTCCACTCCTTTTTTAAATCTTTGATAGTTATCAACAATTTGTGGCGCAGCAGCAGAAGGATTGGTTACACTGGCAATATGAGGTGTAATCGTCACCTCACGCATTTCCCAAAATGGATGGGAAGCCGGAAGTGGTTCTTGTCTGAAAACATCAAGAAGCGCTCCTGAAATAAATCCTTCATTAATTGCCAGAATCAAATCTTCTTCTACCAGGTGTTTGCCTCGTGCCACATTGATCAGGTAAGTTCCCTTGTTACATTTCCTGAACAGGTCAATATTCAAAATCCCTTCTGTACCAGGAGTAAGCGGAAGCATACAGACCAAAACATTGACTTCTGCCAAAAAATCATCCATTTGGCTTTGCTCATAATAGGGATAAGAAAGATGTTGTTTGACGGAATTGCCTAATCCGACTACATTGATCCCCAAATACCTAAGCTTGTCTACCACATCTCCACCCAAAGCTCCAACCCCCATAATCCCTACATTCACCGGTAATTCCGGATTGGACATGTCCCAAACTTTATGCTGCTGATCCTGCTGATATCTGTTTAATTGTCTATGGTAGTTGAGAACACCCATAATGACATAATTGGTCATGGAAAAAGTCAATCTTTCATCTACTATCCTGGTAATAGGTAAGTGCGAAGGTATGCTTGTATCAGAAAGAATATGATCAACCCCTGCCCCCATAGAACAGATCAGTTTGAGATTTGGAAAAGAAGAAAGATATCCTTTAGGGTGCTGCCAAAGAATAACTGCATCAACGCTTTCGAAATCTTTGATTTCAGGATAAACCTGAATATCGATGGATTGATCTAATTTTTTTATATTGTCGACCCAAATAGAAGCGTCTCTACCGGGAGAAATGATGGCAATACCCATTATAGTTCAGTTAAAATTTGCGCAGCAGCCAAGAAGTTTAAAATATCGTTTGAATGACCAAGTCATTATGTCACCCTCACATATAACAAATTTAATCGAATCATTTATATTTCAAAACAAGTATTAAATAACATTATACTCATAACTAATTGAAAAAATGAAAAACAAAACCAATTTATTAATCCTATTTGTGGTGTTTCTTGCCCTCAACGGACTTAATGCGCAGCAAATCAATATGCCACAAGCCAGTCCTGCAGCAGTTGTAAGTCAAAAAATGGGACTGACTGATGTAAGTGTAGAGTACAGCCGTCCAAGCATGCGAGGAAGAAAGATTTTCGGAGAATTAGTGCCTTATGGTGAAGTTTGGAGAGCAGGGGCCAATGCTGCTACTGTTCTGACATTTTCTACTGACGTGAAGATTGAAGGAAACAGCATTCCTGCTGGAAGTTATGCTCTTTATGCTATTCCCGGAAAAACTGAATGGACCATTATTCTTTCCAGCAATACGAAACTTTGGGGTGCTGTAGGCTATAGTCAGGAAGATGATGTGTTAAGGTTCAAGGTAAAACCCGGAAAAACGAGCCAGGTATATGAAACATTGGAAATCAATTTCGTGGATATGACAGACACAGGAGCTTCAGTCGCCATCAAGTGGGAAAGAACCCGCGTTAAATTCAGAATAGAAACTGAAGTTGATACTATTGTAATGGCACAGATCAAGGAATTGGTGATTGACCAACAACCACAAAATCCGGGTTTATATTATCAGGCGGCTAATTATTATTTCACCAACAATAAGGACATGAATCTGGCCTATGACTGGATTACCAGATCTGTCAATGATGATCCAAAATATTGGACCATGCACTTAAAAGCAAAAATTGAACTGGCCCTTGGCAAGAAAACCGAAGCTTTGGAGAGTGCCAGAAAATCCATGGAAATGGCGAAAGAAGCAAAAAACCCTGACTACGTCGGTCTAAATGAACGACTAATCAAATCGATTAAATAAGTCATTTATAACATCAATTTTAAATTATTTTGATTTGAGAAAGTGGTCTTTTTGGACCACTTTTCATTTTTAAATAGGATGACAATTTTTTTGGGAAATCTTAAAAAATTTGGATAGTTGAGTTATTCTTTATCTAGGACATTCATTTCATACATCAAAAAAATTTGGGTTTTTGGCCAATACAATCGATTTCATTTCTTAAGTGCCTAAAATCACAAAAGTATTTTGACAATAAAAAGGTTTATTTTTTAATAATATTATAATTTTGAAGCATAAGAGTAAAAAACTTTACAACACTCATGCCCAGCAACAAGAAATTCATCATTGATTTTGACAGTACATTTATGCAGGTAGAGGCCTTGGATATCCTTGGCGAAATTACCCTAAAAGATGATCCCAAAAAGTCTGAAAAACTTCAAGCGATTAAAGATATCACCGATATGGGGATGGATGGATCCCTTAATTTCAGGGAGAGTCTGGAAAGGAGATTGGATATTCTCCAACCGGATAAGGTACAAATTGTTGAATTGATTGATGCTTTGAAAAGTAAAGTCTCCAAATCCTTCAAACGCAATAAAGAATTTCTTCAAGAAAATGCCGACAATATTATCATCATTTCCAATGGGTTTAAAGATTTTATTGCTCCCATCGTAGCTGATTTTGGCATTAAGAAGGAAAATGTTTTTGCCAATGATTTTGTTTATGACCAATCCGGGAAAGTCATAGATTTCAATAGAGAAAATGTACTTTCAAGAAATGGTGGAAAGTCAGAAACCATCAAGAAATTAAACCTCCAAGGGGATATTTATGTGATTGGGGATGGTTATACAGATTACGAAATTAAAGCAGCGGGATTGGCCAATAAATTTTACGCTTTTACAGAAAATGTAGAAAGAGCAAAGGTTACTTCCAAAGCGGATCACATAGCACCAAGTTTAGATGAAATCCTGTACGTCAATAAAATGAACAAAAAATTCTCATATCCCAAAAGCCGGATCAATGTTCTTCTTCTGGAGAATGTCCACCCTATCGGTATTGAATTGATGGAGCAAGAAGGTTACAATGTAGAAGTAATCAGTTCTGCTTTAAACGAAGATGAACTGGCAGAAAAAATCAAAAATGTCAGTATTCTTGGAATCAGATCCAAAACAAATGTTACTAAAAAAGTGCTGGAAAATGCCAACCGTTTGATTTCCATTGGTGCTTTCTGCATCGGAACCAATCAAATTGATTTGGATACCTGTACCAAAAAGGGAATTGCAGTTTTCAACGCTCCTTTCAGCAATACCAGATCTGTAGTGGAAATGGCTATCGCGGAAATCATCTTCCTGATGCGTAATTTCCATGATAAAAGTTTGAATATGCATCAGGGCAAATGGGACAAATCAGCCACAGGAAGCTTTGAAATCCGAGGGAAAAAGTTGGGGATCGTTGGTTACGGGAATATAGGTGCCCAACTTTCGGTCTTGGCAGAAAATATGGGAATGGATGTCTATTACTACGATGTGGTTGAAAAACTTGCGCTGGGAAATGCTACTAAGCTGGATTCTCTGGATGATTTGCTCAGTACATGTGATGTGGTATCCTTACATGTTGATGGTAGAAAAGACAATAAAAACATCATAGATGGCTCAAAAATAGCTTTGATGAAAAAAGGATCCTACTTGGTCAACCTCAGTAGAGGGCATGTGGTAGATATCAAGGCACTTAAAGCTGCATTGGATTCAGGACATATCGCGGGGACGGCTGTAGATGTTTTTCCTGAAGAACCTAAAAACAATTCTGAACCTTTCGTTTCTGAACTCATTGGTACCAGAAACACCATCCTTACTCCTCATATCGGGGGATCTACGCTTGAAGCTCAGCAGAATATTGCTAGGTTTGTTCCTGGCAAAATCATGGAATACATCAATACAGGTAATACATTTAATTCTGTAAACTTTCCTAATATCCAGCTTCCATTCCTTAAAGATGCGCATAGATTGATCCATGTTCACCAGAATGAACCAGGTGTCTTGGCTAAAATCAACCATTGCCTGGCAAAACATGAAATCAATATTGTTGGACAGTACCTGAAAACCAATGAGACCATCGGTTATGTGATCACAGATATAGACAAGGCTTATTCTCCTGAAGTGATAGATGCCATGAAAAATATCCCTGGAACTATTAGATTTAGGGTTTTATATTAAAGGAATAATTAAATACAAACAAAGTGTTTGAACCAAATTCAAAAAATATTCTTGGGGTCAGATCATGAAAGTTCGTTCCCCGATTTTAGATAAATCAATTGCAAGAAGGCAGGGAATTTTCCTGCCTTTTTGTTTACATTGTTTTTGCTTCAATTCTATTTCGTAAATTATTAGAAGAATTATTAGCACTTTTAACTCCTTGCCTTTATGCCATGTATCCGATAACGAATCAGATTTGACCAATATTCAAAATTCTATGACCTTAGGAACCAAAATAATTTTGTTAATTATATTACTTCACTTAATTGTGGGTTTTGGTTTTATTTTTTCACTCTTCTTACCAAAAAAGGAAAAGAAAAAGGACCAAAAAGAATCATCTGAGGCTCATAATTGACCATCAATTGATCATACGCATCATCCGCATACCACCTCCACCTGGTCTTGTCAGGTTATTCATAGGATTCAACCGGCTGTTGAGCTTATAAGTTAAGCTTAACATTACGATCCTTCCGAGATTATTGGTCACTGTTTGTTCTATAAAGTTAACATCTGCCCGTTGAGACACACCAACATTTTGATTGAGCAGGTTCTGACCGGATAATTTGATTTCTCCAGCTCTATTTTTCATCACAAATCTACTGAATGAAATATTTAGGATCGGAATGGATTCATTAAAATCTGTAGTTCTGGACTTATATACTAAATAGTTGAAATTTCCTGCTAAGGTATAATGCTGAAGGAAATTGATGCCCAATTCAGCATTGAAGTTTTGATTGAAAAAGAGTTGGTTTTGCTGAGGGTTAAAATCGTAAGAAGTGCTCTGTCTGCTAAAATTGGCAGAAAGACCAACATTTACAAATTCTTTCCAATTGTAATCATACCTGATATTTCCCCCGAGATTATTGATCTTGATGATATCCTCTACATCATTAATCAGATTCACCCCTTGGTTATACATCAAGCTTGGCCCTATGTTAAACCGACTGTTAAGTGGCTTGATTGGAAATCCAAAATTAAGATTACCGCTTGCCATCAGGTTGTTTTTCACATTCACAGGCGTAATAGTTCTGACCTGCCTATCATCGATACGCTGTGAATTGACCATGGCATTTTCTGTATAATTCACAAAGGCATTTGCAAAGAGATTTACAAATCTCCCCATGTCAAAACTATTGTAATTTAGCCTCCAGCTATGGACATAAGCTGGTTTTAACTCTGGATTACCGACATAAATATTCAGTGGATCAGCATTATTGATAACAGGCTGCAATTGCTCAATACTTGGTTCTGTCACTGAAGTCTGATAATTGAACATCAGATTTTTGGTGTTACTGAAACTATAATTCACCCGCATACTGGGCAAAACATTCTCAAAACTATTGTTGACTATCTCGTCTAATAAGAGCAACTCCCCTTTTAAGCTAGTAGCCTGCAATGCTACCCCAGCCACAAGGTTATATTTCCCACCGTTATAGGAAATGTTTGCCCCTGGTCTATGAAAAGTATATAAGCTGTTAAACCTATTACTCAATGCCTGATTAAAGACCATTGTCTCGCCTTCCCAATCAAAGACTTGCCTGTCTACTTTGTTGTGGTTTTGCCTCAAATTATAAACTAATTCCAGGTACTTCCTACCACCCAAAGGTTCGGTATAGGAAATATTTGTTCCATAATTCAAGGCAGAATTGTTTTGGGAATTCTGTTGCCGGATAATTTCAGTACTGGAGTTGTTCCCGAAAAACTCATTTTCAGCATAAAGGCTTCCTTCAAAATCAGACAGATTATATCCGAAATTAAAATTGGCAGATATGGTCCTTCCTGCTTTACCAAACCTATGTCTGTAGAGGAATTCGCTATTGGCCTGATAACTGTCTCCAGTAGTGATATTCGTCCTTTCTCCCCTATTCAAAAGATTTCCCTCCAAATCTGTATTGCTGGTAATACTGTTACTCACCCTATCTGTTTGGGTAAATTGCCCATTGGACGTTGATCTAAACGAATTGAGACTGTCTATTTTATGGTCAATGATCAAGTTTAACCGATGGTTGGCATTCATATTATCCTGTCTGCTGTTTTCATTGAAGATGAAATCACCATTGGGAAAGAAATTGAGTCTGTCAGTATTTTGAGAAATTTGATGGTCAATCAGATTGAAAAAATAACTGCTTCTCATTTGGGTGTTTTTATTAAAATCCCGGTTGAGATTGGTGCCAAAGGCGTGACTGTTCATGATCCCATTTACCCTTTGACCGTTGTTCAAAGGTATCGGACTTTGGCCACCTCCCGGTCCTCCTACTGTAATCCTGACCATTCCGCCACCACCTCCAAATCCTTGGATTCCTCCTTGAAAATTAATATAATCTTCGATGGAGAAGCCCTGCTCATTGGTATTATTGGACATTCCTAAAAAAGATAGCTGTTGCTTATCTGTAAACTTATTGATATTTCCACGAATTCCATATCGGTTGTCAGTACCATAGCCTCCCTGAAGATTACCAAAATACCCCTTCTTATGGCTATCTTTTAATTGCAGGTTAATGGTTTTTTCACGCTGTCCATCATCAATTCCAGTAAATTGAGCCTGATCGGATTTCCTATCATAAACCTGAACTTTATCAATTGCTTCAGCAAGGAGATTTTTAGTGGCGAGTTTGGGATCATTTCCAAAAAACTCTTTGCCATCAACCATAATCCTTCTCACTGTTTCCCCCTGAGCTTTGATATTGCCATCACTATCAATTTCCACACCTGGTAGTCTCTTCAACAGGTCCTCAACATTGGCATTTGGGAGGGTTTTGAAGGAATCAGCATTAAACTCAACAGTGTCTTTTTTGATGGTCACCGGTGCTACAGCTTCCACAGTAAACTCATCCAGATCGGCTGTTTTTTCCTCGAGCAGAATTTCACCCAATTCCAATAGATTTATTGCTGTGGGTTTTTTGATGGGTTTTGAATAAGGGGAAAAACCCACGAAAGATATCTGAAGCAACAAATCATCTTCCCTTAGGTTTTTTATTTCAAAATATCCGGAGGGATTGCTTACCCCAAAGGTCACCAAAGTAGAATCTTTAGGGTCCAAAAGCGTAATGGTTGCGGATGATAGTGCTTTACCTTCCTTGTCCATGACGGTTCCTGACACCAACCATCTTTGGGTCTGGGCAGACACCTGAACACTGGTCAAAAACATAATTAAGACTACTAGAAATATCTTCAGCATAGGATTAATGGTGGTAAAAATTTTTACTTATCTAAAAAAGAGGGATCTGATTTTAAATCGTTTCTTGTTTCTTGCTTCCTATCTCAATTCCGAATCATCATCCTGAATCCCCCCTGCCCTCTCTGCGCTCCCATTTTTTCCATTTGCTCCTCTACCATTGCCCGATAATCCTCATCTGAAATTTCCTGTCCGCCTTTTGGTTCCCTGAGTTCATTTTTCTTGAGTGCCCTTATGTCAATTTTTTCAGCAGTAATGACCACTTCATCGGTGTTGATTGCAACTTCAAGAATCAATCCGGGTAATCCATAAAAATTTTGAGGTCCAATGGGCAGCCTGATTTCTTCTGTATACCAAGCTGTTATTTCTCTTTCATTTTCATCTTTATAGGTCGCATTTCTGCATAAAAACCCATTTACCTCTTTTGTTTCTTGGCCTAATTTCCAGGGAATCCTATTGGCATCCTTTTTTATAATATATTTTTTACCCATAAACTCCCTCAGTTGGGTCACCATATCAGCATCTCTATCCAGAAAGATTTCATCTTGCATCATCACCCTCATCACCATTCTTTGACCACCTGCACCAGGCCCCTGATCAAATGGGTTTTCATCAACAGGCAATGCCTTGAACAAGCTGGTTAATTCATCAAAAATGAGCATCTGCTGACTGCTGTTGAATTCAGGAATCATTTTTTTCATTTCTTCCTGCTCGGAAGGTATACGTTTGTGCATATTGACTTTAGTAGTATAAGTAATGACACCTTGGTCTATTTGATTGGATATAAATGCCCAAGAGGCACATACAAAAGCGGCTATAAGGTATTTTTTCATGACTATGGAATTTTTATAATCCAAAAGTACAGAAGATCATCACTTTTCTAGGTTAAGCAACCTGAATACAAGGTTAATTAAGGTTAATGTTTTCTCAATTGGCCTGAAAAAGAGAATATATTTGTCATATGCAAAACAAAAACAAATTGTATTTGGGATGGATGATCGGCAGTATCTTGGTACTTGTCCTTATTCAGCTATTTTGGCTAAAATCTGTTTTTAAAGACTATCAAACAAGCCTTAAACAAGAAGCAGTCCTACTTTTTGCAAATACAGTTACCGATATGATGGACTCATTGGTGTTAAGCAAAATGACTCCCGTTTTTATAGATGGAGTTCCGGATACAGTTTTCGTTACGAGTCAAATTGCAAAACCAATCATTCCTGATACAGTAAAAAAGGCTATACGGATCGAAGTACTTAGAGAAGAAAACTTTCCTGAAAAACCCGGTCATGTCAATAGGCAAATCAAAGTAATTACTGGAGGCAATGATTTCCAGGCAGACTCCTTAAGGGCTATTTTTAGACCATTGATGCAGGGAATTGACAGCTTGGGTGATGGCCGGAAATTCACCTTCCGAATGCAGGAAGAATCTCTGGAAGCTGAAGATATTGAAGCAAAATTCAACCAAGAGCTTACTTCAAGGGGGTATGATGTTCAGGCTAAAGTTAGAAAACACCATTTTTTGGATTCCATACCTTTACTTCCAGCAAATGTGATGACATTGGAAGATATAAGAGTTCCATTTGGGACTAGAATACAGGGATACCTGACGGATTATAAATGGTTTATCTACCGGAAAATGATTGTACCTTCCATATTTGCATTCTTAGTTGTGATGTTTATCAGCTGGGCCTTATTTTCCATGTACAGGAATCTGCTCAAGCAGCAAAAACTTAACCTTTTGAAAAACGACATCATCAGCAATATCACCCATGAATTAAAAACTCCAGTTTCCACTGTATCCATCGTCCTGGAATCATTGGAAAACTTTGGCGCAAATGAAAGAATTGATACTAGAAAAGAATACATTGAGATCGCCAAAAACGAACTGAAAAGATTGACTGACATGGCTGAAAAAATTCTGATTTCCAGTAGTTGGGAAAAGGAAGAAAAAGTTCTGTTTAAAGAAATTGATCTTGATTATATACTAGAAAACAAAATCCAGTCATTTAAACCAATTCTTGAGTCAAGGCAATTCAAATTCCGATATGAAAAGGTCGGAAAATCCTTTAAAATTATCGGAAATGATGAACAGATCGGATTGGTCATTTACAATTTGCTGGATAATGCCATTAAATACAGTAAGGAGGAAAAGGAAATTGAGGTAAAGCTTTCAGAAACAGGCAATAAAATCAGCCTTCAGCTTAAAGACAAGGGTATTGGAATTCCTGAGGCTTACCAAAAAGAAATATTCGAGAAATTTATCCGGGTTCCACAGGATGATGTCCATGATGTAAAAGGATATGGCCTGGGATTGGCTCAGGTTTCCGAAATAGTCAGAACCCACAAAGGAAAAATTATTTTGGAATCATCAGTTGGACAAGGATCTGTATTCACTGTTTATTTTCAAAAAAGATGATCAGGATTTTGTATGTGGAAGATGAGCCTGCTTTGGGCAAAATAGTTAAGGAAAGCCTAAAGAGCAGAAGTTATGAGGTGATCATGGCTGAAGACGGGATTACTGCCTTAGGCCTATTTCAAGAAGTCAAGGCTGATATCTGCGTGCTGGATATCATGTTGCCAAAAATGGATGGATTTTCATTGGCAAAAGCCATCAGAAACCTTTCTCCTCAGATACCGATCATTTTCCTTACTGCCAAAAGCCAGGTAGAAGATGTTGTCAAAGGCTTCCAATACGGTGGCAATGATTACCTCAAAAAACCATTTAGTCTGGAAGAATTAATCGTCAGGATTGAAAACCTACTCAATTTGACCAACAGTCAAAACCAATTGGGTAAACAGGAGATAGTTTTTGGTACCTATATTTTCAGCCCTACCAAGTATGAATTAAAAAGCCAGAATGGAGAAATCAGAAGGCTATCCCATAAAGAGGCTGGGATTTTAAGTATGTTGCTGGAAAACAAAAACCAGACTACAGAACGGAAAGACATCTTATTGAATTTATGGGGAGATGACAGCTATTTCAATTCGAGAAATCTGGATGTTTATATTACCAAATTGAGGGATTACCTTAAAACAGATCCAAATGTTAAGATCATAACGATTAAAGGTATTGGTTACTTCTTCTCCATTACCTGAAATTAGCGATTGGATATTAGTGATTAGTTATTGGAAATTGATGATTTGATTTTGGATTTTGAATTTTGAAAATTGGTTATTGGTTATTGGTAATAAGTAATTAGTAATTAGTAATTATCAATTCCCCCTCTCCTTCTCCCCCAATCTCTGGGCAATAGCCGAACCGGCCATTAGTTGCAGGGCATGATATACCATCAGGGGCAGCAGAATAACGCCAAAAACAACAGGGTCAGGAAACATCACCCTTCCCATAACGGCACCCTGAACCAATGATTTTTTACTTCCGCAGAAAATAACTGTAATCATATCAGGCCGATTGAATTTCAAGAGGCCTGAAATCAGGTACATCAGACCCATCATCAAGAAAAAGAAAGCTAACATCAGTGCCCCCAAACCTATTAATGCACCTGCACTATGGCCTTCAAACATATTTTCGGCAAAGGACTCTGCGAAAGCTGTGAAAACAATCAGTAAAATAATTCCCTGATCAAAATTCTTCAAGGCTGTTTGATACTTGTTGACAAATTTGATTAAGCGGGAGTGTAACATCAACCCGATAATGACAGGAAATAAAACCTGTAAACTCAATTTTATAAAAGTATCAGTAAGGTCAAAAGACATGGCCGTTTCTGGCAACATCAGATCCATCCATAAAGGGGTAATGAAAATCCCTACCATACTTGATATACTTGCATTGAATATGGCTGCAGGTAAATTCCCACCTGCGATTGAAACCATGACTACAGAAGAAGAAACGGTAGAAGGTAGTGCGGCAAGATAGAAAGTACCTAACCAAAGGTAACTGTCAGGATGACCCCAAATGGCATAGAACAACAAAACCACCAAAGGAAAAACTAAAAAAGTGGTGGATTGAACAACCAAATGTAACTTCCAATTGGATAATCCTTCTTTTAGCTTTTGGGGACTAAGTTTGACGCCATAAAAGAAGAAAATAAAAGAAATACCAACACCGGTAATGGATTTCAATGGAAGCGGGCTTTCTTCAGTTCCCCACTCTGGAAAAGCTTTTGCCAGAAAAATCATCCCTACAAGCAAAAAGAAGAAGGTATTGAATCCAACTTTTTTTAAGGTTTCTCTGATTCTTGACATTTTGGATTATTATTTAGCGCTTTTCAGGTATTGTTGTCTTCTTACATTGTCACAGAAAATGGATGTGGCAATTGCTACATTTAAAGATTCTGCATTGCCAAAACGAGGTATCGTCAGTTTATGGCTGACCAGTTTTTCAACCTCAGGAGATACTCCATTGGACTCATTTCCCATCACAATAACTCCACCTGATCCAAAATCCATGTTGTAAATATTTTCACCTTCCAAAAATGCTCCATAAATCGGCAGCTCTGTTTTAGCTAAATACTTTTGTAAATCTGTGTAATAAAACTGTATTCTCGAAAAGCTTCCCATACTGGCATGAAGTACTTTAGGATTATAAAAATCCGCAGACTCATTCGACAATACCAATTTCTGAATACCATACCAATCAGCAATGCGTATAATTGTACCCAAATTCCCGGGATCACGGACATCATCAAGGGCAAGGACCCATTCTTTTGAATCGAGTTCAAATTCAGTATTGGATTTGATTTTGGCTACTGCTAAGGCACTGTCATTGGATTGAAAGGTCCCGACAGACTCCAGTGTTTTTTGATTTACTTCAAAAGTCTCTCCTTTAAAATATGCAAGCAATCCGGAATGCTCTTCTTCATACTTTGTTGTACACAAAAGATGGGTCACAACAAAATCTGATTGTAATAATTCCGTTACATTTTTACTTCCTTCTACAAAAAAAGCCTGTTCTTGTTTCCGGAATTTTTTCTGTTGCAAGGATTTAATAAACTTAAGCGTATTTTTGCTTAACATTAGGTTAATTGCCAAGTAGTGAATAAGGCCAAATATATAAACTTTCTTTTTCTGCTTTTTTTAATTTCTTCCTGTTCTTTGACCAAAGGGCTCAAGGAAGGGGAATATTTGCTTTATGATATAGAAATTAAAGGGGCCAAAAAGGTTCCAAAATCAGATTTACAGGATTTGGCCAGACAAAGCCCGAATACCAGGATTCCATTCTTGAACACTTCGGTTGGGGTTTCTGTCTACAGGTTTGGAGAATGGACCTTTGACAGGTCAAAAGTAGTTGACAAAATGAAAGATTATGAGCAAGAAAAAGAAAAATTATTATCTAAGGAAACCGAAGTTGAAGAACTGAGCAAATTAGACAGGAAAAGATTAAACCGTATTAATAGCAATCTTACTTCCCTTGAGAGAAAGCTGGAATATGGAAATTTCTTTATGAGGACCGGTAACCCAAGGGTTATCTACGATAGTGCCAAAACTGAGGAAAGCAGTAGGCAGATCACTTTCTTTTTATACAATAACGGGTATTTTGATGCCAGCACAAGTTATGAGGTGAAAAAGAAAAACAAAAAAGCCAGCGTAACTTATTTTATTGTAGAAAACAGTCCCTATTTAGTTGATTCTTTTTACACCCGATCTGATGATGAAAATATTTATGAGATAATTTTAAAAAATCAGGAGAAATCAAATATAAAAATCAATAAAAATTACGACCAGACAGCCATATCCAGAGAGAGACAAAGAGTCGAGGATATTCTGAAGGAAAATGGTTATTATACTTTTTCTAGATCCTATATTGAATACAATGTGTATAAGGACACGGTTGAAAAAAATGTTAAAATTGAACAACTGATCAGAAAACCAATATATGCAGACAATCACCAGGTTTACTACCTAGATTCCACTTACTTTTCCATAGACCCTCCTTCAAGTGACTTTATTGATAACAGTGAAAACTCGGTTTATCGAGACATCAATTTTGACCTTTATGATGACAGGTATTCGGAAAAAATAATCGCATCTAGAATCTTTTTAAATAAGGGTGATCTTTACAATAGAACCAATGTCATTGAAACCCAGAGACAGCTGGCCAACTTGGATCTTTTCCGATTTGTCAATATTGCATTCGACACGCTTGGTAATGTCCTCAAACCAAAAATTTTCACCCAACCCAACCAAAAATATCAAGTTACCAATCAGCTGGGTGCAAGTATTACTGAACAGGTTCCAGGACCATTTTTTAGCCATTCTTTAAGAAACAGGAACCTTTTCAGAGGTGCAGAAATATTCGAACTGTTCTTTAGAGCTGGTTTGGAAGGTGTTGTATCCGCCACTGGAGAAGGCGGGGTTTTCAGGAGTCGGGAACTGAACACCTCAGCCTCTGTGATTTTTCCTCAATTCCTATTTCCATTAAGTTCCAATTCTCTTCAAAAATTTGGCAGGTATAATCCAAGAACTAGAACCCTGATCGGTTATAATTATGTCAACCGACCTGAGTATATCAGAGAAAGTGTTAATGGGATTATCAGTTATAACTGGAACACCAGAAATCTCCGACAACAGTACACCATCAATGCCCTTGATGCTAACTTCATCCGTTCAAATTTGGGCAATGATTTCAGAGAACTTTTAGAAGGTCTTCAAAACCAAGGAAATAATCTGATCAACTCTTTCCTTCCCTCCTTTGTGAGTAGTGTTTCTGGCCAGGTAATTTTCAATTTCAATCAATATGGTGCTTTCCAAAGGAACAAAGCCTCCTTATTGCGCATTTTTGTAGAAAGTGGGGGAACCAGTTTAAATTTTGTCAAGAGAGAATTTATAGAAGA
The DNA here is from genome assembly GCF_042432905.1 of Fontibacter flavus. Lineage (NCBI taxonomy): Bacteria > Pseudomonadati > Bacteroidota > Cytophagia > Cytophagales > Cyclobacteriaceae > Fontibacter > Fontibacter flavus. The sequence goes on along the minus strand of NZ_JBHLWI010000009.1, from coordinate 156,485 downwards.
AAGAAGCCTGGCCTATTTCCAGTTTCTAAAATTCCAGGCTGATTTTAGAAGATATATTCCGCTTTCAAGACAACAGACATTTGCTTATAGACTTAACTTGGGGATGGCGAAACCTTATGGAATCAGCAATGGTGTCTTGCCTTATGAAAAATATTTCTTTGCAGGTGGTAGTACCGGCATCAGGGCATGGCAGCCTAGACGTCTTGGTCCTGGATCCTTCACACCTGAAATAAGAGAGGATGGCAGCTTTGACTATAGATTTGAACAGCCTGGCGATATTCTCTTTGAAGGAATGTTTGAACTTCGGTCAAAAATTTACGGGTATTTTGATGGCGCTTTCTTTGTTGATCTAGGAAATACTTGGACCTTTCAGGAGAATCCAACCAGACCAGGGGGAAACTTTGAGTTTAACCGATTTTGGAGGGAAATTGCAGTGGGCACTGGACTTGGTCTTAGAATGGATTTTGACTTCCTTGTACTACGGTTGGATATGGGAGTCAAAGCAGTTGACCCTGCGAGACCTATCGGACAAAGGTTTATCTTAGGCAATTTCTTCAACAAGTTTCTTGGGGAAAGAGGACAAACCGTATTCAATATTGGTATTGGTTATCCATTCTAAGAGGATATTTGCTAAATTTCAATCTGGCCCTTTTCTGAAAGTATCTCAAAAACAAACAGTTTTATGACATACAATGAATTTATAGCGTCCTTCGCAAATGAGCTTCCTCCTAAAGGGATTTCACGGCAGTTGGAATCTTTATGGTATGATGGCAAAGGTGACTGGCAAAAGGCTCATGATATTGCTGATGGTCCCTCTGATAGACTTTCAGCGAGGATCCATGCCTACTTACATCGTAAAGAAGGCGATATTTGGAATGCGGATTATTGGTATAGACGTGCTGGTGAAAAAAGACCGGATATAAGTTTAGAAGAAGAATGGAAAACCCTTGTGAAAAGGCTCCTATAACATTTCCTCCAAGTATTACCCCCAATTATAATTTGATCACCTGATTTCCCTGACCTCAATTTTTACTGCCTGAGGCTTAGGTATGATATTTCCTCCCAATTTTTCTGCTATGTAATACGTCAGCTGACCACCAAAAAGGAAAATGATCACCGAATAATAAATCCAAACAAGCAAAATAGCCAATGAACCAGCCGCGCCATAAGTAGAATCTAAATCTGAACTACCAAGGTAAATCCCTATTAAATACTTCCCGACTCCGAATAAAACCATCGTCACAATAGCACCTAACCAAGTGTCTTTCCATTTCACTTTGGCATCGGGTAAGATTTTGAACATCAAAGCAAAGATCACCACCAAAACCAACTGAGAAACAGTAAAATTGATCAAAGTGACCAGATGAAGGTTGATATTTCCAATAAAATCGGTCAGATACTCACTGACAATTACCAATGCAGCCTCCAGCAACAAGGAAACCAACAAGATGAAACCAATAGAAGCAACGAGTGAAAAGCTCAATAACCTGTTGACAACGAACTTTAGAAGACCCTTTTCCGGCTTTGCCCGGATATGCCAAATATGGTTAATGGCATTTTGCAAACTGATAAAAACTGTCGTGGCACTGAAAGCCAAAATCAAAATAGCAACAACGTTCGGAATAGTTCCTTCTGGATTTACCGTATAGTTGTTCATAACGTCTTCAAGAGTTTCCCGACTGTCTTCACCCGCAAGCTCCTCCACCTGAACCAACAGTTCATCCTTAATTTCCGATTGGCTAAGAAAAGCAGCCCCTATATTGAGTACAATGATCAACATGGCAGGAAGACTGAATATGGTATAGAAAGCAGTAGCTGCAGCCAAATTCATAGATTCACCTGAAGTGAAGTCTACAATACTGTCCTTCAATATCTGAAAAAGTGTTAGTTTTTTAAGTTTTCTCAGTCTTTTAATCATGTCTTATTCAGTCTCCCAAAGATCTTCCATTTTATAAGGGCTAAAAGGACCTGTAAAGAAACGACCGTCAACAAATCGATAAGAAGTCCCAATATTCATCAGTTTATGCATATCCTCTTCGGTTAAGGTAATCTCAGAAGCAGCGAAGTTTTCAGCAATTCTTTCTTTATTCACTGATTTGGGAATCACCGCATTTCCTCTTGCTATAGAGAATGCGATCAGAACCTGACACGGGCTACAGGAATGTTTAATAGCAATTTCGTTCACGGTTTGATTTCCCAATAAACTCGGTTCATCTTCTTTTTTTACTGCTGTTGATCTATCTCCGGATCCAAGAGGTGAATAAGCTGTCATGAGCATATTTTGCTCCTTACAAAAATTTACAAGTTTTTCCTGTGGTAAAAAAGGATGCATTTCTACCTGATTCATTTCAGGAAAAACAGTACAACTCCTTCCAATTTCCTTCAATTTGGATATATTGAAGTTGGATACTCCAATATGCCTGGTCAATCCCGCAGATTGGCACTGCTCCATGCCTTGCCATGTTTGGCTAAGCGGAATATCACTGTATGTATAATAATCTTCTCTTTTTTGGGCAAAACCAACTCCCAGCTTGAAGCTGATAGGCCAATGTATAAGGTAAAGATCCAAATAATCCAGTTTGAGGTCTTTCAAGGTTTTTTTTAATCCTGCTCCAACATCATCCAATCTATGGAAGCTGTTCCATAATTTCGAAGTAATAAACATGTCTTCCCTTTTTACGAGACCATCTTTGAAAGCCTTCTCCAGTGCATTTCCCACTTCTTTCTCATTGTCATAAATCGCAGCACAGTCAATGTGTCTATATCCAGCCTCAATTGCCCAAAGAACGGCCTGATATACTTCCCCAGGTTTAGATTTCCAAGTTCCTAAACCTATCATTGGTAGTTGATCTCCGTTACTAAATTGGATAGTTTTCATAAAATTGGTTTGTTGTTGTTTCTTTCTTACTAAGTTATTATCAATTCCACGGAATAGAAACAATATGGGGAAATAAATCTCCTGCCTTGCTCACTCCCGGTATTTCTCCAGGTACTTTCTAAAATTATTCATCACCCAAAGATGTAATTTTGCCTGCGTCAGGATATAAATAAACCAGGGTAAACGGGGTACGAATTCATGGATCGCTGATATCATATATTTACCACCAAGAACTTCCCTGAATTCCAGCCAGCCATAATCAAAACGTTTGACCAACCAACCGCCTGTGATGTAAAACAATTGACGCTTGACATCACTCCTATCCGGTATCCAAGTCAGTTGTAACATTGGGCGGCTAATTCCAATCAGATAAAATCCCAAATCATCCAATTCATTTTCTTTTGCATAAATCAATAACCTGAAAAATGTCGGCAACCAAACTTTATACCTATTGGCCACCCACAATGCACTTTGATGTCTCGTATTGGGCAATCTTTGTATACTCCTGACCGTATTGGCCACTCTCTTTTCAACTTTAAATTTGGGGAGCTTAGGAAAAGTGCCGCCCCCTTCCAAAGCAATTTTGACGCTTTCCTCATAGGTCAAATAATCCAAATCCTTTGATTTAAATGCCAATTCATCTGATATGGTAAGGGTATGCTTTAAACTTTCAACCAATGGAGAAACCAGTTTTTGGGGAGTTTTTCCAAAGTAGCTGACCCATAGCTTAGAAAAGCCAATTGAGAAAAAAGGAACAGAAAAAATCACTCTTTTCTTTCCCATCACAGCGGCTGTTTTTTCCATCATGGCTTTATAGGTGAGAATTTCCGGTGCCCCAATCTCAATGGGTCTATTGTAAAGCTCCGCATTACCCAAACAATGATCCATGATGTTCAGCGTATCTCTTAGAGAAATAGCCTGTGTTTGGGATAAAGTCCATTTTGGACACATCAAAGCAGGGAGCTTATTGACCAGGTTACGGATCATTTCAAATGAAGACCCTCCCGGTCCGACGATAATACCTGCACGTAGCGCCGTAACAGGTGTTCCTTTGGAAGCCAGAGTTCTCTCCACTTCAAACCTACTTTTCAAATGAGGTGAAATACTGCTCTCATCCTCTTCTTTTGGTAAAATCCCTCCCAGATACAGGATTTGCTCAATTCCATTAGCAGCCGAAGCCCTTGCAAAATTATCTGCCAATAACAGATCAGTGTCTTCAAAAGAACCTTGATTTAACCTTGTGGAAGCACTCATGGAATGAATGAGGTAGATGGCATAATCCACCCCTTTTAATGCATTGATAGTTGACGTAATTGAATACAGTTCAACCTGCCTCCATTCCACCTCGGGATATGGATTGCTTTTTACTTCATTCCTGCTCAGTGCTACTATGTTGTATTTGCTTTTGAAAGTATGGATAAACCACCTTCCAATATACCCGCCGGCTCCTGCTATTGCGACAGTCTTTTTCAATCAATAGGTAGGTTGAATACTCAAAATAACTGCTTCTGCCGACTTCCTACCTGCTGTCATTGCAGCATTGATGGAACCATTTAATAAATAATCTCCCGCAAGGAAAACCCCATCATATACTTTGGTATTAGTGGCCGGCAGCTGATAACTCAAATCTTCTACCTGTGGCAATGCTTCATCTATCACATAAGTTTTGATATGTTCAAAATGTTCTGCTTTGATTTTGGTTATGGCCTCTAATTCTATGGCTACTAAGCTAAACAGTTTATCCATGTCTTTTACTTCTTTGGTAATGGATACGGATAACAGCGCCTTACCATTTTGACTATAAGCTTTGCTTACATCGGTCATAAAAACAAGGTTATTGATCAAAAACTGATCATCAGGCACCAAAGCAATCATCGGCTGCGCTATAAAGGAATGGGAAAGCGCAAAATAAAGATTGATAACCTTTCTGTAGGGTTTGAACTGCCCCTTAAGTTGAGGCAAAAGTTTATCCGGTCTTGTTGCTATTATGATTCGGTCTGCATGAATCTGATCACCTGATAACAAGGATATCTGCGATCCCTCAATGGTTTTAACAGGTGTATTCAGTCTTATTTGAGTTTTGGTCAACTTGCCCTTTAGCTGTTCAGCTATTTGCTGCATACCCTTTTCAGGTACTGCAGCATGGCCTAGGGAGAACATTTTAAAAACAAATTTGAACATCCTAGAAGATGTCTCTAATCCATTTTCAAGGAAAATACCTTTGAAAAAGGGCTTGAAGAAATTTTCAATGATTTGATCAGAAAACCCAAAACTCCTTAAGAAATCAGCTGTAGTGATAGATTCTTCTTCAAATATTTCCTCTATGCGCTTTGATTTCAGCATCTGGGTCAACTTGAAAATTTTAAGTTTATCTTTTAGAGAACCAACTGGTGATAGAGCCATACTGAGCAACTTAGAAGGCGCTCTAAAGGGATCATGTATAGAAAAAGCAGTGCCTGGTTTTAGAATTACCGCTCCGGGGTTAAACTTCTTAAGATTTAATCCTTCATAATCCAGATATCTTTGAGCTTCAGGATAGGCTGTCAATAATACCTGAAAGCCCCTATCCAACAAAAAGCCCTTAAACTCATCAGTTCTCACTCTTCCACCGACGCCATCTGACGCTTCCAATATTACCGGGCTGAAACCTGCCTGCTCCAATTCATAGGCTGCAATCAATCCTGAAAGCCCTGCTCCAATGATATATATGTTTTGATCTTGCTTCATAACTATGGGGTATAACAAATAGACTAATAAATCTATAAATTGTTTGACAAGTGAATTTAACTTTTTATTCCTAACCAGTTAAAAATAAATTAGGGTTAATCCTGTAAAAAATTGCTTCTTCATAAAAGTTTCCACCTAAATTGGGGTATTAAACAGCAGAATCATATGAAAATCACCCTATTGAAAATTTTCACCATTTTCATCGTTTTGACGTATCATACCACTTTGGCCCAACAGCATTATTTTCCTCCATTTGGAGAATGGGAAGAAAAACTTCCCCAGGAAATGGGTGTTCAGGCCACTAAATTAAAAGCTGCAATCGACTTTGCCATTCAGGAAGAAAGCAGTGCCGATAAAAACTTAAAACTGGCCCATTACCAAAGTGCTTTTGGAAGAGAGCCTTTTGGTTTTCCAGTAGGTCCTATGAGGGATCGGGGTGCTGCTGCAGGACTGATCATCTACAAAGGTTATGTGATTGGCAAATGGGGTGACCCATACCGCGTTGACCTTACTTTCAGTGTAGCGAAAAGTATTTTGTCTACAACCGTAGGCTTGGCCGTTGACCAAGGACTGATTAAAAGCGAGAAAGATCTAGTCTATCCCTATATGGCCCCAATCATACCATTTGAACCACATAAGGCTATGATAAATAAAGCTGACCATGTTCATGAAGAGGATGTTTTCGATCTATTTGGAACAGAGCACAACCGTAAGATCACATGGGACCATTTGTTGCGTCAAACTTCAGATTGGGAAGGAAGCTTATGGGGCAAGCCTGATTGGGCAGATAGACCTCAGGGAAATTCAGAAGAATGGCTAAGCAGAAAAAGACATGAACCTGGTACTGTGTATAAATACAACGATACCCGTGTCAATGTACTGGCTTTGGCAATTTTGAATGTATGGAGAAAACCATTGCCACAGGTATTGAAAGAGCAGGTGATGGATAAAATCGGTGCCAGCCCTTCTTGGAGATGGACTGGCTATGAAAACTCTTATATTGTATTGGATGGACAAATTGTCCAATCTGTCAGCGGAGGCTCCCATTGGGGAGGTGGACTGTTTATCAGTGCCTATGACCAGGCCCGCTTTGGTTACCTTACTTTGAGAAAAGGAAATTGGAATGGCCAACAGATCATTTCCGAGGATTGGATCAGCAAATCCAGAACCCCTACTCCGGTTCAGACCAATTATGGTTTTATGAATTATTTCCTGAATATTGATCGTAAAGAAATTCCAGCTGCTCCCGAAACAGCATTCTTTCACCTTGGCGCAGGTACCAATATGGTTTATGTAGATGAAGAAAATGACCTAGTCATTGTGACCCGATGGATCAAAAATGAAAAGAAGGCTGAATTGGTCAAAATGATCTTGGAGAGTTTACCAAAATAAAAAATATTCATTTCTCAAGTTAAAAAAGCGGAATTCCTAAGTCGAGATTCCGCTTTTTTTATTATTCTTACACAAAACTTTTTTTCAAGGCAACACAAATTTCTGAAAAGGATCATATCAGAAAAACACCAACCATACACTTCATAAGGTATGATTTGAAGTTGAAACACTTAGTAAAATTACCGTTTAGGAAAAGGTGCTGTAATTTTCTCTCTTACCATTTCCTTCAAAGATTCCCCAATCAGAATTAAAGATCCAAACATCAAAAGGACATCTTTGATGATATGTAGATAAATAAAAGACCAGGAAATATTGGAGGATAAATCAGTGATCACAAGTACTATTGCCGATGCTAAAAAAAACACAAATGACCCAATCCCGCCAATGATACCTGTTTTGGGATTTTTATAATGAAGCAAAGAGAGACCTGGAATGACCACTAAATACACCATGATCAAAGCCATCCAAAGATTATCTTTGTCAAACTTAAAAGACAGGAAAACCACCGACCACATATAAAGGGCAATTCCAATTCTAAGCAACAGTTTGCCTAACCATTCTACTTTTAAAAGTTTATCGACCATTTCTTTTTTTGTTAAAGCTAAAAAAATATTAGGCACAAAAAAAGCGGCCAATTTGGACCGCTTTTACTTTTCATTTTTTTCTTACTTAAGCACCACCTTCAGCAGTAGTCGCATGGAGTTTACCCAACTCCTGATCAATAGTCCAAAGACCTACTCCTTCTTCACCGATAATTTCAAACAATTCCAAAGCTCTTCTTGCCAAAGTTTCTTCTTCTCTCTGTTCGGTCACATACCACTGCATAAAGCTAAAAGTCGCAAAATCTTTCACCGAAAAAGCATGGTCAACAATGGAATTGATTGATTTTGTGACTTGGATTTCATGCTCCAGAATCAATTCAAATACTTCCCTAAGAGAATTGAAATGATGCCTAATGCCTGTAATCTCCGGTTGTATCGCATGGCCACCTGCTTCATTGATATAGGAGAAAAGTTTCATCATATGCATTCTTTCCTCATCTGAATGGGTATAAAGATATTTGGAAGCATTTTCATAGCCCATCATCTGACACCATGAAGCCATGGAGAGGTAATAAGCTGAAGACTTACCCTCCATTTCCACCTGTTGGTTCAATAATTTTTCGGTATCATGTAATAGTGAACGCTGTAACGTTACAATTTCTTTATGTTTCATAGTTGTCGTGTTTTATACAAAATTAACTGTTTTCTTAAAATAAGGTTGCGTAAACGTGTAAATGCATAAAATTTAGAATTGGTATAAGTAAAAATCTAAAGAACAAAACATCTGAGGGCTAAATATACAGATCAATTGTCAAGAACTTTTTTAACTAAGCGAAAATCATCATTTAAAGAGGATACAATCATTCCGGGTTTCCTTTTCTAAATTCCATCAATCAAAAATGCCCTCATTCAAACAAATCTATTTTAAAGTTCACAACATAAAACCTTATATTGAACTGAAATTAATTTAAACAATAGTAACAACCATTTCATTTAAACCTATTTTCAAAATGACCTCAAGAAGAAAATTTATCCAAACCAGCCTTTTGGCAGGTGCAGGATTGAGTATTCCTGGAATAGTTCAGGCAGAAAGCCTTCGCAAACTTGCGGGCAAAATAGCACCTTCAGACCAACTTAACATTGCAGTAATTGGTTGCAAGGGCATGGGCTGGTCAAATATGAATGCCCATTTGAAGATCCCAAATGTCAATTGCGTTGCCTTAGCCGACATTGATCAATCTGTACTTGACCAACGTTCAGCAGATGTAGAAAGCATCAGGGGCAAAAAACCTAAAGTGTACGATGATTACAGAAAATTACTTGAAAATAAGGATATAGATGCCGTCATTATTGGTACTCCAGACCATTGGCACTGCCTAAATATGGTAGATAGCTTATCTGCTGGAAAACATGTTTATGTAGAAAAACCTATTGCCAATACCATAGAAGAGTGCAACCTAATGGTCAAAGCCAAACAGCGATATGGTAAAATGGTTCAGGTAGGTCAATGGCAAAGAAGTGGCTCCCAATATGCCGAGGCTATAGATTATGTTCGTTCAGGAAAATTGGGACAGATCCGATTAGTGAAAACATGGGCATACCAGGGATGGATGAAGCCAGTACCTAAAGTACCTGATGGCCAAGTACCCGCCGGAGTCAATTATGACATGTGGCTGGGCCCTGCTCCAAAGAGACCTTTCAATGAAAACAGGTTTCATTTTAATTTCCGTTGGTTTTGGGATTATGCCGGCGGCCTGATGACAGATTGGGGAGTACATGAAATAGATATTGCTCTATATGCCATGGGTGTTACTGCTCCTAAATCAGTGATGGCCTCTGGCGGAAAATTCGCTTATCCTGACGATGCATCAGAAACACCCGACACCTTACAGACTGTTTATGAATATGATGGTTTCAACATGCTTTGGGAACATGCAACAGGCATTGACGGGGGCAACTATGGTACCACAGAAGGAATTGCTTTTATCGGCAACAATGGAACCTTGGTTGTCAACAGAGGTGGCTGGAAAGTTATCCCTGAAACAGAGATGAAAGATGGGCAAAGGGTCAATAAAATGGAAGAAGTACCCCATATTAGACCAAATGGCAATGCTTTGGAGATTCATGCCCAAGGTTTTGTCAATGCCATTATGCAAAACGATGCTTCAAAATTAACCTGTGGCATTGAAACAGGCAGTATTGCCGCCATCAATGCACAAATGGGAAATATTGCTTATAAAACAGGTAAAAAAATCTATTGGGACGCCGTAAAAGGTCAATTTACCGACCCAGAAGCCAACGCGCTTATGAAAGCGAATTACCACAATGGCTGGACTTTACCTAAGGTATAATCGGATTATATTGGATTCTTCAGGAAGGGTGTAATTAGTGATTAGTCATTGGTGATTAGTGATTAGTGATTAGTAATTGATAATTAGTCATTGGTAATTGGTAATTACATCCTTCTTTCACCACTCATTTTCTTTTTTTACATACCCCCACTCATCTTTGAGTATACTGTAATAAATTGTATCTCTTCTCCTTCCTTTTGTCATCAAAGTATGACTTCTCAGAACCCCCTCCTCGATTGCATTTATATTCCTTAGAGATTGTCTAGCTTGTTTGTTGAGCACATCGGTTTTGAATTCTACTCTTTCCAAATCCAGCACTTCAAAGCAATAAGTAAGCATCAATTGCTTCATCTGCTGGTTGATACCTTGGCTTTGGAAGGCTTTTCCCAGCCAGGTCCATCCAATTTCCAGTCTAAGATCTCTTGGAGAAAAATTACCAAAGGCTGTACTTCCCATCAATTCACCTTTTTCTTTATCAATAACCCCAAATTGAAGTCTTTCCTGATCAAATGCAGGATCTGCCCAAGACTTTAGACCTTCTAAAGTAGAAAGGTCATGGGTATAATACTTCCACATTTCAGGGTCTGATGTCAATGAAAGCATCAACTCCAAGTCTTCCGGAACCAAAGGCCTGAGTACGATATTTTCATTTTGGAGCACCAAATTAAAATCAACCATGAAATCTTTAACCTAGTGTTTCAATAAGTACTTTGTTGAAAAATGCCACCTCTTCTAGTGTACCGGTACTGATTCGGCACCAATCATCAAAAGGTGGAAAAGGCCTTCCAATAATCACTTCTTTCGCCAGCATATTTTCTGCCAGTTTTTTTACATCCTGCTTGGCATGAAAGAATACGAAATTGGCTTGTGAAGGAAGGTAGTCAAGTCCCAATTGATCCAGGGTAGATTCAATCATTTTGCGGGCTTCCTTATTTTTTTGTAGACTGAAATTATAAAAATCCTGATCTTGAAGTGCAGCTTTTCCTGCTTCGATAGCCATAATATTGGTATTGGCTACGACTCTTTCGTTCAGTTTTTGGGCAATATCTGGTCTTGCTACCAAGTATCCAATCCTGATACCTGCAAGTCCATAAACTTTGGATAAGGTTCGGGAAACAATAACGTTTTTACCTTGTTTGACCAACTCTACCATGGAAGGGTAATTGGGATCTTCAATATAGTCGTAGTAGGCTTCATCACTGAAAACCATGGTTTTTTGACTTACAGTATTACAGAAATCCATGACATCCTTAGCTGGAAGGAGTTTCCCCGTTGGGTTATTCGGATTGCATAAAAACACTAATTTTGTTTTGGCCGATACCCTTTTTTCAATCTCCTGAAGGTCATAATTCATTTCCATGTCCAAAGGCACCCAATTGATATCTGCACCCCAAACCTTGGCATATTCCATCATAGAAAGAAATGTGGGCAATCCTGATATGATCTCTTCCCCAGGACCGGCATAGGTAATTCCGGTGATTTTCAATCCTTCAGTAGAACCTGCCACCAATACGATATGATCTGGCGTTACACCTTCTTTTTTAGCAATCATATCCCTCAAAGTGCCATTATAAGCCCATGGATACCTGCACGATAGATCAAAATTTTCCTGCATGACCTGTCTGACTTTCTGCGATGGTCCATAAGGATTTTCGTTAGACCCTAACCTAACTGGGCCGGAAAATGGACGGGGATTAAATTTTTCAACTTCTTCAGCGGTCAGTTTGACAATACCGGCTGCCCCTGTCAACATCGCTATGCCCCCCATTAGGGAAGCGTTCTTTAACCATTCTCTTCTTGAAAGACTCATGATGATTCGGATTTTGTCAAAATCTAGTAACAAATGATTTTTATTCCTAATCCTTTGTCAAAACTTAAATACCAATAAAGAGCATAAGCGGCAAAAACCAAGTATATTTTACCAAATTGACAATTCGTAACAAATATAAAAGACAACAATTATCATTTTCAAAATTTTATTTGTAAATTTTAAGGGAAAGCCATAAAGAAATCTTTTACCACAAAGAAAGTCTTATGAAAAAAATCATTCTTCCCCTACTACTCCTTGTCCTGACTTCGGTGATGGTCAAGGCCCAAGAAACCAGATATTTGGTGTTTGAGTTTATCAAGGTTGAGTCAAATCAGACTTATGATTTCATAGAACATAAAGAATTTATGGAGAAAATTTACCAATCCGCTATCAACGACAAAAGGATTCAGGGTTGGGATTTTTGGTCTCTGCAATCGGGTGCTGACCCAAGTGAATTTCAATACATTACCATTACTTATTATAAAGATCCTGTTTCCATGATGCATGGCCTTCAGGAAGAGGAACTGGCTAAATATGGCATGGTTGCCTACCCTCATTTTACAGAAAATCAAGTAAAAGAAAGATTAGCCAAAGCCTATTCCTGTATGGATCTTGCCCAAAGGGCATATATGCAGGAAATTGCCTCTACACGCGACAATTTTCAGATGAAAAGAGGAACTTTAGCATCTTTTGACCTAATGAAAGCAGTTGAAGGAAAATTCCAAGAATATGAGAAAGCAGAAAAAGAAGTCTTTATGCCAATTCATCAAAATAGGATTGACAAAGGCTTAATGGGACACTGGAGCTTACTGAGAACAGCCTTACCTTTTGGAAGTGAGGCGAAATCCACGCATCTCACCATCAATATTTACCGGGATTATGTGCAATTTTTCAATGCACAGGAATATGAAGATATGGAGTCTACTGCTGAACAAAGAGCTGCTGTGGAAAAAGGCCTGAAGTCGAGAGACCAAAAGTGGGTCTATCTGGCTACTCTGGAAAATGCAGTCCGTTAAAACCGATAACTAAATAATAGAGGCTGACCCTTAATTGGGTCAGCCTCTAAAGCTAAAAAGCTTAATAGTTGCAAAATTGCATGGTCAACCTGAACCACGGTATCTTTATAATACCCAACTGATCAGTTAAAAATCATTGGAATCCGATAATTAAAATTTTAAACCAGGAATAGTTATTCATTAGATCATTACCTGATTTAATAAGGCTATAGAAGATTATCAGATTTCCTTAAAGTTTACCAGGCGATACCGTAATCCTCACCGTGATTACTGGAACCTCCCCAGAAACTTTTATGCTTCCAGTCAAACCAAATGGCATTCAAAGGTCCTGAAGTCCTATCCAAGAAACTCATTTTATATCCTCTTTTAGCCAAATCCTTTCTTACCCAGCTCGGTACTTCTGAATTGAGTGTAATAGACCCCGGTTTGGATTCATGAGCCCCAAAAGAGGATTGTATCTGATAAGTGTGTATGTTAGCTGCCTCAGTTGCTTCCTGCACAGTCATTCCAAATTCCACGATATTGAGGAACAATTGAAGCAAATCCTGGTCCTGGGTATCCCCCCCCTGTACAGCAAATGATAAATAAGGTTTGCCGTCTTTCAAGGCCATACTCGGGGTCAAAGTTACCCTCGGCCTTTTTCCAGGTTCAAGCACGTTGAATGGATTTAAAGCCTCATCCAAAACGAAGCTTTGCATACGTTGACTTAAGCCTATTCCGGTATTCCCGGCAATCACCGCAGGCACCCAGCCACCTGAGGGCGTAATGGATACCACCCACCCATCTTTATCCGTAGCTTGAATGGAGGTCGTACCTGAAGTAAAACTTTTCAAAAAAGGATCATCTGGTCCAGAAATTGGCATTTCCGGATTGTTATAGGCTATGACACTTTTGTTTTTTTCCAATAATTGAAGAAATGGGTTTTTCTCATTTTGATAAGGATAAGGATCACCAGGTCCAATTGTTGGGTCATTTTTCTCCCCTATCATTTTTGCACGTTCTTTTGCATATTCTTTAGACAACAATCCTTTCATTGGAGACTTAGGTCCAAAATCAGGATCGCCGTAGTAAAAATCCCTATCTGCAAAAGCCAAATTCATAGCTTGGTAAATGGTATTAATATAATTGGCCGAGTTATACCCCATTGACTTTAGATCAAAATTTTCCAGAATATTCAGACTTTGCAATAAGGCAGGGCCTTGGGTCCATTCCTGTAACTTATACACCTCTATCCCTTTATAGTTGACACTTAACGGTTCTTCGATTTTTACTTTCCATTTTGCCAGGTCCTCCATGGTAAACAATCCTCCTTGCTCCCTGGTACCACGGACAATTTCCTCAGCAATATCACCCTTATAAAATCTCTCATAAGCTGCATAGATGGCCTCTTTTCTGGATTTCCCCTGTCCTAGGGCTGCTTTTTCAGTGTCCACCAATTTTTTAAGAGTCTGATATAGGTCTTCCTGAACAAATACTTCTCCGGGATGTGGAGCTTCCCTATCTTCACCCAAATGAGGCAAAAATACTTTTTTGGAATATGGCCATTCCTTAATTAAGTCTTTCCTGTTTTCGATCATATTGGCTGTTTGAGCTTCGATTGGATAGCCCTTCGCCATTTCCATAGCCGGTGCCAAAACCTGCTCCAAGCTCATGGTACCATACTCTGCAAGCATGGTCATCAAACCACCAGGAGTACCAGGCGTAGTGGCGGCCAAAGGTCCAAATTCAGGTGGATATTGCATATTCTTCTCTTTGAAGAAATCTACGGTGGCACCTGTTGGCGCGATCCCCATAGCATTAATGGCAATAACTTTACCTGTGTTAGGATTGTAAATCAGCGCTTGGGTCTCTCCTCCCCAGCTCAATACATCCCACATGGTACAGACAGCAGCCAACATAGCACAGGAAGCATCCACAGCATTACCGCCTTGTGAAAAAATCATAGCTCCAGCGGTAGCGCCCAGTGGTTTTCCGGTAATCGACATCCAATGTTTTCCATGCAAGGGTGGTTTTTGTGTGCTTTGTGCATAGGAAAACTGAAAGATCAATCCAGTAAGGGCAATCAAGATTAACTTTTTCATATTTCAATTATCTACTAGTTTAGGGATTAATGGTTCGAAACCTTCGAATGAACTGTTATATTGAGTAAAAATAGTGAAGTAACCGGAAGGTTGACGGATGTTCACGGCGTTTTCTTTTACGAATTTTTCTAATTCCTCAGATTTGTCTCCAAAGATTTGAAAGAATTTCTTCTTGTTTTTCGGGATTAGGTAAAGATTTTTGCCATTCAGGTAATAATATTGGTTCCTCTTGATGATTTGATCGTTTCTTTCCCCAACCATCAATGCCTGATTATAATTTGATTCCTTGATAGAAGCAACTGTACGCCTAACCAAAGGCATTTGCCCATCTACCAAGACTTCAAAAAATCCTGAAATCGGGACTCCATCTTCCAGTAGATCCATTCCATTGACAAAATATCGTGGCACATTATGCTCATTATCAATCCAAACAATATTCTGAACCCGTAAACCGGGCATGGTACTGACCAAATCAGCTTCATCAGCCCTTAATTCAAAATTATTGGAGTTGATATTATACCTGACAAAATATCCCTCCACTACTTCATTGTCTTTATAGAGCAAAATGGAGGCTTTATTCCATTTAGTGTCCAAATAAAAATTACCTATAAGTCTCTTAGGCTCGGGAGGAATTCCAAAAACTTGATTTCCTCCAATGAAATTGGGCCTTTTCGTAAATAACTCGGCAATGTTGGTGGCCCGTATCGTTTTTTGAAGAGCCATATCCTCTTCCGCTTCATAACCTAAAGGAAAAAGCGTTATTGTCCCCAAATCCAAATCTGTTTTTACATTGATCTGTGCCTGGTAAGACTGATATCCGGCAACATTGATGTTTAGGACAAATCTGTTTTCATAAACATTCTCAATAAGAAACTGTCCGTTATCTTTTGAAACAGCTGCAAAAGCTGTTTCCCTAAGCGTAATGACTGCTCCCTTTATTAAATTATCGTTTACCCCGTTTTTCAGCACTCCTGTAATGCTATGCTTTTCTTGGGCAAGCAAGTCGTGATTACAGCACATCAATACAAAAAGTAAGGAAAGGGAATACTTTATTGACTTTAATAACCACATAAATCTACCGTATTCAAATTAAATGCTTAAAACTTGGCTTTTGTTATGAAATTTTGTCTTATTTTTATTCTGTAATATACTTATTGATTTTCAAATCCGATAAAAACCGATGTACTTATTTTTTCTTTACCTGATGAGCATTTTCTACATTGCTGCAGGTGTCATGCATTTCCTTAAACCGAAAATTTACATTAAAATAATTCCGAAATATTTCCCGAAACCAGAGCTGCTCAATTTAATTACCGGTGCATTTGAAATTATTTTTGGTGTTGGATTGTTATTTGAATCAACAAGGTCATTTTCAGCCATTTGTATAATTTTACTTCTTTTGGCTGTTTTTCCTGCCAATATTTATATGTACCAAAAAGGATCCAAGGGAATTCCCAAATGGATGCTTTTGCTTAGATTACCACTTCAATTCGCCCTTATTGCATGGGCATATGTTTACATTTAATCGTTATCGCATTGAATTTTGATCAATTTAATTTTGAATCTGGCCTCAAAGAAGGTTTAGATGCCATGGGGTTCGAAAAACCAACCCCTATACAAGAATCGGCCATTCCCGTAATTATGGAAGGAAAGGATCTGATTGCCTGCGCCCAGACAGGGACAGGAAAAACAGCAGCATTTGTATTACCAATACTACATAAAATTGCAGCGTCAGGGTCATCTGGACTGGACACCCTAATCCTTGCTCCTACCCGTGAATTGGCTCAACAAATCGACCAGCAGATACAGGGATTTGCCTATTTTCTTGGAATTAGTTCAATTCCAGTCTATGGCGGCGGAGACGGTATCGTGTGGGAGCAGCAAAAGAAAGCCTTGGAAACCGGAGCTGAAATCATTGTTGCCACTCCAGGAAGATTAATCGCATTGCTTCAAGGAGGTAAGATTAAGTTTGACAACATCAAACACCTGATCCTTGACGAAGCAGATCGAATGTTGGATATGGGATTTTCGGATGATATCCTGAAAATAGTCAATTACCTGCCAAAGGATAGACAGACTATCCTCTTTTCCGCTACGATGCCTCCTAAAATCCGTCAGTTTTCTAAGCAACTGCTCAATAATCCGGAAGAAATAAGTCTGGCCTTAGGCAAGACTGCTGAAGGTGTTACCCAAGCGGCATATTTGGCCTATGATTCCCAAAAAGAAGAATTGGTGAAACATGTGCTGAACCAAAAGGATTATGAAGCAGTGATCATTTTTGCTTCGACAAAGGAAAAAGTGAAGAGTCTGTACAAATCCCTCAAAAAGAGTTTTGAAATTGAAGCATTTCACTCCGACCTTGAACAAGCTGAGCGGGAGGAAATCATGTCAAGATTCAAGAACAAATCCCTTAAAATACTGATTGGCACTGATATCATTTCCAGAGGTATTGATGTAGTCGGGATTGAACTCGTCATCAACTTTGATACGCCAAATGATCCTGAAGATTATGTACACCGTGTAGGAAGAACTGCCAGAGCAGATAGTAAAGGTGAAGCCATTACATTTATTAATGAAAAAGACCAGTATAAATTCAAAAGAATTGAAGAACTGATAGGCATGGAAATCACCAAGCTCCCTCTTCCCGATGGTTTTGAAAAAGGACCAGAATACGGAACTTCAAAGGGAAGAAGCAGCAATAAACCATCATTTAAGAAAAACAATAAGGGTTCTGGAAACAAGAAGAAATTCCCCCCAAAAAAGGAAAATTTGGAAAACAAGGAGACTAAAAGTCAACCGAGAACAGAGTCCAGAGATAAAATGACGGAAACTAAATCCTCCCCTTCAAAATATGGAAAAAGAAGCAACGTGATCAAGGATAATTGATCCAAAAAAGATTTCCGCTTTACAAGAACAAGCCCATGGCATCTGCCATGGTTTTTTTTATCTATTTCTTGATTTGATTAGATAAAAAAATTTTCAAGCAAACATCAGAAACCCGTCTTATATGCGCATTCAGAAAGTTTTTAGCCAAAAGAAAAACTGCTTTAAGATAGAATTTGTCTTCGGTAGAATTACGCAAAAAAATATTTGAAAAGTAACAAAAGTCATAAAATATCAGGGTTTAAATAGGTATATTTAAAGTATTGATTATCTGTAATTTTTAAGATTTATAAATGAAAGGGTATAAGGATGGAACATTTAAAAATCAAAGTGGATAATGTCTTGCTTGATGGTGATTTATCCTTACCGGAAAATCCTAAAGGCATTATCATTTTCAGTCACGGCAGTGGCAGTAGCAGATTCAGCCCAAGAAATAATCTGGTGGCCCAGTACCTTAACAAACTGGGATTTGGGACTTTCCTTTTTGACCTCTTGACCAAAGAAGAAGATTCTGATTATCAGCTCAGGTTTGATATTCCTTTATTATCAGAGCGATTAATAAAAGTCACTAATTTTTTGATCAACGTGCCATCATTGGCCAAGATACCTTGTGCCTATTTTGGTTCAAGTACAGGAGCTGCATCTGCATTGATAGCGGCAAGCAAGTTGCAGGACAAAATAAAAGCTGTCGTTTCTCGCGGAGGTAGGCCAGACCTAGCTTTACATGTACTCCAAAAAGTCAAAGCCCCTACTCTTTTAATCGTAGGTGATCTAGACACTGAGGTAAAGGAGCTAAATCAGATAGCATTTGAAAAAATACCTGCAGAAAAGGAAATAAAAATAATTGAAGGGGCTACTCATTTATTTGAAGAGCCGGGAAAATTAGAACTTATCTCACAGATATCAGGAGAATGGTTTCAAAAATTCCTCATTAGCCAAAAACAGACTCCAAATCAATCATTGACTATGCGTAAAGTTTAAATAGATCCTATAAATCCATTAGCCATGTTCAAAGATCGGAAAGATGCAGCCATTCAACTAGGTCATAGTCTGGAAAAATTCAGAGACCAGGCTCCCCTGATTATCGGCATTCCACGTGGTGGGGTAGAAACAGCTTATTATGTAGCAAAGCATCTGAAAGCAGAGATGTCCCTGGTAATCACACGGAAAATAGGTCACCCACAGAATCCGGAGTATGCTATTGGTGCTATTGCAGAAGATGGCAGTATCTATTTGAGTTCCATTGGATCGGAAGAGGTTTCGAAGGAAGAAATCCAAAATATCATTGTAGAACAAAAAACAGAAATCAAAAGAAGGATACAGCAGTTTAGAAAAGGAGCCTCTTTTCCGGAAGTAAAAGACCGTCTAGTAATCCTTGTAGATGATGGTATTGCCACTGGAGCTACCCTTTTTGCGACGATTATGTTTTGTAAAAACAAACATGCTAAAAAAATCGTGGTAGCTGCACCGGTAGCTGGTCAAGGCATGCACCAAAAACTGCTTAAAATGGTGGATGATGTAATCATTCTGGAAACACCTATTGAGTATAGAGCTGTTTCTCAAGTTTATGATAACTTTTATAATCTCTCAGATGAAGAAACAATCTCATTTTTGGAAAAATGGGAAAAAGAAAAGTCCAACTAACAGAAAAAAAATAACGACAGGTTTATCCATTCTTAAATCAATCCTACTATGAAGACGAAAATATTTAAAGTCGAACATGCGGAATTCAAAAGAAAACTACTGGAAGCCAGCATCAAAAAACATCAATCAGTAATTGATGATTTGCAAAATAGCATCAAAGAGCTACTTGGCAATGAAGAAATAATCAATGAAGATGAATCCGATATGTCCCTTCAGGGATTTAAAACTGAACAGATCCAAAAAGCCAATCTTATCGGTAATCAGGTGAGCTTTGCCAATGATGAAATGACCTTATTGAACAATATGTTACCAGGAATTGAAGATATCCATGACGAGGTGATTTTAGGTTCTGTCGTGGTCACAGATAAAATGAATTTCTTTGTTTCGGCCAGTATAGAACAATTTGAAGTCGAAGGCATCAAGATTTTCGGATTGTCAACCGAAAGCCCACTCTTTCAGGAAATGAAAGGAAAAAGAAAAGGAGATAAATTCTCATTCAAAGACCAAGAGTACAAAATTCTTGATCTGTTTTGAACAAAAAGAGGTTGTGCCATAAGTCATATGAAATCTCTGAGATTTGGCTTTAAGGAATTTGATTCAGATACCTGACCGAATAAAAAAGAGGCTGTCCAAATTTATGAGACAGCCTCGTCTTAATAACACCTAAAACTGCATAAGTTATTTACTGGATGTACCGTTAAGTGTAACCGGAACAGATTTTACTTTCCAGATTTCATCGCAATACTCACGTATACTCCTATCACTGGAAAATTTACCCATTCTGGCTACATTGAGAATAGACATCCTGGCCCATTTAACCTTGTCTTTAAAAGCCTCTGCCACCTGATCTTGACAATCCACATATGACTGATAATCTGCCAATACCATAAATTGATCGTCATAAAGCAATGAATTGATCAAATCTTTGAATATCGTATCATCCAAATGAGAAAAATACCCATTCGATATTTGATCCAAAGCAAGCTTCAAATTTGGGTTGTTTTCATAAAAATGAAACGGATTATACCCATCCGATTTCGTGTTTTCTACCTCTTCCGCAGTCAATCCAAAAAGGAAAAAGTTCTCCTCTCCTACGCATTCCCTGATTTCCACATTGGCACCATCTAAGGTACCGATAGTCAATGCGCCGTTCAAAGATAACTTCATATTCCCTGTACCTGAAGCTTCCTTACCTGCTGTGGAAATCTGTTCAGATAAATCTGCTGCTGGATAGATCTTTTGGGCATTGGTGACATTATAATTTGGATAAAACACCACTTTCAGCCTTCCCTTTACATCTGGATCCTTATTTACAATTTCTCCTACCGAATTGATCAATTTGATGATTAATTTGGCCTGCTTATAGCCAGGAGCAGCTTTACCTGCAAAAACAAATGTCCTTGGAACAATTTCCGCTTCAGGGTTCTGCTTAATCCTATTATAGAGCGTAATGACATGCAGGATATTCAAATGCTGACGCTTGTATTCATGGATCCTTTTCACTTGGATGTCAAAAATTGACTCTGGGTCAACTTTGATATTTGTCCTATTCACAATTCTTTGAGCCAATTGGGTTTTCATTTCCAATTTGACATCCATCCATTGTTGAAGAAACTCAGGATCATCGGCAAATTTTTCCAAATTTTTCAGTTCATCCAGATGCTTGATCCAATTTTCTCCAATTTTGCTACTGATCAGCTCAGTAAGTTTAGGATTACTGAGAACCATCCACCTTCTAGGGGTGACACCATTCGTTTTGTTGCTGAATTTCTCAGGTGATAGCGCATACCAATCTTTGAGTACAGTTTGCTTTAGGAGCTCTGTATGCAGCGCTGCCACACCATTGATGGCGAAACTACCAGCACATGCAAGGTTGGCCATTTTGATATACCTCCTTGGACCTTCACCGATGATGGATAAGCTGCTGATTTTTTCCTGATCTCCATAGACTCTGACAGTCACCTCATCCAAAAATCTTCTATTGATTTCCTGTATGATTTCCAAGTGACGCGGTAAAACGGACGCAAATAGTTCCATATCCCATTTTTCCAGTGCTTCAGGCAACAAGGTATGATTGGTATACGCAAATGTTCTGGTAGTAACTCTCCAGGCATCCACCCACTCCAAATCATATTCATCAACCAGTAAACGCATCATTTCAGCAATAGCTACCGCAGGGTGAGTGTCATTTAGCTGAACAGCAAAAGTGGTTTGAAAATCCTCAATACGCTCTCCTTGCCTCAAATGAATACCAATCATATCCTGTAAAGAGCAGGAAACAAAAAAGTACTGTTGCTGCAATCTTAGAACCTTACCACTTCTGGTTTCATCATTCGGATAAAGGACTTTGCTGATATTTTCACAAATAATCTTTTGATTTACGGCGTTGCTATAATCTCCAGAGTTAAAAGACTGAAAATCAAAAGAGTTAGGCGCTTCTGATTTCCAAAGTCTAAGGGTATTTGTGGTATTAACTTTATAGCCTACGATGGGTGTATCATAAGCAACTCCTTTAACAATCAGATCAGGGGTCCAGATAGTTCTGAATTTCCCGTCCCTATCCATATAATGCTGAACATAGCCCCCGAGTTTGATGTCATAGCTGATTTCACGCCTTGCAATTTCCCATGGGTTACCCCTTCTTAGCCAGTTATCTGTATCTTCTACTTGCCAACCATCACGGATATCCTGCTCAAAAATCCCGAACTGATAACGTATTCCATATCCGATAGCAGGAACCTCCAAAGTGGCAAGAGAGTCCATATAACAGGCGGCCAACCTACCAAGCCCCCCATTTCCCAAACCAGGTTCTATCTCCTTTTCGATAAGCCAATCCAGATTTAGTCCCATTTCATGAAGGGCCTGCTCTGCTTCTTTGTAAATGCCAAGATTGACAAGGTTATTTCCCAAATGAGGACCAAGAAGATATTCTGCCGACAGATAGGATACTATTCTATGCTTTCCTTCCAGATATTGCTTCACAGATGCAACCCACCTCTGCAAAAGCCTGTCCCTCACAGTATAGGCTAGAGCCATGTAATAGTCATTACGTGTGGCGATTTCAGGATACTTACCCTGAACATAAAAAAGGTTATTCAATATCGCTTTTTTTAGCGTTTCTACATCCAGACCTGTACGTGCATCTTCAACTAACACATTCTGAACTTCTTTTTTATCCAGGCCCTTATCCTGGAGTGCAGATTGCATTTCCTTATTCAATTCGTTCTTTTTCATCCTAACAATCAAGTAAAATCGGTTTGATGCCAGCAAGTTAACCAAAACAACATGGATATGAAATTGTAAAGTTGCAGTAGCCCTGATTCTGATTTAGTAGGAAGGTATATATCTGGAGAATACTGCCCTATAAAAGATGAGATATTGAAACAATTTCTTGGTAAAATAGGCTTATGAAAGTCAAAATATTTCGACTTAAATTCACTAAAATGTCTGATAATTACCTTGTATGGCTAGCCAAAGTATCGTAAATTTAATAGAGTTTAAACCCTTAAAACCTCAAGTTAAACACTAAAAAAAAATATACCTAAAAGTTGCATTTGCTCTTTGAAGAAGTACCTGCCTAATCGGAAAAATCTTCTTAATCTTTATTAGAAGTTCGCCTTTGGAACTGGAAAATAAATCTTTGAATTGACCAGTAAGTTATCAGTAACTATTGAAACACTACTCTATATCCATTTTTCCAAAAAAGAACACAAAATGAAATTTCAACTCACTTCAATTATCAGTGTTGGCATTTTAGCATTATTTTATGCTTGTTCCCCTGCCACAAAAATCACAGGGTCCTGGACCAGTCCGGAAAGAAGCATCGATGGCTATCACAACCTGTTTATCGCTGCCATTGTTGACAATATACAGGCTAGACAGACTGTAGAAAATGATTTCAGAGAAAAGCTCAAAATTCTCAATATTTCCTCAGAAATCAGCAGCGAAAAAATCAAACCTACCATCTGGCAGAAATCTGAGCTGGATGAAGAACAAATCATGGAGATCGTATCTCAAAATGGTTTCGATGGGATATTGACGATGACTTTGATCGACCATCAGAGCGAGGAAAGGTATGTGCCAGGTACTATGATGTACAACCCGATGATCATGCAAGGTTGGAGCTGGGGAAGAAGAGGGACATTTGGAGGCTATTGGATCTATCACTACCCTATGATGGCTACTCCCGGTTATGTGGTGGAAGACAACAAATATATCATCGAAATCAACCTCTATGACGCAAAATCAGAATTATTGATCTGGTCAGCCCAATCCAAAACGCTAAACCCTTCTTCTCTTAACCAATTCTCTTCGGAATTTTCTACCGTAGTTTTAGAAAGAATGTTGGAAGAAGGGATTCTTAAACAATATTGAATTCTCGATAATTATCAATCATGAATCAGTTCAGAAATCCCAATCAAATCTTGTCTATTGGAAATTCCCGAAGGAAATGACGTCTCAGGTTTTTGAATTGGTAATTGAAATTAATCCATAATACAAAACCATGGACTATCCTTACCTGAGATGTGGAAGTATTCTGGAAGCGGATATGGTAACCTGGTGAAAGGGTACTTCCACCCCTTTGAATTCCTAATAACAAAAATACCCTGTGCTCAAAAGGAATATCCACCCGATCAGGACCTAAGGTAAACAATGTTTCATTCACGAAACTGGCAGATAATGCTGTTTTTATCTTGTCCAGTCTTTTAAATTGATACCGAATACTATTATTGAACCTAAGACGATGGTTGAAATCGTGGCCATCGGTCAACTGAAGTTCATCAAAGCTTTGTCTAAACCGGGCATCATAACGGAACCTGAAACTGACATTATACCCTTGACTACTCGGTAACCTCATGATCACCTGCCCCCAAGGTCTTCTTTCCGGTCTGATTAAATCCCCTTCTGAAAAAGGTGTCGTCAGCTGCAAATGGGCGTAACCAGCGGTGAAATTAAATTTTTCATCGGCGGTATGATAAGTAAAAACTCCTCTACCAATGAGAAAAAGTTCTGGTACATAATGGGTATCCAACCAAAGTGACCATTTATCGGCAATTTGACCGGAAGTCATCAGTCCCCACCAACTTTCCGTCATCAACTGTGCTTGAGCATTCAATTTGGAATGACATAACAATATCAAAAAGCAAGTGAACAAAATATGCCGCATTCTTCCATTTCATTGATTCAACATCCTAAAGGTATTGAAAAATAAACCTTTAATTTAGACACACAAGCCAATTATCGGATTACAGCCCAAACAACCTGGGCAACCACAAAGTCAGACCTGGCCAAAGGGTCACTACAATCAGCCCTATAATCATCGCGACAAAGAATGGAATCATCGGCTTGACAGCTTTTTGTATACTGATACCAGCTACTTGTACCCCTAGGAATAAAACCGACCCTACAGGCGGCGTGCAGAGGCCAATACACAGGTTTAGAATCATAATAATCCCAAAATGAACTGGATCAACGCCCATAGAAGTGACTATTGGGAGAAAAATTGGAGTGAAAATCAACACGGCAGGTGTCATATCCATAAAAATCCCCACAAACAATAACAATAAATTGATAATAATCAGGATGACGAAAATATTATCACTCAAAGTCAAAAGATAAGAGCTGATAGATTGGGGAATATCTTCGCTTGACATTACCCAGGACATGCTCATAGAAGTCGCAATCAACAACATCACAATGGCTGTTGTCTCGCTGGATTTTAATAAAATGGCAGGAATTTCTTTCCATTTCAATTCTTTATAATAAAAAGACAAGACCAAAGTGTACACCACGGCAATTGCAGATGCTTCAGTAGCGGTAAAAATTCCTCCTACTATTCCTCCGATCACAATGACCAACAACATCAGAGAAGGTAAAGCCCTGAGCGATTTTGAAATCAACTCTTTAGAAGAGGTTCTTTCTCCAGGAGGAAGATTGTGTTTTTTAATAAAAATTGCAGCGGTAAGCATCAGAATCAATCCGATGAAAATTCCCGGTAAATAACCTGCCACAAACAAAGCCGCAATGGAAACTCCTCCTGATGCCAAAGAATAAACGATCAAAATATTGGATGGTGGTATAATCAGACCTGTGGTAGATGAAGTAATGTTTACAGCTGTAGATAATCCTTTTGGATAGCCTTCCGCATCCATTCTTTTTCCTAAAATGCCACCAATCGCTGAAACCGCTGCAGCAGCAGATCCGGCAATCGCCCCGAAAAGCATGGCTGCAATGATATTGACATAAAGCAATCCTCCTGGAAGTTTTCCTGTCATTGCTTTTGCCAGTTCGATCAGACGGTTGGCTATCCCACCTTTATTCATGATTTCTCCCGCCAGCACAAAAAAAGGAATTGCCAACAAGGCAAAGCTGTCCAATGAAGTACCCATTCTCTGGGCAATAGTGGTAGCAGATGGTACAGCTGCCACTGTCACCATCAGCGTAATCAGACCGGAAATCCCCAAACTCCAGGCCACAGGAACACCAATGCCCATTAATGTAATGAAAGATAAAACCAGTATTATGATACTAATATATTCCATGATATTAGGCTTTAAGATCCTTTAGATGTGATAAAATTTGAAAAATCTGATAATACACCACCAAAATCCCACTGATAGGTACTATGGTGTAAATGTATGCTAAGGGAATCTGTAAAGTGGCTGATTTTTGCTCCAAAATGTAGGTAATGTAAACCAGATTGCCTCCTCCTAAAACCATGGCAATCAAAGCAAAAAGTAAAACTAATGTATTGATCAGTATCAACAATTTCAATTTTGGCTTTCCGGTAAGCTTCTTAGGTAGAATATCAATGGCCAAGTGCTGGTCTTTTCCAGCCACAAAAGCAGCACCCAACATACCCAGCCAAATCAACATATATCTGGACAGTTCATCAGTAAAAGAACTTGGATTTTGGACTACATACCTGGACAAAACCTGCCAGGTAACATTGATAACCATCAATCCCATCAGTAATATCAACGTCCAGGCGACAAAATTATCCAGCTTAGTTTTGAAATTGGTTTGGGTCATTGTTAACTAAATTGACTTTTCTTAATTCTCTCTCATTATATTAGGGACATACACCAATTCTTAATTTTTCATTCTCCATTCAGAATCATTCCAGCTCTCTGATTTTCTCTACCATTTTATACATTTCCGGTTGCACCACTTTGACGTTTTCGTAAAGACTTTCTACAGCTTCCCTGAAAGGTTTTTGATCTGGAAATGTGATCGTTACACCTGCCTTTTTTAGTTCCCGATAAGATTCTTCCACGGACTCAGCCCAAAGCTGGTATTGAAAAACAGCTGATTCATCTGCAGCTTCCTGGATCCATCTTTTCTCCTCTTCATCAAGTGTATTCCACACCTTTGTACTGATAATCAGGACATCAGGTACAGCTGTATGTTCATTCACTGAATAAAATTTACATACCTCATAATGTCGGGAAGTATAAAGGCTTGGCGGATTGTTTTCAGCTCCATCTACTATACCCTGCTGTAATGCGGTGTAGAGTTCACCATAAGAAACAGGAGTTGGAGAACTGCCAAAGCTTTTGATCATATTGATGGCCATATTGCTCTCTAGAGTACGGATTTTTAAGCCTTTAAGATCTTCTGGTGTATCCACAGGTTTGGTTTTGGAATAAAAACTTCTTTTCCCTGCATCATAATAACAAAGACCCCGCAACCAGTATTTTTCACCCTCCAAAAGCAGTTGCTTTCCAATATCACCTTTCAAAACTTTATCTCTATGGGCATCGTCTCTGAAAAGGTAAGGCATTGAAAGTACCTGAATCTTAGGTGCAAAACTCTCCAAAGTCGCAGAAGATACCTTAGTCATTCCCAAACTTCCAATTTGAAGTAATTCGACTAACTCCCTTTCTGTCCCTAATTGTTGGTTGGGATATATCCTGATCTCCACATTACCCTCAGATTTTTCCTCAACCAACTTGGCCATAAACTCCATGGCTTCATGCACAGGGTGTGTTACCCCAAGCCCATGGCCAAGTTTGATTACCCTGACTCCTCCTGGACCTTTGCAGGTTGAAAAAACCAACATGACCGAGAAGAACAGTATCTTAATCAGGCTACTTTGAAAGTACTTTTGGAAGTGATTTCTCATTTTTAAAAAGATTGAATAATGTTCAAAATTTCCTTAATCCTTGCTTCCAACAAACTAAAATCACCATTTTCTATAGCTTTTTTATCAAAAAGCTGTGAGCCCATTCCCACACAAGACACTCCTGCATCAAACCATGCTTTCAAATTTTGATGATTGGGTTCCACCCCACCAGTCGGCATCATTTTGACATCGGGAATGACTGATAAAACCGCTTTGATAAATGCCGGACCCAATAAATTACCAGGAAAGGCCTTGATCAAAGAAGCTCCTAATGACTTGGCCGCATACACTTCTGTCACAGTCGCACAGCCAGGAATCCAGAAAATCCCTTTCATTTGACAATACTGAGCCAACTCAGGAACCAAGGCTGGGGAAACAATAAAATCTGCTCCTATGAGATGGAATTTTTGAGCATCTTCTGCAGTAAAGATCGTTCCGATTCCAAGCAAAAGATCAGGGTATTTTTCAGCGTACAACTTCAATTCCTTGAAAACCTCAAATGCATTGAATTCCCTGTTGGTGAATTCAAAAACCCTGACACCAGCATGGTACGCCACATCAAGTACTTTTTGGGCGACCAAAATGTCCTGATGATTAAACACAGGAATCATTCCTGATTGGGTCATTTGGTCAATAATCTGTTGACTATTAAAATTCATAGCGCTATGGCAATATCTTCTGTCTAAATTAATTCAAGAGTCGTTTTCATTTCTTTACTGATGGGCTGCTTAATCTTCAAACCTTTATCGCAACAACCTGCCCACATTTTCCCCTTTCATCAAATCCAATACTTCCTCCTTTGTCACCAAATTCGCATCGCCGACAATACTATGTTTGAGAACTGAAGCAGAAGTGGCAAATTCCAGCGCCGTCTGGTCAGGAAAGTGCAACATGCCATAGATTAAACCTGCCATATAAGCATCCCCTCCTCCTATTCTATCCACTATATGGGGCATATCATAATTTTTGGATTTGAGTATCTCTTTTCCATTCCACAGCCAACCCTGCAATTGATTATGGCTTGCAGAAATACTGTTTCGTTCTGTAGTGGTGATGTATTTTAACTGGGGAAAATCTTTCATTGCTTGACGACAGGCATCTTCATAATCCGGTTCTATAATATCCATGCAGTTTTCAAAATCCGTCAAACCAGCCACTATTACATCCGTATACCTTATCAACTCGGGCATGATGTCAAGAGGTCCTTTCCCGTATTGCCACAAATTCCTCCTGTAATTGATGTCACCACTCACCAAAACCCCAAGATTTTTGGCTGCTTTTAAAGCTTCAAGAAGCATATCTGCGGCATTTTGTGATAAAGCCGGCGTAATACCCGTCCAGTGAAAGCAATCAACTCCTTCTAACATCTTAATCCAGTCCAAGCCTTTCCCTTCAAAATTGGCAAAAGCGGAATCAAATCTATCGTATATGATTTTGGAAGGTCTCTGCATAGCGCCATTCTCCAAAAAGTAAAGCCCTAATCTCCCAGGTCCAAAAAATATATGGTCCGTTTTTACCCCGACCTGCCTCAAATAGCGAATTGCAGTCATTCCCAAATCATGATCAGGAAAAACAGTCATATGATAAGCGTCAATATCCCACTGGGCCAAAGAAACAGCAACATTGGCTTCTGCTCCTCCGAAGACCACATTATAGGAATTGGCCTGTAAGAATCGTTCATTTCCCTGTGTACTGAGACGCATCATGACATCTCCAATGGTAAGCACTTTCTTATTCATATTTGACTATCAAATCTTTCCTGAAAATAATCACTTTAAGTTTCTTTTTTATTTTTCTTTTACATAAATTGTGCAATCGATTGCGCAATTTATGTAAAAATTTCAATGAACCATAAGATTTTGCAAATTCATCCAAAAGATAATGTATTAGTAGCATTAACGGACTTAAAGAAAGGAGAAAAAGTTGTTTTTGGAAAGAATACCATCACTCTGATAAATCATGTGCCTGCGAAACATAAATTTTCAATGCATAATTTGAAACAAGGAGAACTAGTATTTATGTATGGTTCCATCGTGGGGAGGGCCAAATCCCCTATTCCAACGGGAGGAATACTGACTACCGAAAATGTAGCCCATGAAGCCAATTCATTTGGAACAAAATCCATGGATTACCATTGGGAAGCTCCGGACATAAACAGATTCAAAGAAAAAACATTCTTGGGCTACCACCGCCCTGATGGCCAGGTTGGGACTGCTAATTATTGGTTGGTGATTCCATTGGTTTTTTGTCAAAACAGAAATGTGGACGTCATCAAGGAAGCCTTTGTGGAGGAATTGGGTTTCAGTAAACCAAATGCCTACAAGTCTTTGGTGAAACAAATGGCTTCATTATACAACAGTGGCAAAAAATCAGAAATAGAACAATTAATCGTAGAAGAGGAAACGATAACCAACCAAAGCAAATTATTTCAGAACATTGATGGTATTAAATTTTTGACCCATAATGGTGGTTGCGGAGGTATCAGACAAGACTCGGAAATGCTCTGTGCACTGTTTGCCGGATATATGAACAATCCGAATGTCGCAGGTGCTACTATTCTGAGTTTGGGTTGCCAAAATGCCCAGCCAGCTATATTGAAAGAGAAATTAGACAAAATCAATCCTGATTTTAGTAAACCGTTCATTCTCCTAGAACAGCAAAAAGAAGGTACAGAAGCACAATTATTATCCCGGGCCATTAAAAAGACCTTTTTGGGTATGATAGATGCTGACCAACTTCAAAGATCGCCTGCTCCTTTAAGTAAACTAACCATTGGCCTGGAATGTGGCGGTTCTGATGGTTTCTCTGGAATATCTGCCAATCCTGCTGTTGGACATGCCTCTGATCTTGTAGTGGCATTGGGTGGGACAACAATACTGTCTGAGTTTCCTGAGTTGTGCGGTGTCGAACAGGAGCTGATCAACCGCTGTAAAGATGATGTTATTGCAGCCAAATTCAGCGGACTGATGAAGACCTATGCCGCTGCTGCTGAAGCGGTTGGCTCTGGTTTTGACATGAATCCTTCTCCGGGAAACATCAAAGACGGACTGATCACGGATGCCATGAAATCTTCCGGAGCTGCGAAAAAAGGGGGGGCTTCCCCAGTTGCAGATGTTTTGGATTATGCTGAATATGTAAAAAAACCAGGTTTAAATCTACTCTGCACACCGGGCAATGATGTGGAAAGCACCACCGCAATGGCTGGATCTGGTGCCAACATCATCCTTTTTACAACTGGATTAGGAACACCTACAGGTAATCCCGTTGTTCCTGTCATCAAAATCTCCTCTAATACAACCCTTGCGAAGAAAATTCCGGACATCATTGATATTGACACAGGAGGAATTATTACCGGAGAAAAAACCATTCCTGAAATGGGAGAAGAAATTCTGGAATATATCATTAAAGTTGCTTCCGGAGAGATCAAAACCAAAGCTTCCATACTCGATCAAGATGATTTTATACCTTGGAAAAGAGGAGTTTCTTTGTAAGCAAAACCCTAGTTCCAAAACTCAATTTTCAACTTGAGCTTTTCTTTATCCTGTTTCTCCCGAAGCATGATTTTCACTTGTATTCCATATTTCCGGAAGAAATGATTCAGCTATCCTGCTTCTCCCGAAGCAGGATTTTCTATAGATGCAGGATTTTCACATTTATCCCTTTTATCCAAATAGACTGATATTCCCACCTTTTTTTTAAAGAATGACTTCCTGGAATCTCAAGATAAAAAGCCCTGAATTTTTTCCCAGACGGATGGATCTACCGGCACTCCTTCTTTTATGTTTTTTTTGCGGATAGCTAAAATATGTTCTCCAGGATACCTGACATGCTGGTTTGAAAAAGTTGCCGAATCATGAAGGTTGTTAATGATTTCATCCAATTTTTGATCTATCCAATCATGCATTCCCAGCCTTTCGGGGTCCAGGCATAGAAATACCTGCGACAGTCCAAATTCATCACCGCTTGCACCTACCTGATGGGTAGCCTGTCCACCTGAAATCACCGAAGCCAACATATCCAAAACCAGAGAAAGGCCTGCTCCTTTCCATAATCCTATGGGTAAAGCCAACTCCTCAGCGATAACTTCAGCCGGAGATTTGGTAAGATTCCCTTCTCTGTCAAATCCTGCCTCAAAAGGCATAGCCTTACCTTCCCGTAGGTATATATTCATCTTACCGTATGAAAATTGGGACATCGCGATATCCAAGACCACATGTCCTTTCTCCCGTGGAATTGCAATGACCAATGGATTATTGCCGAGTCTAGGTTCCTTCCCTCCCCAAGCAGGCATATTGGGTTTTGTATTGGTAAAGCAGATGCCAATACAGCCGGCATCAGCAGCCTGCCAACCAAAATTTCCTGCCCTCATCCAGTGATTGGTGTTTTGAAGTGCTACTAATCCAATTCCAAATTCCTTAGCCAAATATACTGCCCTTTCCATGCTTTGGAAGGCATTGAGTGGTCCTGGTCCTAAATTCCCATTCCACCTTTCAAAAAAACCAAAGGTTTCAATTCTTGAGGGCTCTGCATTTGGATTTATCCGGCCTTTTTTGATCATTTCCAAAAATACCGGAACCCTGTCCAACCCATGAGAAGGTACCCCATCTAAACTTGCTTGGGTGAAGAGCTGTGCGCATTTGTTGGATTTGGATGCTTCAAGGCCATACTTTCGGAAGGTATTTTCCAAAACTTCCAGAACCTCAGGATAAGGGATTTTCATGTCAGTAGGTACATCTTTTTAATCTAAGATATCTGAATTTATGCATTTTGAAAAATTAAGGCACTCTACTTGAATAAAGTGCCCTAACATTGCTGATTGCATTACGCTCCAACAGGACCAACACTCTCGACTACCAACATTTTTGATTGGGCAGCCCGGTACCTGATATTTTTGGCTACGGTATATTCCGGAGAAGACCACCAGTCTTTAGCGGATTGGACTGAAGGGAATTCCAATATCACCAGACGTTGTGGATTCCAATCTCCTTCCAAAGACTCCGTCTGTGCTCCCCTGACAACAAACTTTCCTCCATATTTTTGGAGGGTGCCAAGCGTATGTTTCTTATACTCTTCGTATAATTCAGGATTGTGGATACTTACTTCTACTAATACTAATGCTGACATAACAATACTTTTTGTGATGATGGATTTTCCTTAACATTTGGATACAAATGCTGCACCAATGCATTCAGGAACACTTCAATATTAGTGCAATTTTCATTTAGATCATATCTCCGTTATAACATTGGAAAAGAAACTCTCTTTTTGGATTGATCCATCCATCTGAATCCGTACCTGTTTGCCGTAGAAAATTGGATCTCATAAAATGATCTTTGCAATTTTAAATAAATCTTATTTTTGTGCAATCGATTACACAATTTCTTATCTTTGTCTGAAAGATTTTTTTTAATGAAAAAAGGAAAAGCAACCATACATGATATCGCTGAAAAGCTGAACATCACTGCCTCTACTGTATCCAGGGCATTGAATGACCATCCCAGGATATCTGAAGCCACCAAGAAGCAGGTGCTGAAAATGGCCAAACAGCTCAACTATCAGCCAAACAATATTGCATCAGCCTTAAGAAGCGGTAAAAGTAAATTGATCGGTGTGGTAGTACCTACAGCCAACAGAAACTTCTTTTCTTCAGTAGTCAGAGGTATTGAGGATATTGCTAATAATTTCGGTTACAAAGTAATCATTTCCCAGTCTTATGAAGATTACAAAAAGGAAATCGATACCGTAGAAGCGCTCCTCAACGCCCGCGTTGACGGAATAATTGCCTCCATCGGCAAAAACACCGAAAAGTTTGACCATTTCAAAAAAGTCCTGGACAAAGGCATTCCTTTAGTGCTTTTTGACAGAACTACCAACGAGCTCGAAGTAAGTGAAGTTGTCATAGATGACTATTTGGGGGCATACCAAGTGACCGAGCACCTAATCAAACAAGGATGTAAAAGAATTGTCCACTTCACCTCACCGAAAAAAATCAACATCTACCGGGACAGGCTTAGAGGATATGAAGACGCCTTGAAAGACCATAAAATACCTTTTGATCCCAAGCTGATCGAAGAAAGTAATATGCAATTAGAAGATGGCAGAAAAAGTATGGAAAACATCATCAATAAAGGAATTGCATTGGATGCTGTGTTTTCCAGTTCCGACTATGCCGTCATGGGCGCCATGCAGGTGCTCAAAGAAAAAGGTTTCAAAATTCCAGAACAGGTCATGTTGGCAGGTTTTGGAAATGAACCTTTTACCTCTTTCACGGATCCACCAATTACCACGGTAGACCAAAAAAGTATTCCTATGGGACGGATTACAGCAGAGACCTTCTTTGAATTGCTCAATGGAGAAAAGAATAATAATATTCCTCAAAAAACCGTCCTGAAACCTGAGTTGATCATTAGAAAGTCAACTCAAAAAAATAACCTATTCAATCAAAACATTACTATTCCATGATTTCTCAGTTTAATGCCAAAAAAGCATTCCTTTCAGAAGACTTCTTACTGGAAAATGATTTTTCCAGACTTCTCTATCATGAGTATGCCTCAAAACTTCCCATAATAGACTATCATAACCATCTCTCTCCAAAGGACATAGCGGAAAACAGGAGATTCGACACCATTTCCGAAGTATGGCTAGCAGGCGACCATTATAAATGGCGTGCCATGAGAACCTTGGGGATTCCTGAAAAATACATTACCGGTAATGCTTCTGACCAAGAGAAATTCCAAAAATGGGCTGAAACAGTACCATACACCATGAGGAATCCCCTTTATCACTGGACCCATTTGGAATTAAGGAGATATTTTGGAATTGAAGCGCTTTTGACTGGAAAAAACGCGGAAGAGATCTTTCAAGAAACATCTTCCATGCTACAATCCCCAGATTATTATACCAGAGGATTACTTCAAAAAATGAATGTCCGCTTGGTTTGCTCTACAGATGACCCAATAGATACCTTGGAATACCACCAAAAAGCAGCAAAAGAGAATATTGAGCCAAGGTTACTTCCTGCATTCCGGCCTGACAAAGCCTATGCAGTTGAAAACACAACAACCTACCAAAAATATTTGCAACAGCTATCCGCTGTCTCTGGTGTTGAAATTTTCCACTACGATGACCTTTTGGAAGCGATTCAAAACAGGGTTGAATATTTCCATACCAATGGAGGAAGAATCTCAGATCACGGATTGGAACAATTGTATTTTTTCCCCCTAGGATCCTATCATATTGATTCCCTTTTCCAAAAATTGATCCTGGGAAAAAAACTGAGTAGTGAAGAAGTAGCGTATTTCAAGTTCCATACCCTTTATGAACTTTCCAAGATGTACCATGCAAAAGGATGGACACAACAGTTCCACTTGGGAGCTTTGAGAAATACGAACGACCGTATGTTGAGAGTCTTGGGACCTGATACAGGTTTTGACTCTATTGGAGACTTTTCCCAAGCAAAGGCATTGGGTGCTTTCCTCAATTTGCTGGATTCAACAGATCAGTTGGCCAAAACCATTTTATATAACCTTAACCCTGCAGACAATGAGGTAATGGCCACTATGGTGGGCAATTTTAATGACGGATCAGTCAAAGGGAAGATCCAATTTGGAAGCGGCTGGTGGTTTTTGGACCAAAAAGACGGCATGGAAAAACAATTGAACGCATTATCAAACATGGGACTTCTGAGCTGTTTTATAGGTATGTTAACCGATTCAAGGAGCTTCCTTTCATTCCCAAGGCATGAATATTTCAGAAGGATTTTATGTAACCTTATCGGAAAAGATGTTGAGAATGGAGAACTCCCGGCTGATGAAGCTTGGTTGGGTAAAATTGTTTCCGATATCTCTTTCCATAATGCCAATACCTATTTTGGTTTCGATTTACAGCATTGAAACAGGCCCATTGAAGCATGAATACATTGAATAGAAATAATACGTTTGTAAAAAAACGTCCTGTCAAAATTCTTCAGTTTGGAGAAGGAAATTTTCTAAGAGGTTTTGTTGATTGGATGGTAGATGAAATGAATGAAAAGGCCGGTTTTGATGGTGATATTCAAATCATTCAGCCGCTGAACGAAGGAATGGGCGAAAAACTGAATGACCAGGATGGCCTTTACCACCTTCAACTTCAGGGAATCCAAAATGGCGCAATAGTAGATAAATTAAAGCTGATTACCTGTGTACAAGGCGTAATCAATCCCTATCAGGATTATCAAGCATATCTTTCTTTGGCTGCAAATCCAGATTTACAATTTGTTATTTCCAATACTACCGAGGCAGGCATCACTTTTGACCCAAATGATATTTTGCAGGAAAATACAGTTCCCCACACATTTCCGGGAAAGCTTACTGCCCTACTCTATCAAAGATTCCAGATCTTCGATGGAAATCATTCAAAAAAATTGATCATCATACCCTGCGAATTAATCGACAAAAACGGTGAAATGCTCAAAAAATGCGTTTTGCAATATGCTGAATTATGGGATTTACCAATTGGTTTTCATAAATGGATTGAAGAGAGCAACTTATTTTACAATACGCTAGTAGATAGGATTGTACCTGGCTTCCCAAAAGATAACATATTCGAAATCCAACAAAAAATTGGTTTTGAGGACAGTATGATCGTCAAGGCTGAGCCTTTCCATCTTTGGGTAATCGAGGGTCCTCAATCTTTGCGGGAAATATTCCCTGCTGATCAAGCAGAACTTGAGGTGAAATTTGTTGAAGACCTCAGTCCTTTCAGAACCAGAAAAGTCAGAATTCTAAATGGTGCCCACACAGCTATGGTCCCATTAGCTTATCTCAAGGGAATAAGAACCGTAAGAGAAGCAATAGAAGATGAAGAAATGGGGGCAATCATTAGGGAAACTATTTTTAAAGAGATCATTCCTACTCTAGACCTTCCAAGTGAAGAACTGAAAAAATACGCCAATGAAGTATTGGATAGATTCCGCAATCCTTTTATTAGACATGAACTTGCATCAATTGCCTTAAATTCTATCTCCAAATTCAAAGTCAGGGTTTTACCGAGCATGGTGGAATATCACCAAAATTTCGGAACCTGGCCAAAGAATCTGGTGAAATCCCTGGCAGCTTTGATCTTATTTTATAGAGGTGAATGTAATGGAGAATCTTTACCATTGAATGATGGGCAGGAAATCCTGGACTTCTTCAAAGCTGTTTGGAAAAAAGGAAACATGGAAGAGATTGTTACCAGTATTTTGACTCAGGAGGAATTTTGGGGGATTGATCTAAGCAAAGAAGACGAATTGATTTCCGCTGTGAATCAGGCAATTCTAAACTTATCATACGACCTTGTCAGTTAGAATTGTTCTTTTTTTCCACTAAAGAGCCCGCGGTCAGGAATTCTATTTTTAAAATCAGGTTTTTTTTGTTGACTTTTGTACCCATGAAAGTAGCGACATCCGAAACCAAAACATTGCTTCAGGCCAAAGGCCAAGCAATGCTTAAAGATCAGATTGCTGATATTCAAAGGCAACTGACTGAACTTCAGGAATCTTCAGAAGTAGAGGAAAAAAGTTCTGCTGGGGATAAATTTGAAACCCATCAGGAAATGATCCATCAGACCAGAAATATTTTGGAAAAAAGGTTGTCTTCCTCCAAGGTAATGCTCAATCAACTGAATGCTGTACCGGTGAAACCGATGGAAAGTGTACAAGAAGGAGCATTATTCAAGGTTGAAATGGGAAATATTTGGGTTTCCGTACCTTTTGGCAAGATCAGTCTTGATGGGATTGATTATCAATTGGTGTCTCCAGATTCACCTTTAGTGGCTGCACTTTGGAATCTTAAACAGGGGGAATCTGGGGAGTTCAGGGGGAAAAAGATAAAAGTTATTGACCTGATATAGCAGATTGAATTTTGAGAAATGATCTAATGAAATACATTACAGATCTAAAGCTCCAAAAACGATTATCAAATATTAAATTCTTAAAGTGAAGATAGGGAGAAGCTAGTAAAGCACTTCTCCCTTTTTTAATGTCTTTTTATTTTAAATAGATAAGAATATGTGTCCAAAATATCTAAAATTGACCTCCCAACTTTGATAAAGTCAATTTATGAAATCACAAAAAACTTATATGAATTTTTAATCATACACGCTACTGGTAACATCTACCAGAATATTCTTTCTCAAAAAGAAAATCCAAAAAAAAATCTTCATACTCAATACAATATCTTATTGGATTTCAAGCTAAAAAAACTCGTTTTCAAAAGTTCAGCTTCATTTTAAAGAATTTTATTTTTCAAATTATTTTTTGGATTTACAATTATATTCTATTAATTAAATAAAAATGATGTTTGATAGGAATATAATTTTACTGTAAACAAAAAACATAAAATTTTATATCAAAAAACAAAAAACCATTTATTGGATATGTAATGCATAAAACCCAATAAATAAGTTCTCTTGAAAATCACAAAACCAGGTGAAAGTTTGAGAAAAGAGTAAAAAAGAGGAGTGATGAACTTAACTGATGGTAATAAAAAATTTACTTGTATGAGAAAAAACTACCAGAAAATTTTATTAATCACCCAGATTTTTATCTGTTGGTTAGGATTGTCTTTAAATTCTTATGGACAAGTTGCCCCAATCATCCGTGATATTTTTATTTTTTCCGAATGTGAAAAATCTGCATCAATCAGAGTACGTGGAGGGGTTGCACCATATACTTATGTATGGACTTATAATGGAAACATCATTCAGGTTGATGCTAATCTTGGTCCTACAGAATTCAGTACTATTGAAAGAGCATTACCTGGGGATTATTATCTTGAAGTTACTGATAGTAATGGAACTGTATATACAGAAGTTACAACTTTTAAAGGAAGTACAAGTTTTACAGTCAATGTATTTTATGAAGATGTTCAAAGCTGCGGTGGAGGAACAACAGCCACCGTTTATGGTACAATCGTAAATGGTATTCCTAGATTTACAGTCAATTTTTATGATGAATCGGGAAATAGGGTTAGAACATACAATACTAGAGACCGAGAAATAAACCTGAGCAATGTCCCTGCTGGAAAGTATTTGGTTGAGGTCATTGATGCCAGCGGCTGTAAGGAATACACAGAAATAGAAATAGAAGAAGTTGACCCTATTGTTCTTCCTCCGGCACCGGATGTCACAACATTCCCGGAAACATGTGAAAGCAATGGTGGAATTGCATTAGATCTGATTGATTTTGAAGGACAGGTTGAATTTAGGATCAGGAGAAGGAGAGGCAACAGAAACTATGTAACTGATTGGATCATAGCACCTGATGGAAAAATAAGATATGACCAATTACCAGCGGGAGATTATGTCCTTGAAATTAAAGATAGATATCGAGGAGATTGTCCGGCAGAAATTGTTTTTACAATAGGAAGAGAAAATCTGTTGGATTTTAGAGCTACAGCTACTCCAATCTCTTGTGTGGGAGACACCAACGGTACCATCACTTTAGATGTAAACAGGTTGGTTTCCAATTTCGCCTTCCCTCCCAATGAAGTGAGGGTAGATCTTATTGGTCCAAATGGCAATACCATTGTTTCGAATTTTGTAATTCCTGTTGGCGCGAATTCAGGGACCCATACTTTTACAGGACTACCTGCCGGTAATTATACCATTATCGTTAAACATGGAGGTGTAAATTATCCAGAGTGTAGTCAAACTATTAGAGTAACCATCTCTGCGCCACAACCCTTCAATGCCAATGTTTCTGTAACCCAGATTACCTGTTTTGGTGAAAACAACGGATCTGCTACAGTCAATCCTTCAGGTGGATGGGGAAATTATACTTATTTGTGGAGTACAGGTGCAACCACCAGAACTGTCAATAATTTGGCTCCTGGAAATTATTCTGTTACTGTAACAGACCGAGAAGGTTGTGCTATTGTATTGAATTTTACAATTACGGCCCCTGAAGCGCCATTAAACGGACAAATCGAATTATTACGAGGACTTACCTGTGTGGGCGCAAATGATGGATCCGCGAGGGTGTTTAATCTTAGCGGTGGACTAGGAACATATACAATCAGATGGAGTAATGGGGAAACGACAGCTACAGCAACCAGGTTACCTGCAGGTCTTAACACTGTTACAGTAAGAGATAATGGTGGTTGTGAAGAAACTTTTGAAATCTTCGTGCCTGTCCCACCAGCTCCAGATGTGACCACATCAGTGACCAATCCATTATGTTACGGTGGAGCAGATGGCAGTATCAGGGTTCAGATTGCAGATAATACTACAAGCTACTCTGTGACGGTAAATGGTCAAACAAGAACTGGAAATGACTTAACATTCAACAATCTTCCAGCTGGACAGTACACAGTTCAAGTTACTTATGGAGGTGTTTGTAGCATTACAGAAATTGTCAACATCTCCAATCCTCCAAGAATCAATATCAATGACAATAATGTCGTTATAACCAATGTACAATGTTACGGAGATAACAATGGTTCTATAACTGGACTTAGGGTAAATGGCGGAACAGGAACCTTGAGCTATCAATGGCAGCAATTAATTGGGGGTGTTTTCACAAATATTCCAGGTCAAACCAGTTTGAACATCAATAATCTTTCAGCAGGAACTTATAAAATTATCATAACTGATAGTAACAATTGTCCTGTTGAAAGAGAATTCACCATAACTTCACCGGATGAGTTTTTAGTGTCAACACCTATGGTTACAGGGGTTGCCTGTTTCGGTGATCAAACAGGTTCAGTTGCCTTTACGATTTCGGGTGGTACGCTTCCGTATGCCTATTCTTTCAATGGTGGTCCATTCATCACTACGTACGATACCAATGTCCTTATTGATGGCCTTACAAATGGTGCCGGATATACAGTAGAAATCAGAGATGCCAATAATTGTGCGGGCACCAATTTTACTTTTGACATCAACTCCCTACCAGAAATCATTATTTCGGATGCTATTATCACTCCTGAAACTTGCTTCGAACAGGGAAATGCTTCCATTTCTATTTCAACATCAGGTGGTTCAGGAAATCTTGGAATTGAATGGTACAGGGCTGGTGATTTAACCAATATCTTATCGACAAATCCCACACTTTCTAATGTTGGACCAGGAGAATACACCGTTAAAGTATTCAATGTAGGAACCAGTGATGATTGTTACGTCCTTAGAAATTTCACCATTCCTCCAACAGCAGAATTGACTTTGGAACTTAACGGTTCTCCTGTAGATGTGCTTTGCCATGGAGAGGAAACAGGCGCTATCAGCGTACTTGTTCAAGGTGGTACCGGTAACCATACTTTCCAATGGATCGGCCCAAATGGCTTTACTTCCACTGCCCAAAATCTCCAAAATGTTGCCGCTGGCTCTTACACTGTTAGGGTTACAGACGAAAATGGATGCTGGAAAGAATTGGATGACATTATCATCAGCCAACCAACTTCTGCAATCTTAATAAGCACACTCAATAAGGTGGAGCCAAATTGTTTTGATTCTACAGATGGCCGAATCAATATTCAAGTTGCCGGAGGAACTCCTTCCTATACTATAAGATGGGAAAAAGATAATGGATCCGGTGTGTTCAGTCCGATCCCTGGAAGCTCACAATCGCTGACTAATATTGGCGCTGGTACCTATAAAGTAATTGTCACAGATGCCAACAATTGTATCAGCGAAGAAATCATAGAACTTAATGCTCCAGAACAATTACAGGTAAGCATCTTAAGCGTTGAAAATGTGTCCTGTACGGGAAGAAATGACGGGAAAATATTTATTGAGGTAACAGGTGGTACTGGGGTTTACTTTTTCAATTGGGACCATGGCTTCATCAATCAAAATCCAAGAAACTTAAGTGAGGGCACCTATGGAGTGACTGTCAGGGATTCTAACGGTTGTACTGTCAGAATTGAAGACATCATCATTGGTGGTGCGGATGATTTGAATATTACTTTGGTAAACATTGAAGAGCCAAGCTGTACTGAAAATAACGGTTCAATAGAAGTAAGCTTTTCGGGAGCTATTCCTAGTCAGGAACAAATCAGATGGATCAACCTTCAGACAAATGAAATCATTGCTACCAATACTAATATTGTGACGGGATTAGGTGCAGGTTTCTACAGAGTTGAATACAGCAACAATGGTTCTTGTTTGGTTTCTGAAATCTACAGAGTACCTGGACCTGCTGCTCCTCTAAAATTATCAGTAAATTCTCAGGATGTAACTTGTGCCGGATCTGATGGTCTGATCTTTTTATCTGCTACAGGTGGCACTCCTGGATATACTTATTACATTTTACATAATGGAGATTGGGAAGTCGTTAATTCTCTTTTCTTAAGCAACTTAGATGCTGGAACTTATGATGTAAAAGTCAGAGACGCTGGAGGATGTGAGGATTTCTCTACCATTATCATCAACCAACAGAATCCTCCAGCTTATGAAATCAATGTGGAGCAAAACGTTTCCTGTTATGGATTGAATGATGGTATTATTAACTTTGAGTTGTATGGTGATACTTCCAATTTAACTTTTCAATGGTTTAAAAAGGAAAACACTGGAGATGTTGCCATTGCAACAAGCTCTTTGAACAATCTTTTTGCTGGCACCTACTATTTAGAAATAACTTTTGCAGATGGTTGCAAATTAACCTCTGATGATTACATCATTACTGAACCCGATCAGATTACAGTGAATCCAACTGTAATCCAACCGGTTTGTTATGATGACCTTGGATCCTTTACCTTGACAGTTTCAGGGGGTGAATTCGGCAAAACCATTACCCTAAGATCAGCAAGCAACGGCATCATCGCTACCTATGAAAATGAAAATGAGGGTACTTTTACCTTCGAAGATCTAGCACCTGGTACTTACACTTGGGAAGTTGGTGATACAGGATGTTCTGATTTGGATGGAACATTTACCATAACTGTTCCTTTGAAACCTGAATTTACGGTTAGTAAAATCGATATTTCCTGCTTTGGTTCCAATGATGGAGTAATCAATATCCTTGGACCGACAGTGCAACCGGGCAGAACTTTCACGGTATTTTTAAATGGTGTTGCTCAAGGAAACCAAACTGCTTTAAACAATCTGGCTGCGGGTAATTATGAAGTGAGAATTGCGGATGATCAAGGA
Source organism: Fontibacter flavus (assembly GCF_042432905.1). Taxonomy (NCBI): domain Bacteria; kingdom Pseudomonadati; phylum Bacteroidota; class Cytophagia; order Cytophagales; family Cyclobacteriaceae; genus Fontibacter; species Fontibacter flavus. The sequence goes on along the minus strand of NZ_JBHLWI010000009.1, from coordinate 113,931 downwards.
TGTCTCTCCGATCCTGTATTGGTGTCTATCCTAACTTCTGACAGACCATTGGAAATTTTCAATTTGGTCAAAACAGATGCTGCCTGTTACAATGAAAACTCTGGATCTGTACAATTCGAAATCCTTGGCGGCAGTCCGGTTTATAGAGTAGAAATCAGCAGTTTGAATGGTTATTCTTCTACCCTATCGAATTTGGATGGTAGCACTTCATATTCATTCAATAACCTACCTGCTGGAAGCTATACCCTACAGGTTTGGGATCTGAATGACAATTGTGATGCTTCCGCAACCTTTGAAATCACCCAACCTCAAGAGCTCTTTGTGAATCATACTCAGGGCACTGTGCTTTGTGAAGGTGGAACTACTTTTATAGAATTGACCGTAACTGGAGGAACCCAACCCTACACCTACACTTGGGAAAGGTTTAATACTGCTACCAGTACTTGGGAAACTTTGCCAACAACTACCAGAAGGCTGAATAATATTACCGCAGGAACCTACAGATACACCGTTACGGAATTAAACAACTGTACCTCTAATTCTGATGAAATTGTGATTGCTGACGGGGTACCGGTACAATTAACATATGTGGCAAATGATATCACCTGCTTTGGTGGATCTGCCCGAGTGACTTTGACTGCCACTTCAGGAACCTCTACCAACTTCACTTATTTTGTCAATGGAAACCAGATTTTCGGTAATCAATTCCAGGCAATTGCCGGAACCTATACCGCATATGCGATTGATAATGTCAAAGGATGTATCTCTGATGAGATCACCATTACGGTTAATCAACCATCAAATCCAGTACAGATTTCTCATTATAGCTTCCAAAATTTAAGTTGCTTTGAGGCTGGAGACGGAATTATATCTTTGGCTTTGACAGGTGGTACTGCGCCTTATACTATCACCTTCCAAGGGAACAACTTCAGTGCTAACGAAGGGGAAATAATCGTATTCGACAACCTTTCAGCAAACATCAACTACACCTTTACCGCTGTTGATGCCAATGGATGTACAGTCAATATTCCTCCAAGAATTTTGAGCCAGCCACTTCCACTTCAGGCTTCTCACTCCTTTACTCCTATCGCTTGTTATGATGGGGAAAGCGAGATCAACTTACAGATTACTGGCGGAACGAGGCCTTATCAAGTTTCTTGGGAATATGCAATAGATAATGTTAATTTCAGTTCCTTACCTCAATTTGACAATGAGACTTCCATTTCAAATCTTGAAGCTGGTTACTATAGGTACACCATTTCAGATGGAGGATGTAATGCGGTAGTTCAAACAGTTGAAATCACACAACCTGATCAGGTTCTCTTGGATGCTGTCACCACAGATATAAGTTGTTTTGGGGGCATGGATGGCACCGTGACCTTTACTCCATCTGGAGGGCCGTCAACCATTTATAGAATTTTCTTCAATGGTGTTGAAATGTCAGGGAATACTGTAACAGGATTGAGTGCAGGCACCTATACTGCATTTGTATTGAGCGGTGCCTGTAGATCGGAAAATATCCAAGTCGTAATCGAACAACCTGAAGAACCTCTTCAAGTAAGAATGACTTATTTGGAAGAAGCACTTTGTGTGGGCGGGACGTCAGAAATTACCCTTGAAATTTCCGGAGGAAATGGAAATTATAATGCTGTGTTGAACGGAACAAATTATCCAGTAGATAATTCAGGTTTCATTACCATTTCGGATGTTTTACCTGGCACACACATCATTGAAGTATTTGACAGCGAAGGCTGTTCTTGGATACAGACAATCACCATTACTAACCCTACTGTCATTGACATTTTCCACCACGACATAACCCATGTCACTTGCATCGGTGGCAGTGATGGTGAAATCAGCATTAATGTAACAGGGGGCGCGGGTGAATATACTTTCACATGGTTCAACTCCCAAAATCAACCAATTGGCAATACCAAAGATATTACTGGCTTATCTGCTGGCACATACACAGTTGTAGTGACAGATGAGAATGGTTGCGAGATATCAGAGCAATTCCAGATCAATGATCCCGAGCCTCTTGATTTCACCATCATTGAAATTGTGGATATCAGCTGTTTCGGTTTAGAGAATGGCAGCATTACGGTACAAGGCATGGGTGGTACTCCTGAATATTTCCTGATCATTGATGATGTTCAATATCCAGGTCTTACTGTTTCCGGCCTTAAAGCAGGCACCTACACAGTTGCAATTGTTGATTCAAATGGATGTGCTTCTGATGAAAAGCAAGTTATCATCAATGAACCTCAACCACTTGCCTTAAGCATCGATTCGGTTAACATCAATTGTTATGGAGCCAATAATGGTCAAGCTCTACTTAATATTACAGGAGGTACAGCTCCTTACAGTGTAAGATGGTCGGACGGCAACATCCTGGCAACAAGAAATTCATTGGTACCTGGTATCTATGAGGTTATCGTTACAGATGCCAATGGATGTAGTGTAAGGGATAATGTGGTGATAACACAGCCAGAACCAGTAGTCATTACTGAAACCATCACCAATGTGAATTGCTATGGTGGTAATGACGGCTCTATCACCCTTGATGTCAATGGTGAAACTGAAAATTATCAGATTACTTGGAAGAACAAAGTGACAAGTGCTAATGTCGGTACTGGAGCTACTGCTTCCAACTTAAGTGCCGGTGTTTACATCGCAGAAATCCTCGATGAAAACGGATGTAAGTGGACAAGGGAATACATGGTGATCCAACCTTCTGAACCATTATTCGCACAAGCATTCCAAACCAACATCAGATGTGCAGGTGAAGATAATGGCACGATCAATTTGATTGTGGCCGGAGGTACAGCTCCATATACCTACCAATGGTCAAATGGAGAAACCACCAGGTCTATATTCAACCTTTCACAAGGGATTTATGAAGTTACCATCACGGATGCTAATGGATGTATCATTACTGAATCATACGAAATTACGGAACCTGAACCATTGACAGTAACTGTGGATAGTCTTCAAGATGTTTCCTGCAAATTCGGAAACGATGGTTCTATAAGATTAAATATAGAAGGTGGTGCTGGTAATTACAGAATTACCTGGAGTAATGGCAGAACAGGACCTGAGCTTACAAATTTGAGAGCAGGAGAATACACCGTATTTATCATTGATGATAATTCCTGCTTCTACACTGAAACATTTACGATCAGTGAACCAACTGATATACTTTCTATTGAAGGAATCAGTACTACCCAGCTTTGTAATGCAGATGACCAAATCGAGTTACTTCTGACAGTAATTGGAGGTACTGCACCATACTCCTATCAGTGGTCAAATGGATCTACTGACCAAAATCTGACGGGCATTCTACCTGGCAACTATTCAGTAGTTGTCACCGATGCCAATGGCTGTGAAGTTTCAGGTAACTTCAATGTACCTCCTGCGACATCCCCTCTTCAAGTAGAATTCGGAGGAAGAATTGACCTCTGTTCTCCAAATGAAAGAGGAGAAGTCAGAGCAACTGTCATTGGAGGTGCAGCACCATTTACTTACTTATGGTCAAATGGGGCTACTACCCCGACCATCAGCAACCTGACTCCAGGAGAGTACAGCGTATTTGTTACAGATGCCAATGGCTGTACAGTTGAGGACAGTGTAGTAGTCACTACTCCAGGAAATTGGAGAATCAATCTGGATGCCATACAAAGTGTATCCTGCTTTGGAGGAAACAACGGATCAATCCAAATATCAGTGATAGAAGGCAGAGGTCCTTTTAAAATTACCTGGAGCCATGGAGTGGAAGACCAACTTTTTGTAGGAAACCTTACTCCTGGAAATTACTCAGTAAGGGTTGAAGATGAGGCAGGTTGTGCGATCACTGCAACTTACAATATAAGGGAGCCGGAATTACTGACCTTCACGGATATGGTAGAAAATGTAACCTGCGCTGGAGAAAACAACGGTTCCATCTCCATCAATGTAGCAGGTGGTACCCCTCCATATTCTTATCAATGGTCTAATGGTTCCAACAGCAGAAATTTAAGAAACCTGAAACCAGGAGATTACACTTTGGTGATTACAGATAGAAATGGCTGTTCTACAGGTGCTACATACACCATTACAGAACCTCAACCATTGGCCATTGAATCAGAATTCTCTGAAAATTTACTTTGCAATGGTGATACTGAAGGATTTATCAATATCAATATCACAGGTGGTATACAACCCTACAAAGTGAGCTGGAGTGACGAGCCTGAAAATGAAAACCTCAACAGGTTCAACTTGACAAAAGGTGTTTATAAGGTTACTGTAATTGATGATAATGGCTGTCAAACAGAGCAGACTTTTGAGATCAAAGAACCTGAATTACTTGAGATCAGCCTCAACACTGCCTTTGATGTGGATTGTGAAAACAGAGACCTTAAAGGTGTAGCATGGGTGGATATTAAAGGCGGAAGTGGTGACTATATCATTTCTTGGAATACAGGCCAGCAAAATACAAACGAGATCATTTTCATGGAAGATGGAGACCTCATGGTGACTGTCATTGACAAAAACGGTTGTACGGCAGAAGCCATCACCTCTGTTACCATGCCAGTTGCATTTACAGATGCTGACTTCACTTATACCATCATCTCCCTAGGAACTGAGGGACAGATTCTGGTCAACGATCCAGTACAGTTCCTTGATAAGACAGAAGGAAATGTAATCGCATGGGAATGGGATTTTGGGGATGGCAATAAGAGTAATGAGCAGAATCCTCAGCATACTTATACCAAGCCAGGAACTTATACTATTACATTGATGACATTTGATGCTTTGGGCTGTGTGTCCACTGCCAGTATAGAAGTCGAAGTCTTAGCTTCACATCTGATCATGGTACCGAATGCCTTTACTCCAAATGGAGATGGATTAAACGATACCTTCTTCCCTAAAATGAGAGGAATAGTGGGCTTAGAAATGCATGTTTTCAATAAGTGGGGCGAATTGGTTTACTCCAGCTATAGTGTTGAAGATAAAGGTTGGGATGGCACACTGAGAGGTGTACTTAGTCCAAACGGTAATTATGTGTACAAAATTGTATATCAGGCAATTGATGGTGAAACAGGAACTATGACGGGTGTTTTCACACTCTTCCATTAACCATTAGAAATGATCTTAATAGGGCTTTTATAGTTTTAGCAATGAAAAAGTTAACAATTCTTTTATTCTTGATTTTTCTTGGAGTCAATACTTTGGCTCAGGATTTTCAGTATTCGCAATTTTATGCGGCTCCCTTATATCTAAACCCGGCATTTACTGGAGCATCGGATCTCACAAGAATCGGTGCAAATTATAGAAACCAGTGGCCTGGTCTGGACCATTCGTTCCATAACTACTCCGCCTACATTGACCACTATATGTTTGATATCAATAGTGGTATAGGCCTAATTTTTAACTCAAGTAGAGAAAGTAAGGCCAAATTGAGTTCCAATGAAGTTGGTCTTACTTATTCTTACAGGTTAAAATTAGGATTTGACTCCTTCTTAAGATTTGGTGGGCAAGCAAGCTGGATTACAAGAGATGCTTATTTTGGGGATTTGGTTTTCGGTTCCCAGCTAGACGTCAATAGAGGAACAATCAGTGGTGATAGCGGTGAAAGTTTTTCAGATGACTACAGGCACTCCTTTGCTGATTTTAATTTTGGAATGTTGTTCCATACGCAAAACTATTGGCTTGGAGTCTCTGGACATCACCTGACCCAACCAAACACTTCCTTCATAGATGGCAATATCAGTAAATTACCAATGAGACTTTCGGCTCATGGTGGGATCAAAGTAGATTTGGGTGAAGGATTTATCAATAATTATTTCAGCAACTCCAGGCAAGAAAGGTCTATGTTTTTTGCCTTCAATTACAAGCATCAGGACCCATTCAACCAACTTGATCTTGGTGCTCAATTATTTCTTCAACCTCTTGTGGTTGGCATTTGGTACAGAGGATTCCCCGTGAAATACCAACTTCCAAACAATGAAGCTCTTGTTGGTCTCTTGGGTTTAACTTTGGAAAGCGGATTAGATATTGGGTATAGCTTTGATTTCACTGCATCCAAAATGACCATTAGGCAATCTTCCGGTGCCCACGAGATTTCCATCAGGTATTCCTTTCTCTTTGGTGATCCAAATCAAAGGAACCGAAGAAGCACCATCATTCCTTGTTTCAGGTTTTAAAAATTAAAGTAGCTGTTGATGATATAACCTTTATTTCCCTGAAAGACATTTTTGCCATCAACCAATCTTCCCAACTGGACCAACTGGTTGAAATAGCCCCCTTCAATTCTGATGTGATCAGAAAAACGGTAGCCTCCCAAAATACCGATCCTGTTCTGGTCAAAAACATTCTGGTTGACATTTTTCCCAAAACCAATCATCAATTCATCATAGGCAGCTAGATATGGGGTTTTGTTGACAATAGTCTTTCCTTTTAAAGGCACATCAACTCTTGCCATGTACCTAACTCTATTCAAATAAATATAATTATCAGGTTTTTCTAATTGCTTGTTACTAAATGTGCCTACCCACCTTTGCTCAAGCATAAACCTGTGCGAAACTTGAAAAAGACCTACTGGATTAGTCAAGGTTAACATTTGATATGTGCGGTGCTCAGGAAACTCCATTCCAAGACTATTGAGCGGAATCTGACCATAACTATAGGTATCTGCATAAAGATATCCAAGTCTCACTGTAGCATTGGGATGAACTTTAATGTTCAATCCGGTTCTATAGAGATTTTGCTGGGGCTCGTTGACAAATTCTGTTCTGCGCCACTGAAACTCTCCATGCCAGGAAAGGGTATTGTTAATCTTATAATTCACAAAAAAGGCGTGCCAGCCAATATTACTGTCATCCCAAGTTCTGTTGTTTTGTGCCTTAACATCAATGCTGAAGAAGCTATTCAAGATGATGATCCAAATAAATAAATATCGATTCATAACGCAATTGCTTTTATTGAATGTTGGAGATAAAGAAATTTTATACAAAAATAAACCCTATCCTATTCCTGAAATGTGTTAAAAATCACAAGACTTAGTCCGGTTTAAATTTCTACTGAAGACACAATTGAAGCACCAGCAGCCTTCATTTCTTCCACCGACTTTTCAAAGTCATCGGGATGGATATTTACAGCCTTGGTCGCATCAACAATCAAATGCGTCTTAAAACCTTCTGACAGCCCGTCCAAAACGGTGAACTTTACACAGTAATCTGCCGCTAAACCACAAACAAAAATTTCGTCAACCCCATTTTCTTTCAAATAAGCACTTAAGCCTGTATCTCCTTGTCTATTATTATCAAAAAATCCACTATAACTATCTACCAAACGGTTGACCCCTTTCTGAAACACCGCTTTCCACTTATCACTATTTATATTTGGATGAAATTCTGCACCTTCAGTATTCTGTACACAATGCACCGGCCATAATATCTGGTTTACACCATTCAACTCTATAAACTCTCCTATTTTCTTTCCAGGATGATTGGCTGCAAAACTGCCATGATCCAATGGATGCCAATCTTGTGTGGCTACTATAAAATCAAATTTCTCCTGAAGCTGATTGATTACAGGGACAACCTGATCGCCCTCATTGACTGCTAAAGCACCGCCTGGAATAAAATCATTCTGTACATCTACTATTATCAGGGCTTTCATAATTCTACTGGATTTTGTTCAAATTGATTTCTACAAGTATACACTTCATTCAAAATTTCCCAACATAACTTATAAGAGCGGTTCAGGGAATCACCATTAACCCCTGTTCAACTGCTCCACAACCAATGAGGCGATACTTTCAACTTTTAGGATATCAGAAGGACCATCATACACATTTGGATGGGTATTGGTTGCTACCACCTTTTCGATAACACCTGATTCCTTGATTTTGTCCAAAGCATTATTGGTAAACAGTCCATGTGTCGTAATCGTAAAGATTTTTTTTGCTCCAGCTGCTTTATAGGCTTTGGCTGCATTGATCAGTGAACCTCCTGTTCTCACCATGTCATCATAAATTACCACATCCTTACCTTCCACGTCAGCAGAAATACTGGTTACCTCTGTTTTCTCTCCGGAAATCCTTCTTTTGAAAACAAAAGCTGCATTTACGCCCATTTCATTCGCCAATGACTCTACCCATTTTGCCCTTCCGGCATCTGTACAGGCCATCACAAATCCATCTTCTGCCAGTTCCTGAGCAGCCTGAACAATGATGGGTTTACAATAAACATGGTTGATCAGGACCTGCCCTTCAAAGTAATGTGGAATTCCTTCAGAATGAAGGTCAAAAAAGATAAAATGATTCCCCTGACTGGTTCTCGGAAGAGATGAAAACATCACAGCCCTGGATTTGGCAGTGACTAACTCCCCTGTTTTGATAGCTCTCTCCATGGTAGAATAGCCAAAATATGGAAAAAACAAACGGATTGACTTTGCACCGTACTTAATCAGGGCATAGGCAAGATCATAAAGTTCCAAAGTAGCTGAATCGGAAATGGTTCCTCCCAAAAGCACAACATCCCTCCCATTCACCGGTGTTAGAATTCTTTGATACCTTTCTCCATCTGGAAAAATCTTCACCTCAATTTCTCCTTTTTCAAAATCCCCCAGAGCCAATACTTCATCTTGAAGAAATTTATAATCCTGAATGCTGAAAATAATTTTTTTATGCTCCATCGTAATCTTTCATTTTAAAAACCAATTGTGTTCTCAGTTCATACAGTCCTTCTTCGAGGCCTACCGGATACACGTGAGGATTTACCAACCTTTTATGTGCTTTATCAAATTGAGTTAAATTTCTTTCTGTATTCTTTTTGGTCTGATGAATATCAGGTCTTTCGTAAACCTTTGTACCTTTCTCAAAAATAGATTTGAGAAGCTCTTCTTTCTCGAGACCATCTGTATAGATTTTCTTTCTTTTGGTGGGATCTACCGGGTCAATGATTGTAAATTGACCTCTTTCCAAACTTTCCTCTTTCAGGAAAATCATATCTGCTAAGGCTTTGCCATTTTTGGAAAACCTAACCACTCTCTGATTTCCCGGAACATTTATTTTTATGGATTGTTGGGACACTTTCACTTTAGGTTCCCATAAACCTTCTTTGTTTTTGATTGCAGCCAACTTATAGACTGCTCCTAAAGCAGGTTGGTCAAATGCTGTTACCAGTTTAGTTCCTACTCCCCATACGTTGATGGAAGCCTCCTGAATTTTCAAGGACGTGATGATCTGTTCATCGAGATCATTGGAAGCCACTATTTTGGCATCCGGAAAACCTGCTTCATCCAGCATTTCCCTTGCTAAATTACTATAATATGCCAAATCCCCGGAGTCTATCCGAACGCCCAACATCTCTTTGCCTCTTTCTCTTAATATTTTACCGACTTCAATCGCATTCTTCACCCCTTTGATGGTATCATAAGTATCCACTAAGAATACGCATTTATCAGGGAAAGCATCTGCATAAGCTTTAAAAGCCTCTAATTCAGAATCAAAAGACATAATCCAGCTATGGGCATGGGTCCCAGATACGGGAATTCCAAACAATTTACCCGCCATAACATTACTTGTGGAAGTACAACCACCAATATAAGCTGCCCTGCTAGCAGCCAAAGCACCATCTATTCCCTGTGCCCTCCTTAAACCAAACTCCAATACTGAATCCCCCTTTGCTGCATAAACTATCCTGGCAGCCTTGGTAGCAATCAAAGTTTGGAAATTAATAATGTTCAGCAATGGTGTTTCCAATAGCTGGCATTGAATCAATGGACCTTTGATCTTAATAATGGGCATATGTGGAAAAACAACCGTCCCCTCCTCTACGGCATCCAGATCACAGGAAAATTCCATTTTTGACAAATATTCCAAAAATGCGGGCTCAAAGGTCAAACTCCCATCAGCATTTTTCATGCTCTTGAGATAGTCAAGATCATCTTGACCAAATTTGAAATTCCTGCAATAATCGATGATGTAATCCAAGCCTGCAGCTACTGTAAACCCTCCCTGAAATGGATTTTTTCTAAAGAAAAGATTAAAAACAGCCTCTTCCTCTGCTTTTCCGGATTTCCAGTAAGCATAGGCCATGGTCAACTGATAAAAATCTGTCAAAAGGGCAAGCGATCCTTGATATAAGTCTTGGGTGATTTTCATAGCTTGTTTTTAAGGTTAAATCAAAAATCCAATTACAAATTAAAGTATTACCAAGTACACAGGTGATTGTTTTGCATTTTATTTTTAAACATTCTTCATGAAATCCATATAAAATTAAGCATGATCTGATTACATTTTGGACTGCCATTTCGACAAAGAGATACAAAGCAATGAAAAAGCTTAAAGAATACTCCACTGAGAAAATTATTTCAGGCATTCGTTCAAAAACGAAAATCAATGAGACTCTTCAATACCTGTACAGCAGTCATTACAGGTATCTGGAAAGATATGTACTACACAATAGCGGGAATGAAGATGACGCGGCTGATGTAATCCAAGAATGTTTCCTGGTTTTCATCAGAATGATAGAAGAAAACAAATTTAGGCAGGAATCTTCAGTGAAATCTTACCTGTATTCCATCACCCGAAATATATGGATTACTGAACTGAGAAAAAGAAAAAGTATGGCTATGAGAGGAGAAGTTTACACAAAGGAAAAAGAAGCAATTGAGTCTGACGTCAGTATTTCGCTCATCAAACATGAAAGCCACAGCCTTATCATGGAAGTTTTCTCTGAACTTGGAGAAAAATGTAAAAGCATCCTCCACAGGTTCTACTATGAAGATTTAAGTATGAAGGAAATTATGACGCTGGAAAACTTCAGTAACGAACAGGTTTTGAGAAATAAAAAGCACAAATGCCTTAAAGGGCTAATAGAAAAAATCCAGTCGGACCCTACCAAATACACCACAATCAAAAACGCCCTTCAATATGTCGGATGAAAAGTACATTGGATTGATTGACGATTACCTAGAAGGAATCCTTGATCAACAAACAAAAAATAGCTTGGAAAAGGAGCTGCATGAAAGTTCTGAATTGCGGGATCTCTTGGCCATTATGCAATTAAGCAGAGATAGTATTAAACTTTCCGGGCAAAAGGAAATGATCTCCAAAATACATGATGAGTTCAGGCAAGAAACCCTAAAAGAAACCAGAAAAACAACAAAATTCGTGATAAGGCCATGGTGGATAGGAATTGCTGCCTCCCTAACCCTTTTGCTTTTAACCGGTAATTTTTGGATAAATTCCCAGGCCGATGAATTCTTTTCCAATCACTATATGGCTTATAAGCTACCTAACATGCGTTCCGGGGAAAATGTAGATAATAATATAGAAAAATTTTACAATGAAAATGATTATGAATCAGTGATTTCTGGCGTTGATCTATCCTCAGAAGTGCCATCCGATCTTTTTTTAGCAAGCCTTGCTAATATAGAACTCAAAAACTATGAAGCTTCGGTACGGTATTTGCGAAAAATTCAAGAGCTAAACGAATCCAAAACTGAATCAGAGAAATTCTTCCAAGAAGAAACTGATTACTACCTTTTTTTGGTTCTTGTAAAAATGAAAAATATCGGAGATGCTGATTTTTATTTCAATCGAATTACTGAAAATAAAAGCCACGCTTTCTATCAAAATTTAAGTACCATGGACAAAATCAGGTATTCGATTATCAAAATGAAAAATTAAAAGAAAAAAAAATTAAACTTGGTTACATTCCAGTAATCAGATTCGACCAACTATTAGAATTAAACTACAGATCAAAATGAAAAATTACAACAAGTTACTTTCAATTTTAGCATTTACTGCGGTCACTGCATTCTCCGCATGCAGTTCAGATGATGAAACGCCTAGTGTAGGACAAGGTGAAGGCAAAATGGGCATAGCCCTGGTGCTTAAAAATAATAGCATGAATACCGTTAATGGTAGGGTTGAAAACAGCAACTTAACCATAGAAAAAGGTTTTATTCAGATCAAAGAACTGGAGCTTGAAGTTGAGGGCAGAAATGAAAATGGGGATTTTGAGAAGGAAATTGAAATTGAATTTGATGATATCAAAAAAATCACTTTCAATGAATTTGACCGATCCGTTGATTTCTTTTTGAATATTCCAGAAGGAGAATACGATGAAATTGAACTGGAATTGGATTTGATTGATTACAGAAATGAGCCATCCATTTCTTTTGAAGGTACATTTGTGAATGATGAAGGTGCCTCTACTCCTTTCAAATTTGAATATTTCGGAGATGATATAGATTTTGAAGTGGAAATTGATGCTGATGATGACAATTACTTCAGAGTTGACAGGATCAATAATCCCTTGGCGCTATTTGAGTTGAATGCCATTAATTGGCTGAGAAATGTTACTTCAACTGAAATGAACAGTGCAGAAAGAACAAATGGCGTTATTCTACTGACCAGAAATAGCAACAGCTCCATTTACAATAAAATCAAACAAAATATAGAAGCTTCCTCAGAAATTGAAGTGGAATTGGATTGAGATAAAACAAAGCGATAAAAAATAAAAGCCAGCTATTTTTAGTTGGCTTTTTATTTTGATTTGGATGAAAAATTCATCCATAAGTATATTGAACCAAAACAAATTAGAAGGATCAATAATAAAACTTGGTAAGAATAAGACAGTATTAAGGACTTTGGTTCAATAATATCGCCCAATAAAACTAAATGGGACCAGAATACTGGGTGTTGATATTGGGCCATTTGTGGATCAGACAAAAACTCCAGTTTAGCTTTTCTAAGAGATTCAGCATAAGTTTCTCCTGATTCCAGATATTTATAAAACGCAGCAGTGATGTAAGCCGTAGCCTTATCTTCTGCTTTCCAAAGGGAAGAAATGATGTTTTGACAACCAGCCAACATAAAGGCGCGTGAAATACTCAATACTCCCTCACTCCTACTTGTGTATCCAAAATTGGTTTCGCAGGCACTCAAAAACACCAGCGAGGTATGGCTGAGATCCAAATTGACCACTTCGTTGGTATATAACCTGTTTTCAATATCACCTGGATAAAAAGCGATGAAGGCTAAATCCGGATTTTGAGGATCAGGAATAGCATGAGTAGACAGCTGCAAATATTCCGCAGATGGCAATACTTCCAATAACCTATTTTTGCTGGATTTTGTCCCAAAAAATTTATCCCCTTTTAAAATATCAATTTCAGTTTTTGAAAAAGGCAACTTACTCAACTGAACATGTTCATCCGACCAGGAATGTTCAAAAAATGGTGCAAACCCAAAAGTTACGGCTTTATCTATTTGATTTACCTCAGATTTACCCAACAACTGCATGGAATATTGATAAGTAATAGCATGGTCATGAATGAGAAAATCACCTGACTCTTTCTCCAGAACCTCAAATGGAAGGTCAACCAACAAGCCATGGGGAATGATCATAACATGAGGGTACTTTTCTAATTGATCTTCAATCTCGCCAAAGAATTGCTTAAAAAGTGAAGTGCCCTTTGAACCAGCAAGGTATTTTTGACCCAATCGGTAGTCAATCAGATTCTTTTTAAATGCATTGATATCCTCTACTAGATCATCGGTCTTTTCAATTACATGGAGTTCAAAATTTTTCCTAGTCAAAGCAAATAAGATCAATTGAGACCTCGTTTCAAAAAAAGAAAGAATGATCGTTTTGCTATCCAATAATTCTTTCTGAACTACAGAAATATCAATTAATTCAGAATTCAATTTTTGATTCATGTAATCAGGATGACTATAGAAATCTTGGTGAAGACGTGAAAGTTCCAGTCTTTTGTCTGTCAGTGATTGTTGAAGTTCATTTACTTTAGAAAGGTTTCTCTCTGAAAGGATCGCCTGCTGCATTTTTGAAATCGCAAATTGAAGATCCCTTTCCTGATTGAGCTTATTTTGGCTGATCCCACTTACTTTTTTCAGTCCTTTTTCCCTGATTCCAATATTCAAACTGGTAGATTTACTTCTCTCTGCCCATTGAAAGGCTTTATGTAAATATTGACTGTCATTACTCTTTTGAAATTGCCCAAGCAAGATTTCAACTGCATCCTGAAAAGTATCCAAAACAAAGTCACCCAAAAAAATTCTGGCCTCGTCATTATCATAATAATTACTCACATAAAATGCCATATCGAAGGCCGTCTGGAAAGTGGTAATACCTGCTTCCAAAAACCTAGGATCATTATTTTCCTGATAAAGCTTTATAAATGACCTTGCCTTGTCCACTAAGCTCTCAATCAAAGAAAAGGTGGCAAAGCCCAAGGAAAAGTCCTCAGGATTTGTGAATACATCTGATTGATTAAAAAGACCATCAATCTGGATAATAGCATTTTGGAAATATCCCAATGCATTTTGGAAATCCCCCTCCTCAAATGCAATTTTCCCCAATAGTCTGTAACTTCTTCCTAACCTAAAATCTTTAGAGAAATTATCTTTCTCCACTGTGGCTTTAATAAATGATTCTAAAATGCTTTTTGCTTTTCTATAATCATTTTGGATCAGGTAAATTTCAGCCAATTGATTTTGAAAAGAAGCAGATTGCCTATATTCCTCTGATTTAATTTTATCTAAATAGTACAAAGAAGAATCAGGCATGTTTTTTTTCAGGAAGATACTTGCTATTTGGGTATTGACCTGATCTTTATTTAGTCCTGATTTCTCTATTTCCCTATAAATCGACAGCGCACTGTCCAATTGCTTCAATTGTAATAATGAACTGCCAATGTTGTTGAGAAAACTAAATAAAGCATATTGATAATAGGGGTCAAGTTCATCAAATGACTTATCCCCAACCGAAAGGTTTTTTGCTTTATTAAAATAATTAATTGACTGAATATAATTCCCTGATTCAAAGTAAATTACACCAAGTGAATTGAATAGCCTTGATCTCTCGGTATTTGAAGAATTCTTCGAAAGGAGTTTTTCAGCATTTTCCAAAAAATAAATACTACTATCTGCCTGACTTAATAAATAATAGGTTTCTCCCAAAAAAAGATTGGTAGCAAAAAACAAACTGTCCTGTAAAGCTGCTATTTCTCTAATCTTCAATCCCTCTCTATAAAAATATACGGCATCTTTCAGTTCACCTTTGATTAAAGAAAGATTACCGCTCTTTTCATAAATATCCAGGACAATTTCAGGCTTGAGACCTTGGGTGTTTTTGGAATAAATAATTTCCTTGAAATAGGCAAGTGCCATACTATCCGTGAAATCTGTAGGATCACTTGACTCGTAGTAGTCCATTGCCTGCCTGTATTTAGAAAAGACAGCATCTTTGTCCTGATCAGGAATGCTCTGAAAAAGAAAGAAAAGGACTATAAAAATCCACCTATTCACCAAAATTGACCCGATTATTTACATCGGTAATATTACCCAAATTATTCTAAGCTGGCAACAATAATCAAATACGGAGGCCTAGGTTTAGTTTTGGGATTATCGACAGCAACTCTGGCATTTTGTGGGATATAATGGGAAGTAGAACCTAAAATCCCTGATTTTTTTTCTTCCAATTCATCCAAAAGACTCTGAGGAACATCTTGTAGGGTATTGAAATAAAAAATCTTAAGGTCCAAACCATTTAATGCCCCTAAACTGTTGTCCTGAAGTCTATAGTACATTTTGACCTCAAGGGCACTACCGTTGACAGGATTCTCTCCGAAAGCTTTGTTTTCAACCGTCTTTTTTAAATCTATTACTCCTGTTGATGAATCTATTTCTATCCCCAAATCTGCTAATTTAGAATTGTCAGGTCCTACTTCATCAAATTCACAACTGTAGTCATCTTCGTCATCATCCTCATCGTCATCATCACATGGACTTAAAGCCGTAGGATTTGCATTAAAAACCGGGTTTGCCAAAAAATCATTTTTACCCAAAAGATAGACTTTATCCAAATAATTAATTCCCCCTATGATCAATTCAAATTCACAAACAGAATCTGGAGCAGATGCAGGATAAAAAGAAACTTTATATCTCAGACCTGTTTCACTTTTATTAATATCAATCTCCCCTGAAAGCGAATCCAGCTCCAATCCTTCAGGAAATGCGCTAAACCGACCATTAAATTCCTGAAGTGGCCTTATTTTATTATCAACAGCATCGTTGATATAAAATATAGTATCTGAATAACTAAAGGTATTACAATTAAAAGGCTGATCGGTCCCGTTTATCGGATCTGTATCATCATCCGTCAAAGAAGATTCACAGGCTATAATCCCATTAAGGAGTATAAATCCAATATATTTTAAAAATTTATTCATTTTACCGGCTTTATTTGTATGTCGAAGCTAATTAGAGAAATGTAACTCAAGTAACCTTATTTTTTAACATGCCTACAAAGGGACCTATCCTATACAATAATTCACCTTCATCTTTCGAATTGTAAAGTATTTTTTTAACAAGTTGCAGATAAATTAAAGTTCACCTGTTATCTAAAATTAAACAGATTTCATTAAGAGTTGGTTTTTCATATTGGAAATAGATTAAACAGATTATTTCTTGATCATTCAATAGTTCAGATTCCAGAATTCATTTTTTTTATTGAATCAGTAAAACTCAAATGTTTTGCCCAAGTAAGATTTACCGAAATAGCTTGATTTCAAAACAAAATTATGCCCAAAAATCCAAGCACATGCTTTTTTGAAGAAATGGGCCAATTTTTTGCCAATACCTTCTTCGACATATAAGTCATGAAACTTATTCAAAAAAACTAAACCAACTTGATCATGAAAAAAACAACATCTCTACTATTTCTGCTACTTGCAGGAATCATTGTCACACTTAGTTCATGTGAGTATGAAGTAGAAGCCCCTGTCCCATCTGCCGTAGATCTAAATGTGGCTTTTTCATTAATCGATGAAGACCCTGAATTTCAAAATGCCCGTGTGCTCAGCAGATTGGAAATTCAAGAGGCAACCATGAATGTCAAGAAATTGGACGTAAGGATTTTGGGAAATGCTCCATTGGGAACTAATCTAAACAGGAATTTTTCTTTTGATTTTCCAGATCCCAAGACTATTACTTATAAGAATACGGAAGAAGGCTCTGAAATAAACATTGCCGTCCCAAGAGCTACTTACCGACAATTTATGTTTGACCTGGATATTGCACAAAAAGGTGAAGAACCGGCAGCCTCCATGAAAGGGATTTTCCAGACTTCCGATGGTTTTGAAGCACCTGTGAGTTTTGAACTCTATGGAGACCTGTTCAGCTTTGATGGAAAATTTGAAGCTAAGGATAAAAATGATGTACTGGATTTCAATCAGATCGAAACTGCTACTATGATGATTGAGCTCTATGCCAAAAAGTGGTTCAATGATCTTGATGAAAGCCTGTTGGACAGTGCTGAAATTGTGGATGGCGTGATTTTGATCAATCCAGATCACAACACTGAAATCTATGAATTTGTAAAAGGGAAAATACAGGAATTATCAGAAATCAAACTCATGATAAAATTACAACAACAGGGCAAATCTGGAAAATAAATTGCCTTAGATGTAAATGACCACAACATAACCAACTAACAACCACTAATAGTGTACTCCCACGGGATTTGTAATTTTAGACTATTTATTGTTGCTCACCATATTTTTAGTCAGATGTTAAGCAAAACCTGTGGGAGTCCTTTTTTATAAATTGAGGACTATTTTTTGGAAGTTACATTCAATAAGACTCCAGCCAACACTAAAAACATTCCCGAGAAACTCACCAAAGTGAAAGTTTCGTCGAATACAAAAAAACCAAAGCCCAAAGCGTATACAATACTAAGATAAGTAAGGCTGGAGATTTTGGAAAGGTTGGCATTCTGGTAAGCTAATGTCATAAAATACTGGGCAAATTGGGTTAACAGACCAACAGCCAACAAGATCAGCCAATCCCATCCTTTAGGCTGTACCCAGACAAAAAAACTGATAATACTGGCTATGGGAACCGTAATAAAAGGAAAGTAAAACATGATCACCAAGGGATGTTCTGTATTGCTGATCTTTCTGATCACATTGTAGGCAACCCCCATTGCCAAAGCTGCCACCAATCCGACCGAAAGATCCATAAAACTAATTCTGGGATCAAATCCCTGTATGATCACTACACCAATGAATGAAATACCAAAATAAACAAACTGCATAGCCCTGACCTTCTCTTTCACAATAAAAACCCCCAGAATAGTTGTAAAAATAGGAGCCAAATAATTGATCGTCACTGCAGATGCCAAAGGGATAGCCTGTAAATTGTAAAAAAACGCTATCAACCCAACAGCTCCTACAACCCCTCTTAATGCTAAAAGCTTCTTATTGGTTCCGAATAAGGGAACCTTTGCCCTTTTCAATAAAAAAAAGGTCAATCCCAAACTGAAAACTGAGCGAAAAAGGATGATTTCTATGGCTGGGATATGGGGAATCAGCTTAACAGATACGTTCATCAGGGAAAAAAGCAACCCTGCCAATAACATATGTTGAACGCTTCTATTTTTCAAGGCTTCATTAAGTTTCGGCAAAAGTAAGGGTAATTATGCTATCAACTTTGAAAAAGGTGATTTAAAATGTACCCAAATTGAATAGTGCTGCAATTCCGGATATACCTATTTTGAGAATTACACCTGAATGATTTTCCCATCCTGCATGGTCAACATTCTGTCTGCCATCCTTGCGAGTTCCTGATTGTGGGTGACTATGACAAAAGTCTGTCCAAATTCATCCCTTAGTTTAAAAAACAACTCGTGTAAGGCTTGGGCATTTTGGGAATCCAGATTTCCACTGGGTTCATCAGCAAAAACAATTTTAGGATTATTGATCAAAGCCCGGGCAACAGCCACCCTTTGCTGCTCCCCCCCTGACATCTCAGAAGGCTTATGATCAAGCCTGTCTGAAAAATCCAAAAGTTCAGCCAGCTCCTTTGCCCTTTGCTTCAGGGCAAATTCGCTTTTTCCAGCAATCAATCCTGGAATCATAATATTTTCCTCTGCGGTAAATTCAGGAAGTAAATTATGAAACTGAAAAATAAAACCAATCTGACTGTTCCTGAAATCCGCCAATTTATCTCCCTTTAGTTTGGAGACCATCGTATCCCCTATCCATACCTCTCCCTGATCCACCTGATCCAAAGTTCCCAAGATATGTAAGAGTGTACTCTTGCCTGCACCTGAAGCACCAACGATCGAAACCACTTCATTATCAAATATTTCCACATCCACCCCTTTAAGAACATGAAGGTCTCCGTAAAATTTTTGTATTCCTTTTGCTTGAAGCATCCTGGTGTATCGGTTTGGTTGGAAATTAAAGCTGATCTATAATAAGCTTCAAAAATGGCATTTATTTCCCAAAAAGAGCAAAGGTTAACTTGAAAAATCAATTAGTAGCCCTTAACTTCGGGCAAAAATTTTCACAAGGATGAATATACACGAATATCAAGCAAAAGAACTTTTGAAAAGCTACGGTGTACGTATTCAGGAAGGAATCGTCGCAGACAGTCCAGAGAGTGCATTGAAAGCAGCAAAAAAACTACATGCAGAAACCGGAACTTCCTGGTATGTGATCAAAGCCCAAATCCACGCAGGTGGTAGAGGAAAAGGCAAAATCCAAGAAACTGACTCTAATGGAGTGGTTTTGGCCAAAAACATTGATGACGTACAGGAAAAAGCAAAAAACATCCTTGGAGGAACCTTGGTGACTATCCAGACAGGTGCTGAGGGTAAAAAAGTGAATAAAGTGTTGGTAGCTGAGGATGTATACTATCCGGGTGCTTCCGAACCTAAGGAATATTACCTTTCCATTTTGTTGGACAGAGCCAAAGGATGCAATGTCATCATGGCTTCTACAGAAGGTGGAATGGATATCGAAGAAGTGGCTGAAAAGCATCCAGAGAAAATCATCAAAGAATGGGTAGACCCAAAAGTAGGTCTTCAAGGATTCCAGGCAAGAAAAGTGGCTTTCAAACTTGGTTTGGAAGGCAATGCATTTAAAGAAATGGTAAAATTCATTTCTGCACTTTATAATGCTTACATCGGCTCTGATGCTTCCCAGTTTGAAATCAACCCGGTTTTGAAAACATCCGACGACAAAATTCTTGCCGTAGATGCCAAAGTAAACCTTGATGACAATGCTCTTTACAGACATAAAGACCTTGCTGAATTGAGAGATTTGGCTGAAGAAGACCCATTGGAAGTTGAAGCTGGAAAATCTGACCTGAACTATGTGAAGCTTGACGGAAACGTTGGCTGTATGGTAAACGGTGCCGGCCTTGCAATGGCGACCATGGATATGATCAAATTATCCGGTGGTGAACCTGCCAACTTCCTTGATGTAGGTGGTGGTGCCAATGCTACTACTGTTGAAGCTGGATTTAGAATCATTCTTCAGGACCCTAACGTAAAAGCTATCCTGATCAACGTATTTGGTGGTATCGTAAGGTGTGACAGAATTGCCAATGGCGTAGTGGAAGCTTACAAATCAATCGGAGATATTCCAGTACCTATCATTGTCAGACTTCAGGGAACCAATGCTGAAGAAGGTGCCAGAATCATCGATGAGTCAGGACTGAAAGTTTCTTCTGCTATCACCTTGAAAGAAGCAGCTGAGAAAGTAAGAGCTGCCATCTCCTAAAAGATAAGATATATCAAAGTAGCACCCGTAGTTCAACTGGATAGAATATCGGATTTCGGCTCCGAGGGTTGAGGGTTCGAATCCTTCCGGGTGTACAAAAGCCTTTTGCGACTGCAAAAGGCTTTTTGTATTTACACACCTACCATCATTGTGTTTATACGCTTCTCTGCCTGTAGTCTCAATTCTTAGGATTATGAATTGTTTAGAATCAATATCTATCAGTATCTAACCCATCGGCATCGGGCAGGTATTAATAAATATAGGAATTAAGTTAAACTTAAAATTTTGTTTATTTACTAAAAAAGCTCCATATATCTATCAAATCTTGACACAACAAACTGAAAAACTGATCTTTATCATATTTTTCACTGATTTCGAATAGGGAAAATCTACTTTTTGAATGGTAATTTTATCATGTAACTAAGAAACCAAACCCCTTAAGTCATGAAAAAAATATTAATTCCTACCGATTTTTCAGCATGTGCTAAGAGTGCGGAAAAATATGCCATGTATCTGGCAAAAAAGATGGACGCAGAACTGGTGTTTTTACATATCATCAATACTCCTATCGATTGGTCAAAATTAACCAAAGAACAAGAGAATTTCTTTCCTGAAACCCAATCAGCAATCGCAGAGGCAAAAGCCAACCTAAAAGAATTGATCAAGGATGCTGAAGAGCTAGGCATTAGTGCCAGAAAAATCCTGGTGTACAACGATGGCAATAAAAAAATACATAAGTTCGTCGAAGATGAGCATATCGACATGATAGTAATGGGTTCACATGGCACTTATGGCTTTAGAGAGCATATGTTGGGCAGCAATACTTATGGTGTGTTGAGGCGATCTTCAGTGCCGGTTGTAGTCATCAAAGAAAACAACAAAAAGATGAACTTGAACACCTTGGTTTTTGCAACCAACTTCAAGGAAGAAACTGGGGAATCTTTCAAGGCAGTTGAAAAAATGGCGGAATCTTTAGGTGTCAAACTTAAAGTCCTATTCGTCAACACCCCAACTTACTTTATGGAAACCAATGACATCCTCAGCATTGGCAAGGAATTTCTGAAGGAATTTGGCACCTACAACCATGAAATCCATATCATTGATGCCTTCAAGGAAGAAAGAGGGATTATTCAGTTTGCTGAAAAAATTAAAGCAGACGGTGTAGCAGTCATTACCTTCGGTAAATCTGATCTGATGCAGTATTTCTCTCCAAGTATTACAGAAAACCTGATTGCTATGGCAGATTTCCCGGTATTCAGCATACTTAAAACCAAAAAGTAACCCCAGAATTAAACCGTGAACTTTATTTTTTGCAGTCCAATCTGGACTGCATTTTTTTTGTAAATAAAAAAGCAGGAGAAAATCCCCTGCCCTTTATATGAAAACTAAACCAACTATTATTTAACTACCACAATTGAAACAAAAATAACACTTAAAAATAAAATTCAAAATAATTTCAAAAATTCATCCCCACTTACCTACTTTTTATTACTCACTTTGTAAACAATCCCCAATGCCAATGCCTGGCTAAACTGAATTCCTGGATCCATATCAATATCATACACATTGATGCTGGTAAAAGTCACATCAATAAACTTGGTCATTTTCGCTATCATCGTCACATCCAACCTGTGGTCAATGGTTTTGAAAGCCAAAGTTTCATAATTGGCAAACATTTGGTACCTGGTATTGATGGCCAAATTTTCATTGATCTGTTTATTGTAAGTCATAAACAACTGGAAGGCCAACCATTCTGTTCTAACTTTTTGACCTAAAGGGACTCCATAATTGGTAGGAACATTTTCCGCGATTGCCGGATTGGTAACGAATGTAAATCTTGGTGAAATCGGTGCAATACGTAGGGCAAACGCATCATTTGGCTTGTACTCCATACCGATGCCTGTTGTCAAAAATGCCGGAGAGAAAAAACCGGAAATCAAAACTCTTTCATCCTGACTATAATCATAGCCATCGGTAAATTGAGTAATGAAGTTTACCGCTCCAAAGTAACTCCAATGATCAGACACTTGATAACCTACTTTTGAGTCCAGGAATATCCTGTCATTGGACTTTCGCACCCCCTGTCCATCATTTTTAACAATCCCATAGATCATTTCCAACTGATTATCCCAAGAAAACTTATCCTTGGTATAATTGGCTTTACCGGTTAAAATAGATCCAAAGGCTATAGAATTGACACCTCCCGATCTCCAGTTTCCACTAAATGACGCTTGATTAAAATTCAACCCAACACTTAAATCCGAATCCCAAAGTTTAACTTCTTCGTGCGCTTCTTGAGCATTTTCTACAGCTTCTTCATTTTGTGCAAAGACAGCTGTTGACAAAAAGAATAAACAAATCGTAAATAATTTTTTCATAGCTCTGATATTTTTAGTAAAATTTAAAGAAAATAATTGGTTCATGCGAAAGATTGTAGAATTAAATCCACATTTCCAGAAACAAAAACCAAACCTCCAATCGATGCCGTTAAAAGATTAGTCACTATCGAAAACGAATATTTGCCCAAAGATGAACAAGTCAACTATTATATCCTTAACCCTATTGATTTCATTCATAGTCGCCGGATGCAGCTCCATTGAAATTTTCAAAGAAAATACAGAGTTTAAGCCTTATGTCAATTATCAGAGCTTTGTGATCATCAATAAGGAAGTAGGACAAAAAGGTTTCAATGACGAGCTTTTGGATGCAAAAGTTATTGATGAAATTCAATATCGATTAGAATCTCTAGGGCTAAAATACAACAGAGAAAAACCTGAACTGATCATCAGGTATACTTCTAATGAAGATGTGAGACAAAAAGAAATTTACCCCAATCAATATCCTTTTTGGGGGTGGCGGGCATGGGATCCATTCTTATTTGATCCCAGATTTATGCAAAGGCAACAAATGAACTCCACCAAAAACTATGAACTGCTTCAAGTGATTGTAGACTTTATTGATCCGAAAAATGATAAAATGCTTATGCGCTTAACGGCCGTTTCGGAAGTTTACAATGAAAAGGAAAAACAAAAGAAAGTTATAAAATCAGTCCAGAAAATCATAGAAACTTATCAATTACACCTCAATCAGATCAACCCTTAACCCAAACAAAAGATGTCAAAGGATTTCAAAAGTCTAAAAGAGTTTTACCCGTATTACCTTTCCGAACACCAACATCCGACAAGCAGAAGGTTACATTTCATTGGAACAGCCTTACTCTTCTTAATCCTGGCAGCCGCAATATATCTCTCCAATTATTGGATTTTGTTCCTGATTCCATTAGTGGGCTATGGTTTTGCATGGGTAGGGCATTTTTTCTTTGAAAAAAATAAACCTGCTACCTTCAAATACCCTTTTTATAGTCTGGCTTCGGATTTTGTACTATTCTATCACCTTATGATAGGTATGGAAAAATTTACGCCAAAAAAATAGGTTTGAAATACAAAATAAATGGTTTGAAATATTGTTTTTCGTTAACAAATCATTACATTTGCATTAACACAAGTGTATTTCAAATCGCTTATTTTGTATTTGAATGATAAAAATAGTCCTTATAGATGATGATCCCATCAGCACCTTTGTCACGGAAAAGCTGATTTCCAAGAATATCAAGGTGCCTTTTGAGATATTTAAGTATAGCAATGCCGTACTGGCTTTGAAAGATCTGCCTGCAATCAACCCCAACTATTTGTTTTTGGACCTCAATATGCCTGAAATGACTGGTTGGGATTTTTTAGAAGCATTCAGCCCTAAAAGCAGTAATCCGGAGGTATATATCTTGAGTAGCTCTGTAGATGAAAGGGATATCAGTAAAGCCAATAAATATGGGATGGTGAAAAAATACCTTTCCAAACCTTTGGTGAAAAAATATATCAAGACCATCTTCAATTGATGGTCTTTTTTCTTTAAAATTTTTCTGATTTTGATCAAACAGGATCATCTTTTTCAAGTTATTTACCTGTAACCAATTAATGAAATAATATGGCTAGAGTATCAGCGGAGTTGATTTCTGCTTTTAGAAGGACTATTTCTAAACTGAAAAACAATGCCCCTTACCAATGGGGCCATATGGGGGCTTGTAATTGCGGAAACCTGGCCCAGGAAATAACCAATTTATCTAAGGCTGATATCCATAGATATGCTATGGAAAAACATGGGGACTGGAATGATCAGCTTATTGAATATTGCCCGACCTCAGGCTATCCAATGGATTTGATGATCAGTAAAATGATCGAGGCTGGACTGAATATAGAAGAGCTAAAGCACCTTGAAAAACTCTCAGACCCAAAAATACTTAAGCATATTCCTATCCCAAAAAGGCACCAATTAGAAAAAAACAACAAAGCTGATGTCATCCTTTATTTAGAAACCTGGGTCCTAATACTTGAAAATGAATGGCTCAGCAATGTTACCGTAAAAATTGAAGAAAAAAAGCAAAAAAATTTAGGGGAAAAGGTATTGGCATAAAGATATATTTTATCGTATTTAGCATTAAATAATCCAATTGATATATTTGCACCATTAATTTAAATCACGCTATGGAGGACTTTGACGACGATTTTGATGAATTCGAAGACTTCGAGGAAGAAGATGAATTTGCTGACGAATTTCAGGATGAAGTTTACGATTTGGATGAAGACAGCGAATTAATTGACGACAACCTCATAGACTTCGAGGAAGACGATTTTGATGATGATTTCGAGGATGAAGACTTTGAGGACTTCGACGACGAAATTGATTAAAACTAAGTCAAAAAGCAGGTGCATCTTGGATTAACCTGCTTTTTTTTATGCTCTTCTTTGAACGAATAAAGTTCTGAGCTATATTTCGGAAAATTTAAGCGGTACTCAAAAACTCATTGATATGACATTATTAGAAATCTTCAGTGCTCCAATTGCATCAGGAGCTCAATTGTTCCTTTTGATTCTTTGCGTTCTTATCGGATTAGGTGCTGGATTGAGTGCCGTCGATTTAAGAAATACTACCCCACCTAAGGAGTCAAAAGATAATAAATAAAAAAAGAGGTCTTTTTTAGACCTCTTTTTTTATTAGTGAACATTCCCCATCAGTTTTCTAATAGGCTTGCTAAGTAATAACAAGAGTAACCCTCCTCCTACTGCTGTCATAACGATCATCCAGTACTGATCAGGCATTTGAGCCAAAGCCTCTTCTGTACCACCACTTGCCTCCCCTGCAATCAATCCCGCAAACAGATTCCCCAACGAAACGGAAAGGAACCAAATACCCATCATTTGGCCTCCATATTTTGCAGGAGCCAGTTTGGTCACCAAGCTCAGTCCAACTGGACTTAAACTCAGTTCCCCAAAAGTATGCAGCATATAGGTAAAAATTAACCAGGTAGGAGCTGCAAGATCACCTGATGCCGCAATTTTGGCGGCAAAGTACATGACCAAAAAACCTAGCCCCAGTAATAAGAGCCCCATAGCAAATTTTAATGGAGAACTTGGCTCAAGGTTCCTTCTTCCTAACCATACCCATAGGGCACCAAAAAATGGTGCGAAAATGATAATAAACATGGAATTGATGGACTGAAAGTACCCTGCAGGTATTTCCATACCCAGAAAACTCCTGTTTGTAAATCTTTCCGCAAATAGATTCAAAGTTGATCCAGCCTGTTCGAATCCAGACCAAAACAACGCTGAAAACAGGAATAAGATCGCAATTACCCCAACCTTCTTTCTATCATCTGAAGTCAAACCTCCAAATAAGATGACATAGCCTAAATAGACGAAAGCGACAACTGCTATGATGGTGCCAGAAGCACCTGCAAGTGCAGATACATTGACCGGAATATAACCTAAAAACAAGACAGCAAGTACCAAAAGGAATATGGTGCCGATTCCCAAAAGGATCTTTTTGAGTTTTTCCCTTTCCTGAACATCCTCTTCAGTCAACACAGGAACCTCTTCTCCATAACCTTCAAGGCTTTTACTGGTCATTTTGTATTGTACCAGACCAAAAATCATCCCCAAGCCAGCAAGCCCGAACCCTAAGTGCCAATCAAATGTAGCCATAGTACTACAGGCAATTGGAGCAATCAAAGCGCCAATATTGATTCCCATATAAAATATGGAAAAACCGGCATCCCTTTTAGAACTTCCGGCAGGATAAAGTTGCCCTACAATAGAGCTGATATTTGGCTTCAAGAGGCCTGTTCCCAGTACAATCAATATCAAACCCATAAAAAAGGAATTGGTATCCAAAGCGCTCAGACTATCTTTTACCTCAAGGCTAGCTCCAAGTAAATTGAAAATCCCCGGAAGCGCCATGGTAAAGTGCCCCAGCGCAATGATAATTCCTCCATACCAAACAGATTTTTTCAAACCGAATAAGCGATCGGCAAACCAACCTCCAGGCAAAGCCAATAAATAAACGCCCATAGTGTAAAGACCATAGATAGCGCCTGAAGTTTTGTCGTCAAACCCTAATCCACCCTCGACAACGGCCGTTGTCATAAAAAGTATCAAAAGGGCTCTCATGCCATAATAACTGAATCTTTCCCACATTTCTGTAAAAAATAATGTCATTAACCCTTTTGGATGACCAAATATTGTTGGGCCGGGAAATAAATCCGAACCCAAACCTGCTGAGATGTTTTTGCTGCTATTTTCCAATTCTTTTGCTATTTATTGAATAAGTGATGCGGTTGCAATTACAATGATAAGTTAATTTTCTAAATTCTTATAATAAATATAGAAAGGCTATTTCGGGATGATAATATTCATTTTTTTATTTTTCACAATACTTTGATTGGGCCACAAGTAGAAAATAAATATATATACTTAATTAGCGTATAAAAGCTTCGAAATCGATTGAAAAGCAAAAAAAAGCCCTTTTTAATTGTTTATCAATTTCGGAATTATCTATCTTTGACCTAAAATATAAACCCAAATACAAATCTTACGCTTATGCTAGACCTCGAAATCAAAGCCCATCATAAAAGCTTAGCCGATTTGGGCATTGAGACCAGCAAAAAGGTTTATTGGAACCTTAGCCCTGCTGAATTAGTAGAGCATGCCATTAACAACAAAGAAGGTGTTTTGACAGATGTAGGAGCCCTTATGGCAGACACCGGTGAATTTACCGGTAGATCTCCGAAGGACAGGTTCATCGTCAAAGACAACCAAACAAAAGACACCATTTGGTGGGGAGATGTCAACATTCCATTTGAGGAGGCAAAATTTGATCTCCTTTACAATAAAATGGTTGATTTTTTACAGGATAAACAGCTCTACGTAAGGGAAGCGTATGCGGGGGCTGATGAGAAGTATAGGCTTAAACTTAAAATCGTCAATACTCTTGCCTGGCATAACATGTTCTGCTTGAACATGTTCCTTAGACCATCACAGGATGAGCTGAAAAATTTCGAATCTGATTTTACGATCATCTGTGCTCCGGAATTCAAAGCCAATCCCGAAACAGATGGTACAAGGCAGTCTAATTTTGCTGTCATCAACCTGAGTAAAAAAATTCTCTTAATAGGTGGAACCGCTTATGCAGGTGAAATGAAAAAGGGTATTTTCTCTGTATTGAATTACATCCTTCCTCACGAACATGGGGTACTCTCTATGCATTGCTCTGCCAACAAAGGAAAAGAAGGTGATACAGCAGTATTCTTCGGACTTTCTGGCACTGGAAAGACAACCCTTTCAGCTGATCCGAAAAGAGCATTGATTGGTGATGATGAGCATGGATGGAATGAAGATTCTGTTTTCAATTTTGAAGGAGGATGCTATGCTAAGGTAATTGACCTGAGCAGGGAAAAAGAACCTGAAATCTGGGATGCCATCAAATTTGGGGCAATTGTTGAAAATACAAGATTTTACAAGGGAACGAGAACAGTAGATTATGAAAACAGTGAAGTGACTGAAAACACCAGAACTTCCTATCCTATAGAGCATATCAAAAATGCACTAATCCCTTCTCAGGCAGGAATCCCTAAAAATATCTTCTTCCTCACGGCAGATGCTTTTGGAGTAATCCCCCCTATTTCTAAACTGAACAAGAGCCAGGCAATGTACCATTTCATTTCAGGATACACTGCTAAAGTAGCCGGAACTGAAGTTGGAGTTACAGAACCAAAGACAACCTTCTCTGCTTGTTTTGGTGCTGCATTCTTACCGCTTCACCCAACCAAATATGCGCAACTGTTTGGAGAAAAAATGGAAAAGCATCATGTAAATGTATGGCTTATCAACACAGGATGGACAGGAGGCCCTTATGGCATCGGATCAAGAATGAAGTTGAAATATACAAGAGCCATGATTACAGCGGCTCTGGAAGGAGAGTTGGATCATGTGGCTTACAGAACCCACAGTGTTTTCGGTGTGGCTATTCCTGAGACATGCCCTAATGTCCCCGATGAAGTACTTTCTCCAAGGGCTACTTGGGAAGATAAGTATGCTTATGACAGAAAAGCAAGAGAATTGGGCGCCGCCTTTATTCAGAATTTTGAAAAATACAAAGAATTTGCCACCGAGGACATCCTTGCAGGAGCTCCAAAATGGTAAATCCCTGTTCAATATTATATAAACCCAGATAACTAAGGAGTGCATGTGCACTCCTTTTTTTTTCAATTTACCTCAAAAGAAATGTCTCAGATTGTATCCTACAATAAGGATTTAGTACTTTTGGGAAAAATTAAATCTATGAGAACAGCAGAAATACATACCGAAAAAGGACTCATGAAAGTGGAGTTCTATGAGAAAGATGCTCCAAAAACAGTTGAAAACTTTATCAGTCTCGCCAAAAAAGGCTTCTATGATGGACTAACCTTCCATAGGGTAATCCCTAATTTTGTCATCCAAGGCGGGTGCCCTATCGGAAACGGAACCGGTGGACCAGGTTACAAAATCGACTGTGAACTGGATGGTGAAAACCAATACCATGACAGAGGCGTACTTTCAATGGCACATGCAGGCCGTAATACAGGTGGATCCCAGTTTTTTATTTGCCATAGCAGAGATAACACTGCTCATTTGGACAGAAGACATACCTGCTTTGGAAAAGTTGTGGAAGGACTGGAAGTAATTGACCTGATCAAGCAAGGAGATAAAATTGAGAAAATCGTCATCAATGAAGCATAAAAAATAAGTCCCGGAAATTCCGGGACTTATTTTTTATTGATTGGTCAATCATGGTTTCACAGACCAAACTATAATATTTTTTTACTTTCCAAATACATTATTCCACCAAGGCACCGGCTATTGTTGCGGTCATCAAACAGGCTAAAGTAGCAGCCAACAATGCCCTCATTCCTAATTTGGAGAGATTACCCTGTTGATTTGGTGCAATACTACCAATTCCGCCAACCTGAATGGCAATGGAGCTAAAATTAGAAAACCCACACAACGCATAAGTCGCAATTACAATCGACTTTGGAGAAAGGGATTCTGCTGATTTCATATCTGCCAGACTCAAATAAGCTACAAACTCATTGATCACGGTTTTCTGACCCAGTAAGGAACCTACCTGAAGCGTTTCACTCCATTCTACACCTATAACCCATGCAAAAAGCCTAAAAACCTGTCCCAATAAATATTCCAGAGAAAAGCCCGAAAACTGACCTTCGGTTGAAGAAAGGACAAAAGCATTCAATCCAGTATATTCACCTATCAAACCTGAAAGGATAAAATTGAGGGCTGCAATGACTGCAATGAAGGCCAACAACATTCCACCTACGTTTAGTGCTAATTTCAAACCTTCGGAAGCGCCTATGGACATGGCGTCAATCAAATTGACACCCATATCCTCTCCACTTACTTCCAATTTATCATTTACCACCTCTTTGTCCATTTCAGGGATCATGATTTTGGACATCACAATAGCAGCAGGTGCATTCATGATACTCGCCCCTAATAGATAGGCAGCAAATCGACTTTGCTCTTCAAGGCTATCACCTCCCAAAAATGCGACATAACCGGCCAAAACCCCTCCAGCGATCGTTGCCATACCACCTGTCATCAAACACATCAATTCCGACCTGGACATACTAGGGATAAAGGGTCTTACTAATAAAGGTGCTTCAGTCTGACCCAGGAAAATATTACCGGCAGCAGATAAACTCTCTGGTCCTGACAATCTCATTGTTCTGGACATTACCCATGCAATCCCAAAAACGACCTTTTGCAATACCCCCAGATAATATAATCCGGCAGAAACAGTAGAAAAGAAGATGATTGTAGGCAATACCTGGAAGGCAAAAATAAAACCAAATGAATTGGTAGCAAGGTCCCCGAAAATAAAGGTTGCTCCAGCTTCCGAAAAACTCAAAAACTTCACGAATCCCCTACTGACCATGGCAAAGCCATTGGCAACAAACTCCACTTTTGTGATCAGAATCCCAAATATCGCCTGAAGTGTCACGCCTATTCCCACCAATCTCCAATCAACTTTCTTTTTATTGGCCGAGAATATCAGGGCAAAAGCCAAAAGCAAAATGATCCCAACTAAACCTCTGAAATAGTCCATTTAGAATATCGTATAGTCTGATTACTTATATTTTAATGTAATTATTGAAAAAAAGAAAAGCCTGGCTTGTACCAGGCTTTCATCTTTTTAGTTCCTCCTGTTGATTTCGTCCCTTATCCTGGCTGCCTTTTCATAATCTTCATTATTGATGGCCTTTTCCAGGAGTTGATTTAATTTGTCCAGGCTATAATCCTTCAAAGAATCTGATGATTTCGAAGCAGCTGCCGTAGGTTTCTTAGCTGCGGCAGGTTTATCATGTTCTTTTCTTTCCTCTTCTTCAATATACTCTGAGGCAAATTCAGACATCACTTTAGATGTACAATAAATCGGCGCATCAAATCTTACAGCAATCGCAATGGCATCAGAAGGTCTGGAATCAATCTCAACCCTTTTTGATCCTGCTTTGCATATAATATTGGCATAATAAACTCCCTCCCGCATGTCGGAAATGAGAATATGCTCAACGGTGTAATTAAATGAAGAGGCGAAAGACTTGAACAAATCGTGGGTCATTGGCCTGTTGGGGATAATCTTTTCTATCTCAATGGCAATTGCCTGGGCCTCAAACATCCCAATAACAATCGGTAAACGTCTGGTCCCTCCCACTTCACCCATCACCAAAGTAAATGAGCCGGATTGGGAATGATTTGAAGATAATCCTAGAATTTCTAATTCAACAGTCTGATCCACAGGTTTTGTTTATTTTAATGCTTTAACAGCTTCCGTTAATTTTGGTAAAACTTCAAATGCATCACCAACAATACCGTAATCAGCAGCCTTGAAAAATGGTGCTTCAGCATCTTTGTTGATCACAACTATGCACTTTGAAGAATTCACACCCGCAAGATGTTGAATAGCACCCGAAATTCCAACAGCTATGTACAAAGTAGGTGCAACTTTTACCCCTGTTTGTCCTACGTGCTCATGATGTGGTCTCCATCCAATATCAGAAACCGGCTTAGAACATCCTGTAGCAGCTCCCAATTCTTTGGCCAAACTTTCAATCATTCCCCAGTTTTCAGGTCCTTTCATACCTCTACCTCCTGAAACAACAATGTCTGCCTCTGGCAACAAAATATCACCTTCAGCTTTTTCTGTTGAAAGGATTTTGGCATAGAAATTATCCGCCGCAATATCCAAGCTTAAGGTTTCAACTGATGCAGCTGCACCGTCAGTTTTCAAATCAACAGCATTTTTCTTAACTGCCAGAATCTTATGTTCTGTATTGACTACTGTTTCAGCAAAGGCTTTTCCAGTGTAAATACTTCTTTTCACTTTATATCCTGAAGCGGTATCCGGTAGATCCACAACATTGGAAACAAGACCTGCACCCAATTTAATCGCCAATCTCGCAGCCACCGCATCTCCTAAGGAAGATTTGGCCAAAACCAGGGTTTGGGCTCCATATTGCTTATAAACCTGTGCCACGGCTTCCGCATGCGCCTGAATAATACCCGCGTTCAATTTGTCATCATTGACATGTACTACTTTGGAAGCACCGGCATGTCCGGCTTTCGCCAACTCATCAGAAGCAATACTTCCTAAAGCTACCGCAATCACGTCGCCTGCGGA
This sequence comes from Fontibacter flavus, assembly GCF_042432905.1. NCBI lineage: Bacteria > Pseudomonadati > Bacteroidota > Cytophagia > Cytophagales > Cyclobacteriaceae > Fontibacter > Fontibacter flavus. Next base: position 81,285 of record NZ_JBHLWI010000009.1, on the reverse strand, counting down.
AAGCTTATCCGATAAGGCTTTGGCATAAGACACTGCCTCTAAACTGGTTTTTTTAACGGAACCATCCGCATGTTCTATATAGACTAATACTGACATTTCTCTTTCTTTTTGATGAATTAAAAACTAATAATTAAAGTACCTTTGCTTCGTTTTTCAAAAGCTTAACCAATTCTTCCACATTGTCCTTATCTACCAACTTAACAGCACCTTTTGCAGGAGGCAATTGATAAGAAGTGACATCTGTAGCCAAATCATCACCAATTGGCTCTAACACTTGAAGCGGCTTGGTTCTCGCAGACATGATTCCTCTCATATTCGGGATTTTCCATTCTGCAATAGGTTCCTGACAACCTGCGACCAAAGGCAATTTCGCTTCGACCTGCTCCTTACCACCTTCTATTTCTCTGGCCATTTTAACGGTATCACCATCCACTTCGAGCTTCATTACAGGAGATACAGACGGAATGCCCAACATTTCGCCTACCATTCCATGAACCATACCACCATTAAAGTCAATTGACTCTCTGCCCATCAAAATCAGATCATAATTTTGCTCTTTGGCGATAGCTGCAATCTGACTGGCTACAAAAAGTGAATCTTTTGGAAAGGAATTAACCCTGATCGCATCATCTGCGCCAATAGCCAATGCCTTTCTTAAAGTTGGCTCTGTATCAGCTTCCCCAACATTCAATACCGTCAAACTTGCACCAAGTTGCTCTTTCAACTCCACTGCTCTGGCAAGTGCATAATCATCATATGGTCCAATGATAAACTGTACCCCATTCTTATCAAACTTGGTATTATTATCAGTAAACTGGATTTTGGATGTGGTATCCGGTACGTGTGTAATACAAACAAGAATCTTCATCTATGTATATTTAGGTTATTTATTTTTTAAATTGCGTGAATTTAGTAATTGCCTTATAATTAAAAAAAGAATTTATGAGCAAAATGTCCCGCATTGAGATGTTACAATCGTTTGCAGAACAAGAGCCTGAAAATCCCTTCAATTGGTATGCCCTTGCTTTGGAATATCAGTTTGATGAACCGGAGAAAGCAGCTTCCTTATATCATAAACTGCTGAATGAACATAAAAGTTACCTCCCTACCTATTACCACGCCGCTGCATTTTTTGCAGAGAACGGAGAAATTCTATTGGCGAAAAAAGTCTATGAAGAAGGAATAGTGCTGGCAAATGAAAAAAACGAAACAAATACACTAAGGGAGCTCAAAAACAGTTATCAAAATTTTATTTTTGAAAATGACCTAGAATGATAAAAATCATGTTTTCAGGCTCGGGATTCTGGCAAAATCAAAATCAAGTCCATAAACCTGAACCGGAAAACATTCTAATTCTTTCATATCCTGATCACTATTTTCCCTAATTGAAGGCCTTGCTTCATCCTTTCAAAAGCCTCCAAGGCATCATTCAGTTCAAAAACCTGATCGATAACAGGTGTGATTTTTTTGGTAATTACAAAATCAAGCATCCGCTCAAAATCCTCATCAGTCCCCATGGTGCTTCCGATAATGCTCAATTGGTTCCAATATACTTTTCTTGCATTAAAACCCATGGGGTTACCTTTGGTCGCACCATAAAACACCAACCTGCCCCCAGGATTCAAAACCTGAATCAAATTATCTAATGTGCTGCCCATCGCACTATCAATGACCAGGTCAAATCCACCAACTTCTCCAATTGCCTGCATAGCCCAATCCTCATCTCTGTAATTAAATCCAGCTTTGATGCCATGGGAAATAGCACTTTTAATTTTTTCCATTGAACTGCTGCTGACATACACTTCAGCTCCATGGGCCGAAGCAAACTGTGCTGCGAATTGTGCAACTCCGCCTCCAAAACCAGTAACCAATACCTTTTCTCCAGGCTGTAGTCTTCCCTGTACCATCAAAGCCCTGAAAGCTGTCAAACCCGCCAAGGGAAGTGCTGCTGCTTCTTCCCAACTCATATGGGAAGGTTTTAGATGAATCCTATCTGCTTTGACCTGAATGAATTCAGCCAAAGTTCCATTTGAAGGAATACCCAAAATGTGAAAAGCTTTTGATTGGGCTTTTGGATCATTGCCCCAGTCCATAGCAGGATTGATGACGACATCTTTACCTATCCAAGCTTTGTCTACATTTTCACCAACTTCCACTACCACACCGGCACCATCAGAACCAAATACTGCACCATCCTTCAGGTTTGGATAAAGCCCTTGTCTTGCCCATTCATCCCGATGGTTCAAGGCTGCCGCTTTGATCTGAATTCTTACCTCTTCTTCCCCTAAAGCCTGTAGGGTCAGATCTTTCAACTCTATTTTATTTTCAGTTTCTCTATTTAAAACGACTGCTTTCATTATTGTTCTTTTTAATTAGACCCTTTCCTTCACAAAAGTCCAGCATCCTTGATTTTCCAAAATAATCCTAAAGACTGATCAAAATGGAGCCGGCTCATTGCTGCCCAATCCACCTGGGAAAGGATCATCAAAATCATTGCCGTTCGCCTTACTCTGAAGCCTGATGGTATTCCCGGATTCAAAGCCCTGTCCTCCAGTTCCAGAAGGAAACTTGCTTCCGTAAAGTGCATCCTGGGGTTTGTAAGGAATATTCATTTCTAAATCCGTGAACTTGGTATACTTACCAATAAATCTGAGCTTCACGTTCTCAAGGGAACCATTCCTGTGCTTGGCAATAATTACTTCGCCAACTCCCATAGTCGAATTGCCTTCTTCATCTTCAGTAATCCCATAATATTCAGGTCTGTAAAGGAACATTACCATATCCGCATCCTGCTCAATGGCACCGGATTCCCTCAAATCTGACAACTGAGGACGCTTATCTCCTCCCCTTGTCTCTACTGCCCTGGATAGCTGGGACAGGGCAATAACCGGAATACTGAGCTCCTTGGCGATTTTCTTCAAGGCCCTGGAAATACTTGCAATTTCCTGTTCCCTATTGCCACCACCACCGGATTTGGAGTCACCTGACATCAGCTGAAGGTAATCGATTACAACCATCTGAATATCGTGCTGAGCCTTAAGCTTCCTACATTTTGCACGCAATTCCAAAATTGAGAGTGCAGGGGTATCATCTACAAACAATGGTGCTTTTGAAAGCTTTGCTGTTTTATGAACCAATTGCTCCCATTCATATTCTGCTAAATTTCCCTTTTTAATTTTCTCTGAATCCAATTCAGCTTCGGAAGATATCAACCTGTTCACCAACTGAACAGAGGACATTTCCAGTGAGAAAATGGCCACAGGTTTTTCGTGATCCACTGCCGCATTTCTCAAAACCGACAAAACAAATGCTGTTTTACCCATGGCAGGGCGGGCTGCAATAATAACCAGGTCAGACTTCTGCCATCCTGATGTAACCCTGTCCAGCGCCGTAAAACCACTTGGAACGCCGGTAAGACCATCTTTTTGTCCCTTTTTGGACTCCAGTTCCAAAATGGCTTCTTTCATAATGGAACGCATATCTGAATAGTTTTTACGGATATTTTTTTCGGATATCTCAAAAAGTGACTGCTCCATTTTATCGAGTAATTCAAACACATCCGTGGTCTCTTCATAGGCATCACGCTGGATTTCAGAAGCAATACTGATCATCTCCCGCTTCATGGCCTGTTCAGTGATGATTCTGGCATGAAACTCAATATTGGCTGCTGAAGATACTTTTGAAGTCAATTCGGTAATGAAAAATGCACCACCGGCCAACTCCAACTGTCCCTTCTTCCTCAATTGATTGGTTACCGTCAACAAATCAATCGGCTGACTATCGGAAAAAAGATCCAAAATAGCCCCATAAATTGCTTTATGGGATTCTTTGTAAAAACTTTCGGGCTTAAGGATATCCACAACTGTGGTCAATGCATCTTTTTCAAGCATTAAAGCTCCTAATACTGCTTCCTCCAAATCGATTGCCTGAGGGGGCAATTTACCCATACCTGATGGAGATCCAAGATCAGGTTTTCTCCTACCTGTTACTCTTCCTGGATTATTCGGTTTACTTTCTGCCATAGAAACAAATGTACAGGCTTTGGCCAATAGTTTTTGAACAATTTATTCACGAGATATCCACAATGCCTGACAAGGCATTGATTTACTGTTATCTAGCAAAAATCAAACCTTAATAATTCTAAAAATAATTATCTTTTCAAGAATTGGGACGCAAGACTGAAATCACGAAACCTGAAAGTTATCTGCAATAATTTAAGTAAAAATTGTGTTTTGAATATCTTTGGGATTATTATTAACAATCTTGGAGCAAGATATGTCTAAACAATATCATTTTATAGCCATAGGTGGAGCCGTTATGCATAATTTGGCTCTTTCCATGGTAGAAAAAGGTCACAAAGTAACAGGTTCTGATGATGAAATATATGAACCTTCAAAAAGCCGACTATTCAAAGCTGGGATATTACCGGAACAGAAAGGTTGGTTTCCAGAAAAAATACACCAAAACTTAGATGGGATCATTTTGGGCATGCATGCCCGGATAGATAACCCCGAACTCATCAAAGCCAAGGAATTGGGCATACCTGTTTACTCTTTTCCAGAGTTTATATACAACCAAAGCAAGGATAAAAAAAGGGTGGTCATCTCAGGAAGTCATGGAAAGACAACCATCACTTCTATGATTTTACATGTACTCAAGTACCATTATAAAGATTTTGATTATCTCGTCGGGGCACAGATCGAGGGGTTTGATCTAATGGTAAAGCTGTCGGATGCACCTGTCATCATCATAGAAGGCGATGAATACCTCACTTCACCACTGGATAGAAGACCTAAGTTTTTCCATTATCATCATCACATTTTGTTGATGAGCGGAATTGCATGGGATCATTTCAATGTATTCCCGACTTTTGAAAATTATAAAGATCAGTTTAGCCAATTGGTGGATATGACACCAAAAGGAGGCACATTTATTTATTGCAAAACAGATCCACATGTAAAGGAATTAGGTGAAAACTGTTCTTTAGATGGGGTAAGGCTTATTCCTTATCAAGCCCATCCTTATGAAATCGAAGAAGGAAAAACCTATCTGAAAACATCTGATGAAAAGGTACCGGTAACCATCTTCGGGGATCATAACCTTCAGAATCTGCAAGGAGCACTTGAGGTATGTAAAAGCCTTGGCCTTGATGAAAAGGACTTTTATCAGGCAATTCAAAGCTTTAAGGGAGCTGCCAAAAGACAGGAAATCCTAGCAATGTCAAAGGACGCTATTCTGTTCAGAGACTTTGCACATGCTCCATCCAAACTGAAGGCGACGGTTGAAGCGGTTAAAACCCAATTCCCGGAAAGGCGGCTGATAGCGGTTCAGGAGTTGCATACATACAGTTCGCTGAACAAAAATTTTGTGCACAACTATGCCAACACTTTTGACCAAGCAGATGTAGCCGTTATTTATTTAAATCCAAAAGCCGTATCTTTGAAAAAGCTGGAGCTTATGGACGAAGAAACGCTTCAAAATGCCTTTCAAAGAAATGACCTGATGCTTTTTACAGAAATTGGCAAACTCAAAAATTTCCTGGAATCTCAGGATTACAAGCAGACCAATCTGCTACTTATGAGTTCAGGCAATTATGATGACATGGATCTAAGTCTTTTACAATCTAAAATCAACAAAAAATCCTGATAATGAATTTAAAACTTAAAACCCCCATTGCTTTTTTTGATCTTGAATCTACCGGAACCAATATTGCAATTGACAGAATTGTAGAAATTTCCATTCTGAAAGTTTACCCTGACGGCAATGAGGAGATTAAAACTAGTCTGATCAACCCCACTATTCCAATTCCAAAGGAGACCTCTGCTATTCATGGCATCTATGATGCTGATGTAAAAGATGCGCCAACTTTTAAGGACATATCGAAAGAACTGCATCAATTTTTGGCAGGTGCTGATTTGGCCGGTTTTAATGTTTTGAAATTCGATATCCCTCTGTTGGTGGAAGAGTTTCTCAGGTCCGGAATCGATTTTGATATTGAAAAAAGAAATATCCTCGATTCCCAGAAAATTTTTCATATGATGGAAAAAAGGAATTTGTCAGCCGCTTATAAATTCTACTGTGGAAAATCCCTGGAAAACGCCCACAGTGCAGAAGCAGACACCATTGCCTCTTATGAAGTTTTCAAAGCTCAAATTGAAAAATACGACGGGGAAGAAGCAGAAGATCTTTTGGGCAACAAGTTAGGAATCTTTGAAAATGACATGAAAAAAATCCACAGCATTCTCAATGAGAAAATGGTGGATTTGGCCGGCAGGTTTATCTTCAATGAAAAAGGTGAAGAATGCTTCAATTTTGGAAAACACAAAGGCAAAACCATCGAAGCTGTACTGAAAGAAGAACCTTCTTACTACGACTGGATGATGAAGGGCGACTTTCCGCTCGACACCAAAAGGAAATTTACTCAGGTCAAATTAAGGGCCTTTAATCAAAGGTAAATCCTTAAAAAAAGACAGCTAAGAAAATCCTAGCTGTCTTTTTTTATCTATTGTAGATCCTAAACTATTTAGTATCCAACCTTATCTTTTCTGACTTCTTTCGTAATATTCCAAAGCCTGTGGCATTTGCTTTTGCAACTCTTCCTTCCTCTTTCCAGGACCTGGGTGAGTGGACAAGAACTCAGGTGGCGCAGCTCCATCACTTCCTGCACTCATTCTTTCCCAAAAGGCAGGTGCTACTCTTGGATCATATCCTGCCATCGCCATAAAATTCAAACCAAGCTGATCTGCTTCCAATTCATGTCTTCTGGAAAATTTCAACATGCCCAGCTGACCTCCTACACCAAATGCCTGAAGGAAAATACTTTGGGTCAAGGTTGGGTTTTGTCCCATCGCTGCCTGAGCTCCGCCCAATAGCCCATTTAACAGTAAGCCATTGGACATCCTTTCACGGCCATGATTGGCAATAGCGTGCGCTACTTCATGGCCCATGACCACTGCCACACCGGCCTCATCCTGACAGATAGGAATGATTCCAGTATAAAAAGCCACTTTTCCTCCCGGCATACACCAAGCATTGACAATATCTTCCTGGATTAAGTTGAACTCCCATGCAAAACCCTGAAGTTCTTTTTCATATCCATTCTCCCTCATATATTTTTCCACTGCATCGGCTATCCTTCTCCCTACCCTGACGACCATTTGACCATCAGTGGTATTGGTAACAATTTTGCCTTCCTTGATGACATCATTGTACTGCTGATAAGACAAAGGAAGCAGTTCTTCATTGTCGACTAAAGCAAGCTGGGTTCTGCCACTCATTGGAACCTTTGCACAGGAATAAATGACCATTCCCACTGCCAATAAAAAGAGTAATTTCTTCCACATAATTAAATCATATTTTGTTCGAAATACACCAAAAAAGATGCCATTTCAAAAAAGTTTTCAGTTTTTTAGTATTTTCAAAAAAAAACCAACGTCCAGATATGAACCCTCAGGCAAAACAGTATTTGAAGAGAATGACCAATCCTTTTATTTTTTGGTGGGCAATGTTTTTCAAACTCCCATCTGCAATTTTTTGGAAGCTGAAAATCAAGAGTCTTTCCTTGGAGAAATGTGAAGTGACGATTCCGTTTTTCTGGAGGAGCCAGAATCCGTTCAAATCCATCTATTTTGCAGCAATGGCAGGAGCCGCCGAATTGAGTACTGGTGCCCTCTGCCAATTATCCATGGCCGGAAAAGGTAAATTCAGCATGCTGGTAGTGGACTTCAAAGCAGAATACCACAAGAAAGCCAATCAAAAAATCACCTTCACCTGTAATCAAGGAAAAGAGTTGAATGAATTGATCGATAAATTGCAGCCCAATGATACTGGTACACTAACAATGGTATCCACTGGCACCAGCCCTCAAGGTGAGGTCGTTGCACGATTCTTTGTGACCTGGTCATTCAAAAGAAAAGCCTAAACTATGTTTCAGACTTTTGTTTTATTATCAAATACTAAAGGATAAATTTTTCTTTATCATTACATAAAATCATTTAATAGCGGTACAGGTCCAAATACACAACATTTCAGGATTATCTTTGGTATAAGTACTTAAAGCTATTTCCATAGATGATGGGGACAACAACATTAAGACCTGGTTCCTGATAAAACTTGTATACCAAGATTCCGGGTTTGGGCAACTTCAGAAAAAACCAGGCACTAATTTACATGAGGATTTAATTAAGAAAATTTTTAACGCTTTACACCCCTTTTGTTAGTTTGCCTTTTGTTTAGGTTGAAAGCCATCCGATGTTCGGATGGCTTTACTTTTTACTACTCACCCGAAACTTTGAAGATTAAAGAGGAGAATTGGACTTCCTTTTTCTAAAGTCAGTAGAGGCCCCGGGAATTTCCTGATAGCTATCCTCTTTCCTGAACCTTGTTCTTTGCTCCAAAAAATCATTCAGCATTTTTTCAACCTGTTCCCAGTTCATATCCACAAACTGATGATCAATATTCCTGATGTTGAACTCGATGATCAGGTCATCCAAATCCCTATCAGAAAGGTTGTACTCCTGCTTCAATGCCTGCATCACGGAATCAGATTGAATTAAGTTCAAATAATCTTGTTGACGGGAAAGAAAAGCAAGCTTTCTGGCATATTGTCTTTTTTGTCTTTCAGATCTCATGAAATAGGAAATAGGACTATCAATCGTAAACCCAGGCATCATACCATTCTGCTCCGAAGTGCCGGCATACACCTTCCCTGGTCCGGCAGGACGATCACTGAGTGAGCGCATATTGGAAAGATTCCCGGGATTAAATGGAATCGTAATCCTTTCTCCATACAAGTCAAAGCGAGGTAAGGTCCTGGCATCTAAATAAATCTCAGTTAGGATATGCCTTTCCTCGCCTATCACAATTTTTCGGGGAATATAGTAGGATCTGGAAATCAAGAGGCTATCACCTTTTATGCCTTTTACCCGAAAATAGCCCCTTTCATTGGTCAGACTGCTGTCCCGATTTTGGAGGTTGATGACCCAAACTTTATCCAAAAAATTCCTGTCCAGACCATCTATGATGTTACCGGTTATCGCCTGTCCATAAGTTTGGATCGGACTAAAGGCAAACAAAAATAAACTCAGCAGGAGGAATCTTTTCACTTTTCGAAATTACATCTCCTTATGTTGGAATTGAAATAGCAGGAGTTAAAAATTATTAAAGGCTACTGAAATCTATTTGAGTATCAATATTTCTAATCGAATAGGTAATACTATGGTATAAGTTTCTCTTAATTTTCCAGAAAAGACATAAAAAAACCATTGTGCTTTGCTGAAAACTAAACCGACTTGAAATTCGACAAATTAGTTACTCGAATAAAAGAGATTATCACTATTTTACATTCATAATTTTATGGAAAACAAAGACCCCTTAGAAAAATTCCGGCTGACACGATTTGCCCCTACACCCAGTGGATATTTGCATTTGGGGAACATTTATTCATTTATCATCACCTATCATCTGGCCCTGAAGCATCAGGCAAAAATCCTACTTCGGATTGACGATATGGACAGAGAAAGGGTAAAGAAAAAGTTTATCCATGATATTTTTGACACCTTGGATTTCTTGGAAATACCCTATCACCAAGGTCCTAAAAATCATAAAGATTTTAAAAGTCAATATTCTCAAAGGCAAAGAATTGACCTGTATAGGTCAGCATTAGAAAGATTAAAGGAAAAACAGGTTTTGTTTGCCTGTGATTGCAGCCGTAAAAAAGTTGAAAAAATGGACCCCAATGGTTTTTATACTGGATTTTGTAGAAATAGGCACTTGGATTTCAAAACCAAAGATGTGGCATGGAGAATGAAGGTAGACCGACACCATGATGTTTCCTATCAAAACCTTTATGAAGGTACCACAATCGGGAAAATCCCTGGTATTTTGGCTGATTTTATCGTTAAAAGAAAAGACGGATTACCTGCCTATCAACTAACATCTGTAGTAGACGACATTCATTTTGGAGTTGACTTGGTCATCCGAGGTAAAGATTTAGCCGGATCTACTCTTGCTCAGGTGTATTTAGCTGACCATTTAGACAAAAATTCATTTTCTAAAAACACCTTTCACCACCATCCTCTTATACAAGGTCCAGATCAACAAAAATTATCAAAATCATCTGGAGCAACATCCATACAGTTTTTGAGAAAATCAGGTAAAAAGAAAGAAAATATTTTCGAAATGATCGGGAAATGGATGGGATCCCCAATTCCCATCCGTTCTTTAGATGAGTTTTCCAAATTAGTTTAAGCCATTCATTAATGTCGAATTAATTCTTTTAAGAGTACTCCAATCAATTCTTTTACATTACACTTAAAAAAAGCCCTTAGTGCAAGTCTTTTTTGCTCTAAGGGCTTTTTAACTATTTGATCCTTTTAGAAATCAAATTTTCAATAATTGATTACCAATATTTAGCTGGCTTATCTTTAGCCGGAATAGTGTTTAGGATAAATTGTCTGACATCTTCATTGGCATTGGCCAAATCTTCCGCTCTCAAGTACATCATGTGACCGCTTCTGTAACCTTTGAAGGTCATTCTGTCCTGTAGTTTTCCTGAAGGGTCCATTTGCCACAGATTATATTTAGCATTGAAATAATCCGTTCCTCCGTCAAAATAACCAGATTGGTTCATAACATGAAGATATGGATTTTGAAGCATCGCTTGGGCAAGCTGGTTTCCAGTATTGTCATTTCCTCTATCCCATGGATGAACAGGTCCGAATAAGTAGTAGGTAAGGTCTGTATTATACTTAAGAATATTTTTAGCATAATAATTCATCGCAGGGGAGAAAGCGTGGTTCCATGCAGTCAAAGCAGGGTCATAATCATATCTTTCACCTGCATCTGTCTGGTCAATACCTCTGTATCGGCTATCCAATCTACCAACTGTCAAACCCTTGTCTCTCATTAACTCTTTCCAGTAGAAGCTGGTTGGAACAGCCAAAGCGTGCTGAAGAAACACTTCTTCTTTGATACCGGAATAATATGACATTTTCTTGGCGATGGCTTTTCTTTCTGCTGGATCTAAAGAACCACCTTTTGCGATCGCAGGGAGCACCACATCCAAAGTGTATTTTTCAACTTCTGGAAGGATTTGGTCTAAATCTTTGGCCTGAAGGTCAGCAGGAAGCACTTTATGATACCAAGAAGTCGCAGCATAATATGGTAGGTAGTTAGCTTTTGCCACAGGGCCACTTCTATCCAATCCCAAACCTGTTGGAGACACCAAAATCACACCATTGAAGTACATCCAATGGGCATTTTGAAGTTCGTGAACCAATCCAGAAACCCTGGTAGTACCATAACTTTCTCCGATCAGATACTTTGGAGACTGCCATCTGTTCTGTCTTGTTACAAAGGTTTTTACCCAATCAGCCAAGTATTTGATATCAGCATTGATACCAAAGAAAGTAGATCTTGGGGTTTCTTTGTCAACAATTCTGGAATAGCCGGTATTTACCGGATCTATGTAAATGATATCAGCCACGTCCAGGATAGAGTGTGGATTCTGCTTTACGCCATAAGGTTGTAAAGGGTATCCCTCATCATCAATATTCAGGACATATGGACCAGTGTAAGCCAAATGCATCCACAATGAACCGGATCCAGGACCTCCATTAAAAGAGAAAACCAATGGCCTTGTAGACTTATCGGTTACATCAGTTCTTTCATAGTATGTGTAAAATAAAGAGGCGATGGGCTTACCATCTTCATTCCAAACAGGCATGGTTCCAGCAGTAGCCTTATAAGGAACTCGCTTTCCTTTGATATTGGCCTCTCCATTGGTCACAGTTGAAGATTCAATTTTGACTTCTCTGATTTCCTGCGCCTGAGCCCATATAACCGTAAGGGCCATAAAGAGCAAGGTAAGTAGGTGTTTTTTCATAGTGATTTTAAGTTTAATTCATGTCTAATTTACATCTTCTATTCTTTGTAAAGCGAGTAATTATGTAAGGGTAAATGAAGTCATGATAAATGGACTATATGGTATTCATAGAAAAATTTCCCAAAAAAATGACAAAACCAAAACCATCCTACAACACTTAATTTAGCTTAATATTCCATAAGCGGTTCCCTAAAAAAGAGCCTTTGTTATAGATTCGTGGGTTTAAAATAATTTTAATATGAGGAAAGTTTACTTATACACATTGCTTTTCTTTTGGGTGGGATCTTCCTTTGCGCAGGAAGCTCATACCAAAGGAAATTATGAACTGGCTGCCCGGTTCTCCCCAGAAAAGCTCAAAAAAATGATATTTACTACGGATGTAGATGCTCATTGGCTTAAAAAATCAGATCGATTTTGGTATGAATATGAAACCACCGAAGGTAAAAACTGGTACATAGTGAATCCTGCTACCAGGACCAAAACCAAGCTTTTTGACAATGATAGGTTGGCGGCAGAAATCACCAAAATCGTGAAAGATCCCTTTGATGGCCAACATTTGGATATCAGTAACCTGAAGTTTTTGGAAGACGAAAACACGATTCAGTTCAAAATCAAAAGTACGCAAGAGGTCGTAAAAAAAGACTGGGAAGAAATCAAAGCCAAAAACAGAAATGCCAAAGATTCCCTGGAAAAGAAAACCTTTGTGTTCAGTTTTAACATCAATAGCCAAACACTAACCGAGATCACCGATCCTGAGGAAGAGGCCAAAAGACTTTCTTGGGCCAATATTTCACCTGATTCATCCAAGATCGTATTCTCCAAAAATGAAAACCTTTTTTGGATGGACAAAGCAAATTTTTTGAAAGCAGTGAAGGATGAGAAAGATAGCACAATAGTTGAACACCAATTGACAACAGATGGTGAGAAAGATTATAGCTATGGTGGCTGGGGAAGAGGTGAAGACAATGAAGAAGAGGAAAAAAACAAGAATAACCGCAAACGGGCAGGAGTACTTTGGTCTGCGGATTCTAAACAGTTTATCCTCAGCAGATCTGATTCGAGAAAAGTCAAAGACCTATGGGTAATCCACAATACCCGTAATCCAAGACCAACCTTGGAGACTTACAAATATGCCATGCCGGGTGAAAAAGAGCAGCCGACAGCTGAGCTGTATCACTATTCTTTCGCATCTGAAAAAATGAGCAAACTAGATGTCTCTACCTTCAAAGACCAAACCATAGGCCTATGGTCTGAGAGTATTGCCGCATCCAATAGGGATGATGATTTCAAACCTGTACTTTGGTTAGGGAATAATGATTTCTTTTATTTCTCCATTACTTCAAGAGATCTAAAGCGCATAGATATTTGCAGATGGAACATCAAGGAAGGTAAGAAAGAGGTCATCATCGAAGAAAGAAGCAATACCTACATCGATATCCAAAAACCAGAAATCATCAACAATGGAACAGCGTTGATCCATTGGTCTGAGAGAGATGGATGGGGTCATTATTACCTTTATGATACCCAAGGCAACCTGAAAAGGCAATTGACATCAGGACCTTTCCATTCAGAAAGTATCGTAAGAGTAGATGAAAAAAACAATTTCCTCTACTTCACCGCAAATGGCAGAGAAAAAGGTGAAGATCCTTACTATGAACACCTTTATAAAGTAAATCTCAGCGGTGGAGCCATCACGCTGCTTAATCCAGGTGATTTCAATCATGGCACATCCATGAATGATAAGGCAACCTATTTCGTCAACAATTACAGTAGGGTAAACACTGTTCCTGCTTCTGCATTATATGACAATACAGGAAGGAAGATCATGGATCTGGAAACAGCTGATCTGAGCTCCTTATTTGCTGCCGGCTACAAATTTCCTGAACCTTACAAAGTGAAGGCTGATGATGGTATCACCGATCTTTATGGTGTCATGTACAAGCCTTTTGATTTTGACAGTACGAAGAAATATCCCATCATTGAATATGTCTATCCTGGACCACAAACCGAAGCTGTCAACAAAGCATTCGGAAGAGGAATGGACAGAATTGACCGTTTGGCCCAATTTGGATTTGTAGTGGTGACCATCGGTAACCGCGGCGGTCACCCTTCAAGGTCAAAGTGGTATCACAACTATGGATATGGCAATTTAAGAGATTATGGTCTTGCTGATAAAAAAGCTGCTGTAGAACAATTGGCGGACAGACATTCCTTTATTGACAAATCAAGAGTAGGCATACATGGCCACTCTGGTGGTGGATTCATGTCCACAGCGGCCATGTTGGTCTATCCTGATTTCTTCAAAGTAGCTGTTTCTTCTGCCGGTAACCATGAAAACAACATCTACAACAGATGGTGGTCTGAGAAGCATCATGGGGTAAAAGAAGTCATTAATCCTAAAGGAGACACTACTTTCATCTATCAGGTGGAAAAGAACCCTGATTTAGCCAAAAACCTGAAGGGAAGACTGCTTTTGGTCACCGGTGATGTAGATAACAATGTACACCCGGCCAATACTATCAGAATGGCCAATGCGCTGATCAAAGCCAACAAACGATTTGATTTCATCATCCTACCAAGTCAAAGACATGGTTTTGGGGATATGACAGAATATTTCTTCTGGAGAATGGGTGATTACTTCGTTCAACACTTATTGGGTGACAACACCCCTCCACCTGTTGACATGATGGAAATCCAAAGGGAAAAACCTTTGGTCAAATAACCATAAAAAAGCCGTCCGAAAATGGTCGGCTTTTTTATTTCCCTTAACCGGTTGCACTGGATTTTCGCAGGATGTTTACAACGGCTAAAAGCAAAAAGGCAGCCATTAATTGGTGTAGGACTCCCAAACTGACGGGCACTGCCCATAGCAGCGTGAAGACACCCAGTAAAAACTGAAAACTGACCAAAACAAGTAGCCAATTGGCTGAAGATAACAAAACCTGATGGTGCTTCTTTACAATCCACCAGGTATACAGGACCATTCCCAAAACCAGATAAGCGATATAACGGTGGAGCAGTTGTACCACTCCCCCGCCTTCAAAAATGGCTGCAAAACCATGGAGGTCAAAAGCATAGGAAAGCTCAGAAGGAATCCATTCCCTTCCCATTTTTGGAAAGGTGTTGTACATTTTTCCTGCTTTTAAACCTGCTACAAACGCACCATACACTATCTGAATACCCAACACAAATAATATGGTAATGCTCCAATTGCGGACCTTTGGTACAAAAAACTGTTTTTGCTGTTTCCAGTCCATCGCTACCCAATAAATATAGGCCACTAAAGCCAAGGCTGTAGATAAATGTGCCGCCAACCTGTAATGACTGACGTGGGGCTTATCCACCAAACCGCTTTTCACCATATACCAACCCAAGACACCTTGAAATAGCCCCCCAAAAAATATGATGATCACTTTCCTCTTCATGCTTGCGGAAAAAACTCCCTTTATCCAGAAAAATACTGCAGGAAATAGGAAAACGAGTCCGATCAACCTGCCGATAAGACGGTGTAAATATTCCCAGAAATAAATTTTTTTGAAATCGTCCAGTTCGAAGTGACTATTGTAATGCTGGTATTCAGGTGAGGCTTTATATGCTTCAAATTCCAAAAACCATTCCGCTTCATTCAAGGGAGGAATGGTACCAATGATAGGTTCCCACCGCACCATGGAAAGCCCGGATTGGGTCAATCTTGTAATCCCGCCTATCACTACCATCAAAAGGACCATTACAGCACCGGCCATCAACCAATAATCAACTGCTTTCTGATATCGATTATGCATACAATCTTTATTTTGATGCCAAAAATGAGACTTTATTCCATGATAAATACTGATAAATATCAGGATATTGACGACTTAATGAAGCTAAATCTTAACATTATTTAAAAAGTAAATAAACTATTCTCTGATGCAGATTATTGATTTCACTAGGGTTTTCCGATATTAGAGGCTGATAAAATAAAAACTGCATGCTGATTGACCAACACCAACGAATTCATAACTATCTCAGGATTTCCTTGACGGACAGTTGCAATTTCCGTTGTGCCTATTGCATGCCCAATGAACAGATAGAATGCCTACCCAACTCCCATTTGATGTCTACAGATGAAATCGAGAAAATCGCCCGGACTTTTGTGGATTTAGGAGTGAAAAAAATCCGACTTACAGGCGGTGAACCTTTGGTCAGAAAAGAGTTTCCTGAAATCGCCAGGAGATTGGCAAAAATGCCTGTTGAGCTTACTATGACCACCAATGGCGTGTTGGTACATAAATACATTGAACTCTTCAAAGAAGTCGGCATCAAAACCCTAAATGTGAGTTTGGATTCCCTGAACAGAGAAACCTTTTTTAAACTGACCAAGAGGGACCAATTCCAACAGGTTTGGGATAATATCCTTTTATTGCTGGATAATGGCTTCAGGATCAAAATCAATGCTGTCGCTCTTAATGGCATAGTGGAGCATGAAATCGGTGATTTTATCAGGATAACCAAAGACCTGCCCTTACATGTGAGGTTTATAGAATTCATGCCTTTTTCAGGCAACCACTGGAAAAGTGACAAAGTCATCACTGCCAAACAAATGTTGGAAATGGTGGGGCAGGAATTCGAAGTGGAAAAACTGCAGGACGAACCCCATGCCACCGCGAAAAAATATAAGGCCATTGGCCATCGGGGAACCTTTGCATTTATTACTACCATGAGTGAACATTTTTGTGGTGACTGTAACCGGCTTCGCCTTACTGCTGACGGTAAGATGAAAAATTGCCTTTTTGGAAAAGAAGAAATAGATCTTTTGGGCAGCTTAAGAAAAGGTGAAGACATACTGCCGCTCATTCATGTATCTGTCAAAAGAAAGCATGCCATTCTTGGAGGGCAATTCACACCCAATTACCAAAAAACAGAAGCCGAAAAGATTGAAAACAGGAGCATGATCAAAATCGGCGGATAAATTCAGCATTATGATTTCAGTTGAGGAAGCAAAGAATTTATTAAATCAACATCAATTATCAGGTAAAACAGGAACGGTTGCATTGGATGAGTCCTTGGGCTTATTTCTATCAGCAGATATCCAATCTCCTATAGATATTCCATTTTTTGACAATTCGGCCATGGACGGCTATGCTATCCGTTGGCAGGACGGGCAATCAAGTAGAAAATTAAGGGCTGAAACAAAAATCCGTGCAGGCGAGATAGGAAACTTTACATTAGGTGAAGATGAAGCTATCCGTATTTTCACTGGTGCGCCAATACCAAATGGGGCGGATACGGTTATTCAGCAAGAACTGGTAAGTATAGAAGGTAATCTGTTCAACTTTGATATTGAAAATTTTTCAAAAGGTGCCAATGTCCGAAAGAAAGGTGCTCAAAATACCACAGGAACGCTTATTGCAAAAAAAGGCTCTGAAATTACTCCGGGAATGATCGGCCTTTTAGCTTCTGTAGGTCTGGATCAAGTACCGGTTTATTTGCCTCCAACAGTTGGCATTATCCTTACCGGTGACGAATTGATGGAAGTAGGTGAACCACTGTCTTTTGGCAAAGTCTACGATTCCAATGGACATGTTCTCAAAACTTATTTGCAAAAACTTGGGGTCAAAGCCATAGAAATAGCCAAATCCATCGATGACCCGGACCTTTTACAATCTCAAATCAATGATTTTATCCAGCGCTATGATGTTCTGATCATTTCAGGTGGTATCTCTGTTGGGGAATTTGATTTTGTTAAAAAGGGATTAGAAAACGCAAGTGTCAAAGAACTGTTCTACAAAATCAAGCAAAAGCCTGGAAAACCACTTTATGTCGGTTTTAGAGATCATCAATGGATATTTGCCCTTCCTGGAAATCCTGCCTCTACACTCACCTGCTTCAATCAATATGTCAAACCTTGCTTGGAATCTTGGATGGGAAAATCAAATACCTGGCAACCTACAGGTTTATTACCTTTGAAAGAGGATTATAGAAAAAAACAGGGTTTAACTTTTTTTCTGAAAGCCAAAGAGCAAAACGGTTCAATAGAAATCCTTTCAGGACAGGAATCATTCAATCTGATTTCTTATGGCGTTGCAAACTGCATCTTAGAAATACCCGAAGACATAGAATTCCTCCCAAAAGGCAGCATGGTCAAATTCTATAAATGGTAAGGTTTAGATGGAGTTAAATGAATTGATACTTTACCTGGTTCTACCGACCGTAGCCTTTCTATATGCTTCGGTAGGGCATGGAGGAGCCAGTTCCTACCTGATGGTATTAGCTTTACTCAATTTTGCTCCTGAGCAAATCAGGCCGACCGCTTTGTTGATGAATATGTTTGTGTCCCTAATGGCATTTATTTCCTTCAATAAAGCCATAAAATTCCCGACCAAACTGTTTCTGGCTTTGATACTTTTTTCCATACCTGCAGCGTATTTGGGGGGGACCATTTTGGTGGATACCTCCATTTATAAAAGAATTTTGGGAATACTGTTGATCTTTCCAGTATTAAAGTTCCTGAACATTTTCCCCATCAAAGAAAGTGCTACCATAAAAGAAACACTTTGGATGGCAGCAGTTTTGGGTTTAGTAATTGGCTTTTTCTCAGGTTTGATCGGCATAGGAGGAGGTATCATCCTATCTCCTATTCTGTTGATGTTGGGCTGGACCAATGTCAAAGAAACAGCAGCAGTTTCAGCCTTATTTATCTTATTGAATTCAATCAGCGGGTTTTTGGGTGCGGGAGGACTTTCAGCTGAAATCGATAAACAGTTATGGATAGTCATGCCTTTGACCATCCTTGGCGGAGCATTAGGCGCTTATTTTGGCGCCTTAAAATTCCAGTCCAAAGTCGTCAAATATTTATTGGGGGTAGTGTTATTGATTGCCGCAGTGAAGTTAATTTGGACAGGTTGAGAGGGGAAATAGAAGAGAAATGATTAAATTAAGGCTAAATACTTACAAACGAGGTCAAAAATCGGCTCAAACATAAATCATTTGAAGGATCAAAACGTATTCATCTTATAGCTTTTCCCGCTCATAAAGTCAAATGTCTACAGATAACTGACCTCTAAGACGAATTTAATAAGAATGTATTATGCTTCAGAAATGGAAAAAATCAATCAGCAAATAAAAGTATTGGCTTTTGGAATGATAGCCGACAAAATTAAAACTCAGCAATTATTATTGGAGAACATACCCAATACAGATATCCTTTTGGGATTTCTGCACCAACAATATCCAGAACTTCAGCATATCAAATTCAGCATAGCCGTCAATAAAAAACAAGCACATGGAAACACCCCAATTCCAAGTGGTGCAGAAGTAGCCTTATTACCACCTTTCTCTGGAGGATGAAATGGACAGATTTGAAAGACAATACATATTGCCTGGTTTTGGAAAAGAAAAGCAGAAAAAGCTGAAGGATGCCAAAGTCTTGGTGATTGGCGCTGGAGGATTGGGTTGCCCTGTTCTCTTGTACCTGGCGGCGGCAGGTGTAGGCACATTAGGCATCATAGATGGTGATATAGTGAGCATCTCGAACCTCAACAGGCAAGTATTGTTTGGAGAAGGAGATGTCGGGATTAATAAAGCGGAAGCTGCTGCCCATTTTCTTAAATCCAAATATTTAGACCTGAAAATCAACTGCATACCTGAATTCCTTTCTACATCCAATGCGATTAAAGTATTGTCATCTTATGACCTTATTATAGACGGAACGGATAATTTCCCGACCAGGTACTTGGTCAATGATGCCTGCGTCCTATTGGGCAAACCTTTGATTTTTGGGGCCATTTATCAGAATGAGGGACAAGTGGCTATATTCAATGCTGACCTTCAAAAACCTATCTCCTATCGGGATGTCTTTCCTGACCCACCGAAAGCTCATGAAATTCCCAATTGCAGTGAAACTGGGGTCCTGGGTGTTTTGCCAGGAATCATAGGCGCCATGCAGGCCACAGAAGCGATCAAATACCTCACAGGTTATGATTATCCTTTAATCAACAAAATGTTGATTTATAACCTGATGCATCATCAAACCTACACCTTAGAATTAGAAAAGAATCAACAGGGTCAATTACTGATTCCAAAATCAATTACCGAATTCGAAAACATAGATTATGCACTAGCTTGCGGCGCAGCAGACAGTATTTTATGGAATGAGGCACTGGAATTATTGAAAGGAAAACCAAAAGCTGTTTTGGTGGATGTCAGGGAAAGGGATGAGTTGCCAAAATTGAAAAATTTTCCTCACCTGACCGTTCCTCTGGAAAGAATAATGGAAAATGATTCCAAACTTTTTGAGGGAGATCCCCTTATTCTGTTCTGTCAGAGTGGCATCAGAAGCCTAAAGGCCTGTAAAATGTTGAAACAGAAATTCGCAGGAAAAAACATTTATTCTGTAGTAGGTGGCATAGAGTCGCCTTCTGCCCCTATTTATTAAATTTGAAAAATGGAAAAGACAAGAACACCTAAAAACATATTTGTTCAAGGCGCTATTTCACCTGAAAAAATAGCCAAGTCAATCGCTAATCACAGTACTAAAACTGATATCGGTGGACACAGTATCTTTTTGGGCCAAGTAAGGGCCGATGGAAAAGAGGGGGGAAAGGTATATGCCATCGACTATACTGCATACGAAGAAATGGCATTGGAGAAAGCATTTGAAATCCGGGAGGCCATTTTTAAAAAATACCCACTGACCT
Source organism: Fontibacter flavus (assembly GCF_042432905.1). Classification (NCBI taxonomy): domain Bacteria; kingdom Pseudomonadati; phylum Bacteroidota; class Cytophagia; order Cytophagales; family Cyclobacteriaceae; genus Fontibacter; species Fontibacter flavus. Next base: position 60,723 of record NZ_JBHLWI010000009.1, on the reverse strand, counting down.
GCATGCATATCTACCACAGTTTAGGGGAAGTTAAAACCGGGGAAATCTGCCTGTTTGTCTTCACCTCTTCCAAACACCGTAAAGCAGCCATGGATGCCTGCGAAGAACTGGTAGAACGTATTAAGAAAGAGTTACCCATCTGGGGAAAAGAGCTCATCGACAATGAGCAGTCAGTTTGGAAAGAAAATACCTAAAAAACACTTTCAAAATTTCTTCAATTTTCTCCAATGATGAATGTTGGCGATTGATATTCATTTATCCCTATTCGGTTTTTCCTGATCAATAATTTCTAACCTTACCCAAAAATGGTAGACATTACACATAAATCACCCACCTTAAGAAAAGCAATAGCCCAAGCCATAGTACAAGTAAGTTCTCAGCATACCATTGATGCTGTACTGAACAAAAAAGTACCTAAAGGTGATGTTTTTGAAATGGCCAAAGTGGCTGGACTTTTTGCAGCCAAAAGAACTTCTGACATGATTCCTGACTGTCATCCTTTGCCGATTGAATATACTGCCATCAGTTATAAAGTGGAAGGACTATCTATATTTGTGTTTGCTGAAATTCACACCATTTACAAGACAGGTGTTGAAGTGGAAGCCATGCATGCTGCATCCGTAGTGGCACTGACGATGTACGATATGCTGAAGCCGATTGATAAAGGAATCAGTATTGAGCAGATCAAATTATTGGAAAAGAGAGGGGGAAAATCGGATTTTGGCAAGCAGATCAAGGAAGGTTTACAAGCAGCTGTAATAGTTTGCTCGGACAAAATCTCAAATGGTGCAGGAGAAGATAAGGCTGGAAAAGCCATAATCGAAAAACTGAAAAAGTATCAGGTCAACATCTATGAATACAGTATCATTCCGGACGAATTTGACCAAATTCAGGATAAAGCAAAAACTTACAGCGAAAAAGGCATTGACCTGATCATTTTTACAGGAGGAACTGGACTATCCCCTAGGGATGTGACGCCTGAAGCACTAAAGCCACTTGTAGAAAGAACCATACCTGGAATTGAAGAAGCAATTAGGAACTATGGGCAACAACGCATGCCTATGGCCATGCTTTCAAGAAGTGTGGCTGGACAAATTGGACAATCACTGGTATTGGCTTTACCAGGATCTACTAGAGGTGCGGCAGAATCAATGGATGCCATTTTCCCTGCAGCTTTGCATATATTTAAGGTAATGGAAGGAAGTAGACATGAATAGAAAATCAACACTGTCTCTGTTTTGCATTTAAGATTACTATTCAATTAATAAGCCGAAGTAGCAGATAAGTTATTTCGGTTTTTTTATTCCTACTGATCCTCTGCTCTACCCTTTTTTATTTCTATACGATCTAAGTTTAATGCGGAGAAAACAATGAAAAAAAAATACTTAACTATTTTTTAAAAAAGATTATCGGATATTTTTGTCCTTTATAAAAAAGAAGATATATTTGTCCTGTAATCAAGAGGTACTATGTTTTCCAAAGCCTGCAAATATGCTATCAATGCGATGATCTACATTGCCACCCTTCCCGAAGGATTGGAAAGGGCTGGATTGAAAGATATTGCGAAGGCTATCAATTCTCCAGAAGCTTTCACTGCTAAAATATTACAGACTTTGGTCAAGGATGACTTGTTGAATTCAATAAAAGGTCCCCATGGTGGTTTTGCTTTAAATGGAAAGCCTGAAAATATATTCCTTGCACAAATCGTCCATTCCATTGATGGAGATATGTTATTCGTGGGTTGCGCATTGGGCTTTGAAAACTGTTCAGAAGACCACCCCTGCCCTGTCCATCATAAGTTTAAAGCCATCAGGGACCATCTGACAGGGATGTTACTGACCACAAGCTTGAGGGATGTCGCAGACCGTGTCAACATAGGAATTAGTTTCTTAAAGTATTGATAACAAAAAATTTAACCGATTAAAGGAGTAAAATATCCTAATATTCATTAAATTAATAGTCCATGAGCACCATCGCACAAAAAAAAGTTGGAGGAATTGTGGCTGAAAATTTCAGAACTGCCAAGGTATTTACCAATTATGGTATCGATTTCTGCTGCAAAGGAGGCATTACTTTGGAAGCAGCATGTGCAAAGAATGGTATTTCACTGGAAAGCATTACAAAAGAACTGGAAACAGAATTCAACAACCCGGAAGAAGTCCACTACTCTGAATTCAGTCTTACCCAGCTCATAGACTATATTATCAGTAACCATCATCACTATGTAGAAAACAGTATCCCTTCCTTGAAGGCATACCTACAAAAGATTGCACATGTTCATGGGGAAAGGCATCCTGAACTTCATACAATCAAAGATTTGTTTTTTGCCGCAGCTGAAGCCCTATCGGCACATCTCAAAAAAGAAGAATTAATACTCTTCCCCTATATCAAAGCCATGGATGAGGCCAACTCCAGCCACTTTCATTTATCAAAACCTCACTTTGGGCATATAGAAAACCCAATACATATGATGGAAGAAGACCATGACATGGAAGGAGAGCGATTTAGACAAATATCAAAGCTCTGCAAAAATTATATGACTCCTTCAGATGGCTGTCAAACTTACAGGGTAGCATTTGCCATGCTAAAGGAATTCGAAGAAGACCTTCATACCCACATTCATCTTGAAAACAACATCTTATTTCCAAAAGCCATTGCGCTTTATAACCAAATGAATGCATAAGAACATGGAAACAGTCCAAATACATATTGAACAACAGCAATTTAAATCAGTCAGAAATGAAGGTTTTACTTTGTCTTCAATGCGTTGGGCGGTATTCTTTTTCCTAATGGCGTCACTTTTGGGATTGTTGATGAGGTATTTTTTTGTAGGTAGTGTCTTTGAGGCTATTGAATACAAAAATATACTCCATGCACACTCACATATAGCATTACTTGGTTGGGGCTATTTGTTGGTAACCGGGATTTTGGTCTTCACTTTTGTAAAAAATCAGGAAAGGCTTAGGTTATACAAAAAGTTACTATTCGGTACAGTTCTGGCGAATATTGGCATGCTATTAAGTTTTCCCGTTCAAGGGTATGGCCTTTTTAGCATTACTTTTTCTACCATTCACCTGCTGATCAGTTATGTTTTTGCCTTTCATTTCTTAAAGGATTTAGCCAAAGCTGAGAAAAGCACCGGTACATATCTGATCAAATTTGCGCTTATCTGGATGCTGATCTCAAGTATTGGCCTATGGGCTGTTGCACCTATTGGGGCAACTTTGGGAAGATTACACCCACTTTATTTTATGAGTGTGCAGTGGTTTTTGCACTTTCAGCTGAATGGTTGGTTTGTCTATGCCTTATTGGGCATTCTAGCCTATCAATTGGAAATCAAGGGCTGGGGTATTGCGTTTTCACAAGTCAAAGCATGGATCTTACACTTCTCCTTGCTGCTCACTTATGCACTTGCTGTTTCCTGGAGTACACCTATCCGAGGTCTTTTTTTAATCAACGCAGTGGGTGTTATCCTTCAGGCCATTGCATATTATTGGATTCTCAAACCTTATGTCCAACAAGCTTTTCCAAATTTCAGCATTCCAAACAGTTGGATCAACAGGGTGATGTATTTAGGCTTATTTAGCCTTGTTTTAAAAGCAGCTATTCAAGTAGCCTTGGTAATCCCTGACGTGGCGACCATTGCCTATACCATCCGAATGTATGTTATTGGTTTTGTTCATTTGGTTATGCTTGGCGCTATAACATTTGGATTGGGGGCCTATTCCCTGAAAAACCAAGTCCTTCCGATTAGCTCCCTTTCCAAGTGGGGATGGTTTTCCTTATCCTTAGGTTTTATTCTAACAGAAATCCTGATCCTTGGACAGGGAACTTTAATATGGGCTAAAATGGGATTCCTCCCAAACTACTACCTATTTCTTTTTCTAAGCTCAATCTTTTTCCCAATCGGCTTGATCCTGATTTTGACAGACATATTTAGAAAAAACAATACCCTAAAAACAAGTGAACAAACCATTCAAATTATGAAAAATAATACCCAAATCTTAATAAACAGAAAAACTATGAAAAGTACAATGCTCATGTCATTTGGAGTAGCATTACTTCTGATGACCAGTTGTGGAGGTGGCAGTAATGAAAGCCAAGGAACATATACCCCACCAAGTGCACAGACAACAGAAAAGCAAGCTGATCCCAAAGGTGTAGGAGAAATTCGAAGCGTGGATCTGGGAGAGGGTATAGATGAAGCTATGGCCAGTAAAGGCAAAGCCATAGTGGACATGAAGTGTACAGCCTGCCATCAACTTAATGACAAAAGAGTTGTTGGACCTGGTTTCCAAGGAGTTACTTCTAGAAGAAGACCAGAGTGGATCATGAACATGATCACCAATGTAGACGTGATGCTGGATGAAGATCCGGTAGCACAGGCCCTCTTGGAAGAATGTTTGACCAGGATGCCAAACCAGAATATTTCTATAGGTGATTCCAGAGATATTTTGGAATTCCTAAGAAAGAATGACCTTGAAAAAACTGGCAGCATGGATGCTGCATTAAAATAAACAATCCAAAACCCCAATTAAAATGAAAACAAAATTTTGGTTATTGGCAGGAGCTGCGATAGCAATCGCTTTTGCCCCTGGCTGTAAGCCGAAAGGTGCACAATCTGCACTTTCGGGAGATGCCGCCAGTAAAGTATATGTGGCCCCAGGCCAACACGATGAATTCTACAACATAGTATCCGGTGGTTTCAACGGACAGATGTCTGTAGTTGGTCTTCCTTCAGGAAGGGTATTTAAAATTCTTCCGGTTTTCTCAGTTCACCCTGAAAACGGTTGGGGATTTTCCGAAGAATCAAAGCCAATGTTGAACACAGCTCATGGTTTCGTACCATGGGATGATTTGCACCACATCGCCATTTCCACCACAAATGCAGAACATGATGCCAGATGGGCATTTGGCAATGCTAACAATACTCCAAGGATTGCAAGAGTTGACCTGACTTCATTCAAAACAGTAGAAATACTGGAAATCCCAAATTCTGCGGGCAACCATTCCTCTCCCTTCATTACTGAAAACACGGAGTATGTGGTAGCAGGCACCAGATTCTCTGTTCCAACAGGTGACAACAGGGATGTTCCTATTGATACTTATAAAGAAAATTTCAGGGGCACTATTTCTTTTATCTCTGTAGACAAAGATCATGGTGACATGGATATTGCTTTCCAATTGGAAGCACCTCCATTTAACTTTGACTTGGCAAGGGCAGGTAAGAAAAAATCCCATGGATGGTTCTTCTTCTCAACCTACAACACTGAAATGGCCCACACCTTATTGGAAGTAAATGCTTCCCAAAAGGACAAGGACTTTATCATGGCTGTAAACTGGAAAAAAGCCGAAGAGTATATCAAAGCAGGAAAAGGTAAAAAGGTAAAAGCCAAGTATGCCCATAACAAGTGGAATGAAGATACCCATATGGCCACTTCTGTCATCAAAGAAGAAGTGCTTTCACTGGATCCTAGAGAGTTGAAAGACATCATCTATTTCATTCCATGTCCAAAATCTCCACATGGTACTGATACTGACCCAAGCGGTGAATACATTATCGGTAGTGGTAAATTGGCCGCCATCATCCCTGTATTCTCTTTCACAAAAATGCTTGCGGCAATTGAAAATGAAGATTTTGAAGGGTCAGTCGATGGAATGCCTGTTTTAAGATATGAATCTGTATTACACGGTGAAGTTGAAAAACCTGGTTTGGGACCATTGCACACTGAATTCGATGGAAAAGGAAATGCTTATACCTCGATGTTCGTATCTTCTGAAGTGGTAAAATGGAATATCGAAACACTGCAAGTATTGGACAGAGTTCCTACTTACTATTCTGTAGGTCACTTGATGATTCCTGGCGGACCTACCGGTAAGCCTCATGGAAAGTACATGGTTGCCTACAACAAAATTACCAAAGACAGATATCTTCCAACAGGACCAGAATTGGCTCACTCAGCACAGCTATATGATATTTCTGGAGATAAGATGCAACTTTTGCTTGACTTTCCCACTATAGGTGAACCACACTATGCTGAAGCCTTCCCAGCTTCATTGATCAAAGACAAGCAAGTGAAATTCTATCCTTTGGAAAATAACAACCACCCAAGGGCACTTAAAGGAATCAATGATGCCAGAGTGGAAAGAGATGGCAACAAGGTCCATATTTACATGACCACTATACGTTCCAACTTCCGACCTGATAATATTGAAGGTATCAGAGTTGGAGATGAAGTGTACTTCCACGTGACTAACCTTGAACAGGACTGGGATGTACCGCACGGATTTGCCATCAAAGGTGCCAATACTGCCGAACTTCTTGTAATGCCAGGTGAAACCGCTACATTAAAATGGGTTCCAGATAGAGTTGGTGTTTTCCCATTCTATTGTACAGACTTCTGTTCTGCATTGCACCAAGAAATGCAAGGTTATCTCAGGGTATCTCCTGCAGGCAGTAGCACTGCAATTAAATACTCCACCGGAGAAGCTGAATAATGACAAAATTTTTCCCGCCAACCAATGGTTGGCGGGAATTAACAAACAAAAACATGAAAAATATAAGCCCATTAAATCGCATATTGGTTTTTATAGCCGCTGCTCTGATGATTTCGGCCTATTTCACCCCTCTTTGGCAAATCAGCCTTTGGGCACCACAGTATCCTGAAGGGTTGAACATGAAAATTTGGATTGACAGACTAAGTGGTGATGTAGAAATTATCAATGGTGTCAATCACTATATCGGTATGAAACATATAGGCGTGGAGATGTTCCCTGAATTCACCTATCTGATTTATGTTTTCGGCGTCATCATTGCCTTCGGTTTTCTGGCCGTTTTATTGGCAAAAAGATGGGCAGCTTATTCTTTCTTCGCAATGATTGCTATTCTAGGTGTAGGGGTTTTGGTAGATATGTACCTTTGGGGATACGACTACGGACATAACCTCGACCCTACTGCAGCTATAAAAGTACCAGGAATGGCATACCAGCCACCGCTTTTGGGTTATAAAGAATTACTGAACTTCCTGGCTTATTCAGGACCAGACACTGGGGGTTGGATACTTGGTGTGTCCGGTCTCTTGATGGCCATTGTCGTATTGACTGAGTTTCGTAAAAAATAAACATGAAACTCCCATAAAACCTCAACAATCTACATTAACCAACAATTCCATGAAATCATTTCCAATTTATATTGCTGTTTTGGCTCTTTTATTTTCTTGCAGTGCAGATCCCAGACCGATCAGTTATGGAGAAGATGTCTGTCATCATTGCAAAATGAAATTAATGGACCCTCACTATGGGGCCGAAATCGTCACCCAAAAAGGAAAAATATTCATTTTTGATGATGTCAACTGCCTAATGTCATTTATTGAATCCGATGAAGTAAATGATGTGGATTTGAAACATATTCTGATCACAGATTATGATCAACCCGAAACTTTATATGATGCGACCATTGCTTTCTATCTGAAATCTGATCAATTCAAAACCCCAATGGCAAGCAATATAGTTGCCTTTTCAGACTATGAAACCCTTAAAAAATATAAGGCAGAGCATGGGGGTGTTTATATGGCATGGGGTGAGTTGGTGACACAATTTAAATAGCTGGATTATCCCGAAAAGGGAAAATCACGTTGAATCTCCCTTTTTAAATTATGCCGTACCGGTTTCAAATCCAATAACCATGAAAACTATACACATCATCATATTGACTTTAGGGTTGCTGATGGCATTCCCTGCCCAGGCTAGTACGATAAAGGTAAAATCCGGAGAATCCATCAAAGAAGCCATTGAAACAGCTTCATCCGGTGACACACTTTTATTGGAAAGCGGATTGTATCAAGAACATGAAATCATCATCCGTAAACCATTGACAATCATTGGCGAAAACCACCCTATCATAGATGGTCAGGACCAGGGAAATATCATTCTGGTAGCTGCAGAGAATGTCCATATTCGCGGATTAAAACTCATCAATACCGGCAAATCCAATATGGACGATTCTGCTGGCATCAAATTCTTTGATTCTAAATATTGCAGTGTTGAAGATATGGTTTTAGAAAACACTTTCTTTGGGCTCCATTTTTCAAATTCCTCCAATTTAACGATCAGGAACAACTCTCTGATTTCAGAAGCCGAGAGAGAATATCAAACCGGTAACGGCATTCATCTTTGGAAATGCAAGGATTCAATGATCGAAAACAATTATGTCAAAGGTCACCGTGATGGCATTTACCTGGAATTTGTGACCAATACCGTAAGTCAAAGCAATACCATTGAAGGAAATAAACGATATGGGCTGCATTTTATGTTTTCTCATGACAACTCTTATATCCAAAACACCTTTAGGCACAATGGTGCTGGCGTAGCGGTCATGTACACACGGAATGTGCTCATGAAAGAAAATATTTTCGAAGAAAACTGGGGAGCAAGCTCCTATGGCATCCTGCTCAAAGACATTACTGATAGTGAAGTAACCGGAAATATTTTCCGAAAAAACACCATTGGAATCTATATGGAAGGAAGCAGTAGAACCCTTTTCAAAGGCAATTCCTTCAATCAAAATGGTTGGGCACTTAAACTCATGGCTAGCTGTGACCAAAATACTTTTGAGGAAAACAATTTCTTCGCCAACACCTTTGATATCAGCACCAATGGCAGTGTGGTACTCAACACCCTTCGACATAATTATTGGGACAAATATGAAGGCTATGACTTGGATAAAGATAAGGTTGGCGATGTTCCTTACAGACCAATTAACCTATTCAGCGTTATCGTTGAAAAAATTCCCGCCGCAGTAATCCTATGGAGGAGTTTTTTGGTAACCTTACTTGACCGAATGGAAAAGGTCATCCCTTCCATTACACCTGAAAATATGATTGACAACTCTCCTAAAATGAATCCTTATGATATCCGTACAGCACATTCATAAAAAATTTGGCAAACTGGAAGTCCTGAAGGATTTCAACTTAGAGTTTGAATCCGGCAATAGTTATGCTTTAATGGGACCAAATGGTTCCGGAAAAACCACTTTGATTAAAATCATTTTGGGAATGGTCATACCCAATTCGGGTGAAATAATGGTTCAGGGCAAATCCATAAAGGGAAGTTATGCTTATCGCTCCAACATCGGATACATGCCCCAAATTGGCCGTTATCCTGACAATATCAAAATCGGTCAGCTGTTTGCCATGATGCAGGATATGAGACCTGAAATCAAGGAATATGACATGGAATTGGTAGAAGCTTTTGGATTAAACGAGATGATGGATAAGCCCATGCATACCTTAAGTGGAGGTACAAGGCAAAAAGTAAGTGCAGCTTTGGCTTTCATGTTCAGAGCGGATATCCTGATTTTGGACGAACCGACTGCTGGATTAGACCCAATAGCAGTAGAGGTCCTCAAAAACAAAATCAAAAAGGAAAGAGATTCCGGCAAACTGATCTTGATCACTTCACACATACTGAGCGAACTCGAGGAACTGACCAATCATGCCATTTATATTTTTGAAGGAGATGTCTTCTTCAATGACTCTGTCAATAGTCTCAAGGAAATAACAGGTGAAGACAGGTTCTCTACCGCAATTGCCAGACTGATGGAATGGAGTTTAAAAAAAAACAGTCCAAAGAAAACTGAATTGAAAAATGCTTAAGCTATTAAAATATTCGCTATACGATATAGTAAAGTCACGATTTGCTTTGCTGTATACCCTATTTATGATTCTGGTAGCGATCTCCATCTATCAGGTGTCAGAGGACATGAGTAAGGTTTCTCTTAGTCTGCTCAATATCATGTTGATGATAGTACCTTTGATCTCAGCAATATTTGCCACAACTCACTTCTTCAACAATCTTGAATTTACAGAACTGATGTTGGCTCAGCCGGTAAAGAGAAGGGATGTCTTCCTAAGCCAAATATTGGCAGTCATCTTGGTGCTGAGTATGGCCATCATCCTTGGTTTTGGACTTCCTATGATTATTTGGGGGGCAGATATGACAGTCTTGACCTTGCTGGGCATAGGAATTGGACTGAGCATCATCTTCGCAGGCCTTGCCTTCTTGGCTTCTGTTCTGACAAGGGACAAAGCCAAGGCAATCGGCATCAGTCTTTCCTTTTGGATTTACTTCTCATTGGTCTATGATGGACTAGTCCTTTACCTGATCTACAGTTTTGCCGATTATCCTTTAGAAAAGACCACTTTAGGATTGATTTTCTTCAATCCGGTTGATCTTGGAAGAATCATCATGTTGATGCAGTTGGATATTTCTGCCCTGATGGGCTATACGGGTGCTTTTTTCCAGCAGTTTTTCGGCTCAACCAAAGGAATTTTACTTTCATCCATGATGATGTTTGTTTGGATGATCTGGCCGGTAACCATTGCTATGCGCGTATTCAAAAAGAAAGATTTTTGAATCTTTCCATTACACTTTGACAAAGTTGCTTGTCCCCTTAACCCTATTTTTTAAGGCAATGATCAGGAACTCTATCCTGATCATTGTTATTTACCTTGGGTGGACTTTTTCTTATGCCTTTCAGCAAAAATTCACTTTCTTTGTCAACAGAGAAATACCCCAATAGATATGAAGATCATTGCCATAGGAAGAAATTATGCAGAGCATATTGAAGAGCTTCAAAACGAGCGTCCTTCCGCTCCTGTTGTCTTTTTAAAGCCGGATACAGCTGTTATCAAAAACGGTGCTCCTTTCTACCATCCGGATTTCTCAGAAAACATCCATCATGAAGTCGAATTGGTTCTCAAAGTATCCAAAGAAGGAAAGTATATCCAAAAGAAGTTTGCAGACAGGTATTTTGATGAAATAGGCTTGGGCATAGATTTCACAGCGAGAGACCTGCAGGACAAATGTAAGGCCAAAGGTCTTCCCTGGGAAATTGCCAAAGCATTCAACGGATCTGCACCTGTAGGGGGATTTTTGCCAGTCAGCGAATTTAAAAACCTATCTGACATCAATTTTCATTTGAATATCAACGGTGAGCTGAAGCAAAAAGGCAACACCTCCATGATGCTTTTTGACTTTGGAACCATTGTAGAATACATCTCCCAGTTTTTCACCTTGAAAAAAGGAGATCTCATCTTCACCGGAACTCCTGCTGGAGTTGGGAAAGTGCAGATTGGCGACCATTTGGAGGGCTTTATTGAGGATAAAAAATTGCTTGATTTTGAAGTTAAATAGTTATCTCCTTCTTCTTCTTTTCATTTTTTCATTTGACCTGTCTGCTCAAGAGTATCTTTTTCCAGTAAAACCAGGACAAAGGAACTTGCTTGCGGGTAATTTTTCGGAAATACGTCCGAATCATTTCCACTCTGGAATTGATGTAAAGATAGGTGGAGTTGACGGAGAACCCATCAGGTCTATAGATGATGGCTATGTCTACCGCATCAAAGTATCCACTTTTGGATATGGAAATGTGATTTACCTGAAACACCCCAATGGTCAGTCTTCTGTATATGCTCATTTACGCAACTTTTCTACCAGCATAGCGGAATACATACGCCAAAAGATGTACGAGGCGCAGGAAAATGAATTGGAGTTATTTTTAGATGAAAAGACCTTGCCGGTCAAACGTGGCGACATCATTGGAAATGGTGGCAATACAGGTAGTTCGGGAGGTCCCCATTTACATTTTGAAATACGGGACAGTTTGGACAGGGCCATTGACCCCTTTAATTTTGGCTTTGATGAAGTGGTGGACAGGACAGCCCCTGTACTTTACAGGATGGCCATCAAACCTTTGGATCTTGAGTCAAGAGTCAATGGTAGATTCGAACGGCAGGAATTCACGCCTGTACTAGTAGGCAATCGATATGTTTTGAAAGAACCTGTTAAAATCACCGGACAAGTTGGTCTTGAAGTGTATGCTGTAGACAGAATGGATGATGTGCATAATGTTTTTGGGGTTCCAGTTTATGAATTGCTGGAAAGCAATAAGCTTCTATTCGGAATCAATGTAGATCATGTTGATTTCAATACAGGGAGGTTTTTATTGACACATACACATCACAACAGATTTATCCGCTTATATGCCTATCCCAATAATCCACTACAGATTTACCGTCAGGATTCGCTTTCAGCTGGAACAATCACCGCCCGTCCAGGTGAACAAAAATCTTTACGTGTAAGGATGCAGGACTTTTTTGGAAATGCCCGTGAGTTATCATTTCATGTAGAAGGAGAAGAAGCCCCTTTTCAAATTACAAGCAAAAAAATCAATGCAAATAGTGCAACCCAGATTTCCTATGACAGAAATGTGATGGTGATTCAAACAGGGAAATCTGAAATAGGTGAATTGGCAAAAGTCAAGGTGAATGGATTTGAAATGGAAATAGAACCTGCCTATATCCAAAACGGTCAAAGAACCTATCTTTGGGATTTGAATTATGGTATTCCTGAAGTTATTGATCTGTGCACAGACATTGTTTATCCGGATGTCATCGCAAAAATTCCTTTTGGCAAGGAAATCAGTTTTTCAAATCAGGTTGTAGAAGTTAATTACTTAGAAAATACCCTTTTGGATGATCTTTTTCTAAGAATTGAGAAAAAAATCCAAGGAGCCTATAGATTTCTGAAAATCAACAGTCCTTTTGATTATTTGCAGGGAAATGTGGAAATTCTTTGGAAAAACATCGGATTCACAGGAGATAAAAACTACACTCATGTCTATTTACAGGCAGTTAATGGACGGAAAACTTTTATTGGTGGTGAATGGGAATCAGATCATATCCGTTTCAAAACCAGAAATTTTGGTACTTTTGTGCTCGAAGAGGACAAGATCTCTCCAACAATCAATCCTATCCGTGTGAATGCTTCAGAATTGCGATTTATCATCAAAGACGATAAATCCGGAATCAAAGATTTTGAGGCATTTGTGGATGGAAAATGGGTACTGATGAGATATGAACATAAACAAAATGTCATCTGGTCAGAAAAATTGGATAAACAACCTTTCAAGGGAGAGGTTTTATTGAAGGTAAGGGACATGGCTGGGAATGAATCCCAGTATGTGACCACCATTAAATAAATAATCAACCTAAAAAAAACAACATTATGTCATTAGAAGTAGGTAAACCCGCCCCAAATTTTGAAGCAAAAGACCAAAATGGAAATTTGGTAAAGCTTTCTGACTACAAAGGAAAAAAAGTTGTCCTTTATTTTTATCCAAAAGACAATACCCCTGGCTGTACTGCTCAGGCCTGTAACCTCAGAGACAATTACGAATCACTTCAAAAAGCTGGTTATGTCATCTTGGGAATCAGTTCAGACCCTGTAAAATCACATCAGAAATTTATAGAAAAACAAAACCTTCCATTTGACCTGATCGCAGATGATGACCTGAAAGTTCACGAAGCGTATGGTACCTGGGTAGAAAAGTCAATGTACGGCAGAAAATACATGGGTACGGCCCGTACGACATTTATCATAGATGAGGAAGGAAACTTGGAAGAAATTATCGAAAAGGTAAATACAAAAGATCATACCAATCAAATTCTCAAATAATTCCAAACCAATGGAAAAGCAATCTATCGATCAACTCAAGCAAATCTGTTCTCAAGTAAGAAGGGATTGTCTGCGTATGGTTCATGCGGTACAATCAGGCCATCCCGGAGCGGCATTAGGCCTCACTGAATATTTTGTCGGTCTTTATTTCAACGAAATGAAGCATGACAATAAATTCAATATGGATGGAAAAGGTGAAGACCTATTTTTCCTTTCCAATGGACACGTATCAGCCCTTTGGTACAGTGTATTGGCAAGATGTGGCTACTTCAATACAGAAGAGCTGGGTACTTTCAGAAAACTTAACAGCCGTCTTCAAGGGCATCCTGCGACCCACGAAGGCCTTCCTGGGATAAGAATAGCCTCTGGATCTTTGGGTCAGGGCCTGTCAGTTGCCATAGGAGCAGCCCAAACCAAAAAACTCAACAATGATGATAAGCTTGTTTATGTCATGATGGGTGATGGTGAGCAGCAAGAAGGTCAAGTATGGGAAGCTGCCATGTATGCATCACACCACAAAGTTGATAACCTGATCGCTGCCATTGATTATAATGGCCAGCAGATTGATGGTCCGACTAGTAAAGTAATGGACTTGCTAAACCTTCGCTCCAAATATGAAGCATTTGGCTGGGAAGTGATCGATATCAAAGAAGGAAATGACATGGCTTCCGTCGTGGAAGGCATGGCAAAAGCCAAAAGTCTGACCGGAAAAGGTAAACCGGTAATGATTCTACTATATACTGAAATGGGATATGGCGTTGACTTTATGGTCGGCACCCACAAATGGCATGGCGTTGCTCCAAACGATGAACAACTTGCAAATGCACTGGGACAATTAGAAGAAACACTTGGAGACTATTAAGATGGAAAAGACTTTGGACTTAAAATATACATTTACAGAAAAAAAAGATACCCGTTCCGGTTTCGGTGACGGTTTGTTGGAAGCTGGCCGCAGAAACCCTAATGTAGTAGGGCTTTGTGCTGACTTGACCGGTTCCCTAAAAATGAATGCCTTTGAAAAGGAATTCCCGGAAAGATTCTTCCAGGTAGGAATTGCTGAAGCCAACATGATCGGCTTGGCAGCTGGGATGACCATTGGAGGAAAAATTCCTTTCACAGGTACCTTTGCCAATTTCTCTACAGGGCGTGTGTATGATCAGATTCGTCAATCTGTGGCATATTCTGAAAAGAACGTAAAAATCTGTGCTTCACACGCAGGCCTTACCTTGGGTGAAGATGGGGCTACTCATCAGATTCTTGAAGATGTAGGAATGATGAAAATGCTTCCCAACATGACTGTAATCGTGCCATGCGATTATAACCAGACCAAAGCAGCAACATTAGCACTTGTGAACCATGTTGGACCCGCATACTTGAGGTTTGGCAGACCTAGCTGGCCGATTTTCACTCCAGCTGACCAAAAATTTGAGATTGGCAAGGCTATCAAAATGATCGAAGGTACAGATGTCACCATCTTTGCGACTGGCCATTTGGTATGGGAAGCAATTGTAGCGGAAGCCATGTTACGTGAAGAAGGAATTTCAGCTGAAGTGATCAATATCCATACGATTAAGCCATTGGATGAAGAAGCGATCTTGACTTCTATCTCCAAAACAGGATGTGCTGTTTCTGCAGAGGAACATCAGATCAACGGTGGATTGGGTGACAGCATTGCTCAGGTATTGGCTAGAAAACAACCATCTCCTTTGGAACTTATTGGGGTGAATGACTCATTTGGTGAGTCCGGTACGCCTACCCAATTATTGGAAAAATATGGCCTGAATGCTGAAAACATCGTAAAAGCAGCAAAAAGGGCTATTGCCAGAAAATAAAATACATTATCATAAAAAAAGCGTGGTGGATCTTTCCATCACGCTTTTTTATTTCGGTCTAGTCATGTTTAAATTGGATATTTACTCCAACTCATAACTGAGTCTAAAAGAAAAACTAGAAATGAAAGGAGAAATTGGGTTAGCTCTTCTCCACCAACTTCTGCTGCCAGTGCCAGGAATCTCTAAGGGAATCTTCCAGACTATATTTAGCCTTCCATCCAAGTACTGAATTTATCTTATCTGTATTGGCCCAGACCTTCTCTATGTCGCCCGAACGTCTTGGACCTATTTGATAGTTCAATGGCTTCTGACTTACTTTTTCAAAGGTTTTGATGACCTCCAAAACAGTATTGCCATTTCCTGTACCCACATTGAACAGGTCATAAAAGTTATCCTGCTGCTGAAACAGGTATTTCAAGGCCTTCACGTGGGCATCTGCCAAATCCATCACATGAATATAATCACGCACACAGCTACCATCAGGGGTATTATAATCATCTCCAAAGACTGTAAGTTTTTCCCGTAATCCTGCCCCGGTTTGGGTGATAAAAGGAACAAGGTTATTAGGGATTCCCAAAGGCAACTCCCCTATCTCTCCGCTTGGATGTGCCCCTACCGGATTGAAATAACGCAATGATATAATTCTGGAATTTACACCGCTTTTGATGTAATCCTTCAGAATATCTTCGCAAATCTTCTTGGTGTTACCATAAGGACTTTCTGCTTCCTTTCTTGGTGTGGACTCTGAAACAGGCAGTTCATCAGGCTGTCCATAAACAGTACAGGAAGATGAAAAAACCAAATCTTTAACCTTGAATTTCTCCATGGTTTCCAACAAAACCAATAGGGAATTAATGTTGTTGGAGTAATAATTCAAAGGCAGCTTTGTGCTTTCACCTACAGCTTTAAAAGCCGCAAAGTGGATGACACCTTTAATTTCATTTTCGGAAAAAATTTTCTCCATCAAAGCCCTATCATTACAATCTCCCTCGTAATAGGTCAATTCTCGACCTAATATATTTTTTAGGCCTTTTAAAACTGAAACATCAGAATTGGAGAAATTATCTATGATAATGGGTTCAAATCCAGCTTCAACAAGTGCTACAGCTGTGTGGGAACCAATGTAACCTGCTCCCCCAGTAATCAAAATATTATTCATTTGGACAAAAGTTTGTAACAATAATAAGTGTTTCTATCCTTTTACACAATTCTTCCAAAGTATATAAAAACCTGATTGTTTCCTGAATATTGATTTCCAAAATATCAAACATTTATCGACTATTAGGCAGGCTAACGGATCAAAGCAAAAAATCCGGTTTGTTGTTTATTCACCACAGTTTCCTCCAGTATGTAAGAATATTCTACCATATAGGTGTATGAACCTAAGGGAGCATCTTTTCCTTCAATTTTTCCATCCCATCCTTGGGTTCCTGCATAAATCAATTGTCCCCATTTATTGTAGATGAATAGCCTAAAACTTACCGGACAATTACTGACGCCTTGGTAAATGCCTTCATCAGGTCTAAAACCAGTTGGCATTCTTAATTGGGGTATCCCTTCTTCCATTTTTCCTGTGAAAGTCTTGGAACAATTATTGGCATCAGTAACCGAAACTGTATAATCTCCAGCTCCAATATTACTTAATTGATTGGACGTGTTCCCATCAATTTCCCATCTATAGATGTATGGGCCCAAGCCCCCTGAAGGAACAACCAAAAGATTACCTGTATCTTGTCCGGGACAGGCTATACTTTCACTAAAAAATTCCACCGTCAATTCCTCAGGCTCCCCTACAGTAAATTCAACTGTAAACACACAATTTACTGCATCCACAATACTTAAAGTATATTCTCCTTTTTTTAATCCAAATAACTGAATTTGAGAATCTAATATAACTGCATCTTGCCAATTGATTCCATATGGCGCTACTCCTCCTGCAACTGTAAAGATTGCCTGTCCATCTGCGGCACCAAAACAAAATGCATCTTTTACCTCCACCTCACCTGATAGGATCATGGGACTGGCTTCCCGAATCTCCAACTCATCCAAATAAATTTCACAACCACCAGAATCTAGTACCCTTACATGATATTTTCCAGCGGATAGATCTGTAGCCCTATTGCTATTGAGCGTTTCATCGTGGGACCATTGATAAATATACACCCCGCTTCCTCCACTTACTGATAACTCAATTTGTCCATCCTGACTTCCTGCACAAATAAATTCTGACAGTGATGTAACGGTTAAAGCCAAGGGAGGATTAATTTCGATTTTCAGGCGCTTGGATGGGCCTCCACAGGATGAATTGATCAAACTATATTCTTCATACCAAATTTCACCTGCGGTACCTATGCCTCCCCATTGTACTTCTACCTGATCGGCATACTTATCTGTCAAAATGGTCCCTCCTTCGACAAACCATTCATATGCCCTATTGGGAATCATATCTCCGACCTGATAGGAATAGGTAGTCCCTTCCTCAAAGCAAATCTTACTTTGTCCCATCGGCTCCTTAGGCTCTATGGCCTCATTTATCAGTACTTTCAATTCAAGTGTATCACCTAAACAGCCATTCTCAGTAACAGGTATGGCCAAAATTTTTGCCTCAGGATTGAAATTACCCCATTTTACTTTCACCGAATAGTCATCTGAACTAAGTATCTCTCCTCCAATAATATCCCAAAGTACCTTGTCTGTATGCTGCACATTTTCATAAAAATAGGTGGCTTCATCAATATCCGGACAAACATTTACAGGGCCATTTAGAATGCCCTTACTTTCGACCACTACAACTTCAAAATAGGATTCTTCAATTTCATCACAGGCCCTGTCTCCTGTCAAGGCCACTATCTTGACCTGATAGGTCCCGGGCTTTTCAAATAAATGCTCTACAGTTTTTCCTTCTTTCATTTCGGAGCCATCCCCAAATGTCCATTCAAAATTCACAAATTTGGGATTTCTAGGTAGCACTGTCCAAGCACCGGTCTCTGCCAGACAGGCCACTTTATCTCCAGTCACCTCAAAATCGTATTTTACCTCCGTTTCAAAATTCAGGTTGTTCAAGCTGGCACCAGCTGAGTACCCATAAGATTCAATAAACCCAGAACCATACGCATAACCAATTATACCATCCGGATTGCTCAAGGTATGACTTCCTTCACTCACTTTTACACGGGCATAGGAAAATTCAGGATTACCCGGAACAGGTATAAATTGATTCCCTACAGAAATACCATCTAGCAGAGTCTGCTCTGCTGAAGCAGTCTTTGCAATGATATTGACAAAGTGTTCCACAATCCCAACTACCTTCACAGAGGAGAAAACCGTTTTTTTGATCAATTGTGGGGTTGGGCTTAAGGTAATCATTGTTGGATCTCCATAAATCGCATCTAGATCCATTTGATCATTGCATTTATAGCTTTTCGCAAAAACTGTCACCGCAATGGGTTTGTCAGATGTAATATTGGCCAACTCATCTTTATCAAATAAAAGCGTCGTAAATTTCCCAGCATTCAACACCGCTCTCTGCTGACCATTCACAAATACTCTTGTATTATTCTCAGATGCCAGTACTTTAACCATTTCACCTGAAGTCCTGCCGGCTAATGGCACATGTATATATTCCTTACCCCAGGAAAAAGTAGGGTAAATCTGTTGAAACAAATGGTCTCCAGTGGAAGCATCTTCACATCCCTGGCCGATTGAGGTCATCTTATTACCACCAAAAACAGCCACATTTTTACAATCCCCTTCCTCAGACCCAATGACCCGCACACGGGTACCGGTTAGGTCACCAACCGCCTTGACCTGATAGCTCTCACCTTTTTTCAAAGTAATTGTTAATATAGCTCCAGGTGGCACTGGAATAGGCTCAACACTTTGGGCAGATAGTGTAATCTCAATACTTGTATCGTCTTCAACAGCCACAATCAAAAGCGTACTTTCAAAATTCATATTTGAACCTGAGTTGACTCCTGGCGCAAAATTCTCATGATGGGCCGTGACCCAGTAATCCTTACCCAAAGAAGATAAGGGCAGAACTACAGTCCCATCAGCACTCCGCTCCCTAAAATTGAAAGCATGTACGGAAATGTTTCCATTGGAAATAATGTACACTCCTTTATTTTCAACTTGCCTAGAGGTTCTATGAATAATATCTAAGCCATCTTTTGGGAATTCGTAGACATATTGCTCGCCTGCTCGGATAGAAAAACTAATGGTATTGTTGACATACTGAATAACCCCAGAGGCGTCTTCCTCAGCTGAAATAATGATGGTAGCCTGATCAATTCTGTTTGGAATGATGCGGTAGTTTTCCATAAAACCCACATAAAACTCTCTTCCTATGGTAGTCAACTGGGCCTGTGCATTTTGGGAAATCATTAGACCCAAAAGCAACAGATTTATAAAAACAAGTTTGACTCCCCAAGAATGCATGACTTTACGCTATCCAACAAAGTGAATTTATCAAATATTTATGAACTATTTCCAAATAGATTCCCATTACTTCATAAGGTATTACAACAATAAGCATATTTTCATACAGAAGGTTTGCTTCTTATCTTACCAATGTAAATACTCCTCTCCTCTCTTCTGATGTCATGACACCATTTAGACTATAGTGATATTGAATCAAATAAGAATAAGTGCCCATGGGTGCTTCTTTACCGCTTACCATTCCATCCCAACCTTCTGTTCCCGAATAAACCAATTCACCCCATCTATTGAAAACCGAAAGTGTGAATTCAAAATCACAATTTGAAACCCCTCTATATAACCCTTCCTGATTCCTAAATCCTGTGGGCATTCTTACTTTCGGTGCCTCTTCGACCATCTGACCTGTACCTATAGATACACATCCTCTACTATCAGTCACATTTACTTGATAACTACCCCTTGGCACTTCAGTAAGGAGGGGCTCATTTGAGCTGTTATAATCCCATTGATAAAAATACGGAGCATATGTGCCGTCCATGACTGCGATTAACTCACCATTATCCTTACCTGGACAGCTTGGCTTATTAATCCTGACCTCCACATCTAAGGGTGCTGGAGAATCAATAGTGAATGTTACAGGAACCGCACATTCATTGGCATCTTTTATTTCAAGATTATAGATTTGACCAAAAAGTCCAAATAGCGAGATCTGATCTCCAATAATCATTGCATTCGGATAATCAATGGAATAAGGCCCAACTCCTCCTTTTAACTGAATCAATACCTCACCATCATCCTTGCCGAAACAACTTGTAGCGCCGGTCTCGACCTGAAGTACTTCCAAGAGTTCGGGTTGTTTCACTTCCAAACCTTCAAGCTTGATTTTACAGCCAAAGCTATCTTTTACTTCAACAGCATATATTTCTGCAGGTAAATTCATGGCAGAAGCTTCATTCAAGTTAGGATTATGTTCCCAAAGAAATGTATAAGGAGCTACTCCACCTGTAACGTTTAAAATGATGTTGCCTGATTGATCTCCAAAACAACCCACATCATTGATCGTGAAGTCACTGATTTCAAATAAGTTGTTGATGGTAATAGCGAGTTTGGGTGATTCTCCCTCACAAAGTTCATCCAAGACACTGAATTCTCTGAACCAGATACTACCTGTTGAACCAGGATTCGGCCAGATCACGAGAACTTTTCCGGATCCGTCATCTTCTGTAATCTCTCCCCCTTCTATGAACCATTCATAAAACCTCCCATTGACACGATTAGGTACCGAATATTCAAATACTTCCAAGGGGTCAAAACAAACATTCTGAATACCAATGGGTATTTCTGATTCAATCACTTCATTTATCCGAACATTAAGCCTGATTTCCTCTAATGGGCAACCTTCTGCTGTATAGGGGACCGCAGCTACAAAGGCATCTGGATTACTTTCTCCCCATTTTACCACTACCCAAGATTCCTCATCATTGGACTCTATGATTTCACCACCTGAAACAGTCCATTCTACCTTTGAAAAATCTCCAGAACTTCTAAAACCATAGGTTATTTCTTCAATGTCAGGACATACGGATACAACACCTTTAATCTCTCCTTCCACATCTTTCACCTCAACCTTAAAAGTTACTTCCTCTTGTTGGTCACAACTGTTCTGACTGATGGAGGCGATTACTTTTACTTCAAACTCTCCTTTTTCTTTATAGGTATGATTGACTGCCTTTCCTTCTTGGATTTCTGAACCATCCCCAAAATCCCATAAAAAATAGGTAAATGCTTCATTTTCGGGAAAAATCTCCCAGAGCCCATCATAATTAAGACAAGCAACTTTTTCTCCTACTACCTCAAAAGAATACTCAGGTTCTACTTCAAAATTCAAGTTCAAAAGACTCGCCCCAACAGCATATCCATAAGACTCTACAAAACCGAAACCATAAACATAAGCAATAAAACCCTCGGGGTTTTGAAGGCGATGGACTCCTTGACTGATAGGGATCCTTGCGTATGAAAATTCAGAATTCTGGGGAAATGGAGTAAACTGGCCACCTATATTCTGACCATCCAATCTAGTTTGGCCAACAAATGCTGTTTTGGCGATAATATTGACATAATGGTTAGTCACTACAGGCAACTGAAGGGCATTGAAAGTGACTGATTTCAATAATTGCTGATTCGGACTATAGCTCAGCATAAAAGGGTCGCCAATCCCATAAAATGGTGCATTGGGATCATTACATTCCTGGCTCTTGGCCAAGGCTGTCACCAATGATGGCTTATCTGTTTGAATACTGGCTACTTGATCCGCCTTTAAGTCCAGGGTGAGAAATTGACCGGAATTTAGCTCCCCAACGGTTGCACCATCTAGGGTCACTTTGGTATTATCTGATGCGGCCAGTACTTTGACCAATTCACCAGATGATCTTCCTAAAAATGAGATATGCAGGTAATCAGTCCCCCAAGTTGAAACGGGATACATCTGCTGAAACAAATGGTCATTGGCTCCCCCGCAATTTCCAACACTGGTCCACTTATTCCCTCCAAAAACGGCAATGTTTTTACAATCTTCGACATTATCACCGATTACCCGTACCTGACTTCCTGTCAGATCAGCTTTTGCTTTTACCTGATATGACTCCCCTGCATTGAGGTTAATCACAAAAGGTGTATTGGCCGCATTCCCACTTAAAGTAAATACCGCCGGTGTAACCTGAATCCTGGTATTGTCCTCCACTGCTACTATCAAAAACAAACTCTCATCATTGATATTGGGGTTGTAATCAAGACCAGTATTGGCTGTCATCGTTTCAAAGTGAGATACGACATAATATTCCTTTCCCAATGAGGAAATGGGAAGTACTACAGTACCATCAGCTGATCTTGACCTTTCATTGAACGCATATACAGAAACATTCCCTGTTGTAAGTATATAGACCCCCTTTCTTTCCACTGTACCAGTGGTCCGATGTAGGATATCAAAATCCTCAAATTTGTATAAAAACTGTTCTCCTTCTGCTAAAAAAAATTCAATTGATTTACCGTTGTATTCCAAGACTCCTGAAGTAGCCTCAGCAGCGGTAATCAACACAATACCGACATCCAATGCTGAATTCAAGGGATTATTGGTCTGCACCCGGTTATTCTCCATAAACCCAAACCAAAATTCTTTTCCCACAGTGGATAATTGCCCATAGCTTTGTGCCATGGGCAAACTCCAAAGTAAGATGATCATGATACAAAGCCGATATTTAAATCGCCACATAGAATTTTGAAAAGAATTTATCCTTCAATATAAAAAGCTATTTTGAAAAATGTTTTCCAATTTTACTTAAAAGAATACCCGACTATGCAAATTAGAAGATTCTGTCTGACTCTAGATCTTAAAAATGACCCGGATTTGATTTTGGCTTATGAAAAACATCACCAACAGGTTTGGCCTGAGGTCCTTCAAAGTATCCAGGATTCCGGAATAGTGAATATGGAAATATACCGATGGGAGAACCGCTTATTTATGATGATGGAAGTGAATGAAGCGTTTTCTTTCGAAAGAAAGAGGGAAATGGATGAAAGCAATTCCAAGGTGCAGGAATGGGAGATCTTGATGTGGAAATACCAACAAGCCTTACCTGGCTGTAAGCCTGATGAAAAATGGAAGATTATGGATAAGATTTTTGAAACTAAACAAGAGTAGAAAAGCCTAAGTATTCAATGTTGGTAGCGATATTATTTTAACGTCTTAGAAAAAAGTGAAGAAAGTCCTCCAAGTAGGTTTGATCAAACATATTTAAATCATGAAAATATTCAACTGACTATCAACAAAATAACCTAACTGAGATAAAAAAGAGTTTATTTCGAAAAAGTATGGAAGTAATTTTGATTGATAAATATTAAATTGGTTGTTGAATTCGTTTTGTTAACAGGTTCAAATCATTCTTGGACCAAATCTTGATAAGCCGTGCCCTACAAAGAAAAAGAAATCGAAAAGAAATATTACTCTATTGGAGAAGTAGCCAGTATTTTTAAAGTAGCTCCTTCACTGATCAGGTATTGGGAGGGTGAATTTGATATTATCAAACCCAAAAAAGACAAAAAAGGCAATAGACGGTTCACTAAAGACGATATTGAAAAAATCAGATTTATATATCAACTGGTCAAGGTGAAAGGTTATACCCTTCAGGGAGCACAGGAAGTCATCAAGAAAGACCAGGAAAAAGTTTTTGACAAAGCCAGTTTGGTGGACAGGCTCCATCAGATCAAACGTTTTTTAATAGAAATAAGAGATAGCATACATGTTGACCCAGCAGAAAGATGAATTACTCTACCAATTAGCACTGCACAGAATTCCAAAAATAGGCCCTACGGTCTATAGAAATATATTGGCATATACAGGCTCTGCCCAAAGTTTTTTTGAAATGCCTGCCGGCAAAGCCGCCAAGATTCCAAGAATCAGCCATAAACTTTTGGAGCTTAGAAAGCTAAGGGACAATTATTTGAAAGAAGCAGAGGAAATCATTTCCTCATGCCACAAAAAGGGCATCAATATCATCACCTTTTCAAATCCTGCATTTCCTACAAGGTTGAAATCCCTAGATGATTGCCCTATGGTACTTTTTACAAAAGGAAATGTGAACCTGAATCCCAGTAGATCCATTGGGATCGTGGGCACCAGAAATGCCACAGAATATGGCAAAAGCATTACCAAAAAGATCATTGATGACCTAAGCCCCTATCAGCCAACCGTTATCAGTGGTCTTGCTTATGGAGTGGATATTGAATCCCATAGAGCTGCGCTGCAAAATAAGATTCCAACTTTGGGAGTCCTTGGCTCATCTGTAGATCAAATTTATCCTTCAGCACACAAAAGCACCGCCAACGCCATGCTGGAAACAGGAGGGCTTATCAGTGAATATCCTCCTGGTACGGTCATGCATCCCAGTAATTTCCCTCAAAGAAACCGCATCATCGCTGGATTATCAGACGCCTTAATTGTGGTAGAAGCCGCTAAAAAAGGAGGTGCCTTGATTACGGCTGAAATTGCCTACAGTTACAATCGAGAAGTTTTGGCCGTTCCGGGAAACCTTCAGGCTACTTACAGTGAAGGGTGTAATCACCTTATTAGGACTATGAAGGCCTCTATATATACAGGACCTAAGGATCTTGAAGAGGCACTTTCTTGGTCAAAAGACAACCTGATAGAAATCAAAAATAAAATCAGCACTTTGGATTTCTCCCAGTACGACGAGGAAGATCAGAAAATCCTCAAGCTCTTCCAGGAACACCATGAGTTGGAAATTGACCAACTTTCACTCCTAACCTCTACCTCTATTTCTACTTTATCCATGAAGTTATTAAACTTTGAATTTGAAGGACTTATAAAATCACTTCCTGGAAAAAAATACCGTCTGACAAAAGGATGACTGAAGGTATTACTAATGGGGCGCTATATCAAAAACAAAACTCCAAACTGCTCGAGCAATTTGGAGTTTGGACATTGAAAATTTGGAATTTGAAGCTTGGTAATTGGTAATTCCCAATTTCCCTCCTACCTTCTTCCCATTTTAGGAACCATACCGCTTAGCGCCTGTTTGGCTCCTCCCATTTTATTCATTTGTTTCATCAGTTTTCTCATATCTGAAAACTGCTTCATGAGATTGTTCACTTCAGTAATGCTTCTTCCGCTACCGGTAGCGATTCTCTTTCTCCTGCTTCCATCGATCACATCAGGATTTTCTCTTTCCAAAGGCGTCATACTTCTGATAATTGCTTCAATCGGTTTGAAAGAATCATCATCAATATCCAGGCCTTTCATCGCTTTCCCCATACCAGGAATCATTCCAACCAAATCTTTGATGTTACCCATTTTCTTGATCTGATCCAATTGGGAAAGGAAATCGTCAAAATTAAACTGGTTTTTACGGATTTTAGCATTGATCCTTTTGGCTTCATCCTCGTCAAAAGATTGCTGCGCTCTTTCTACCAATGAGATGACATCACCCATCCCGAGGATTCTCTGTGCCATCCTATCCGGGTGGAAAACGTCAATGTTCTCCATTTTTTCACCGGTCGAAATAAACTTGATCGGCTTATTCACGACGTGCCTGATAGAAATGGCTGCACCACCTCTGGTATCACCATCCAACTTGGTAAGGACCACTCCGTCAAAATTCAGTCTTTCGTCAAAGGTTTTTGCGGTATTGACCGCATCCTGACCGGTCATGGAATCGACCACAAAAAGTGTTTCTGAAGGATTGAGCGCCTTTTTCAAGGATTCAATTTCCTTCATCATCTGCTCATCCACAGCCAAGCGACCCGCAGTATCTACAATGACTATCTTCTTACCATGTTTCTTGGCATATTCAAGGGCATTATTGGCAATTTCAAGGGCATTTTTATTCTCCGGCTCAGCATAAACTTCTACACCAATCTGTTCACCCAAGACTTTCAACTGATCAATCGCTGCCGGTCTGTAGATATCACAGGCAGCCAAAAGCACTTGCCTGCCCTGCTTCTTAAGCAAATTGGCAAACTTACCTGTAAAAGTTGTTTTACCGGAACCTTGTAAACCCGATATCAAAATCACTGCAGGATCACCTTTGATGTTGACATCAACTTTGGTTCCACCCATCAATTTGGTCAACTCTTCCTGGGTAATTTTTACCAACAATTGCCCAGGAGAAACAGCTATCAATACATCACGGCCTAATGCCTGTTCTTTGATCGTATCTGTAACTTCCTTGGCTACTTTATAGTTAACGTCAGCATCAATCAAGGCCCTACGGATTTCTTTTACCGTAGTGGCAACGTTGATTTCTGTGATTTTACCAGTACCCTTTAGGGTTTTAAAAGCTCTATCTAATTTTAAACTAAGATTATCAAACATGCTGATTTCAATTTGGGACAAAAATAGGAATTTATTTCGTTTTTGCGGAATAAGGCGTCATTAAATGGCTTTCCAGATTGACAATATTTACCTTTCCTATCATTCATTAAAACCCAACAAGTGATAAAAGTTCACATGTGCATCAATGCTTTTATCAAATATTCCTAATTTGCGCATTGTCTTTCAACTGAAACATAACCGGAATGCAAATCAATATCAAAAAAGATATTCTGCCCCATCTGATCGGTGTGGTGCTTTTTTACTTAGTAGTCGTTCTTTACTTCTCTCCTGCTGTTTATGATGGAAAAATCATTTTCCAATATGACATTCTTCAATGGGAAGGTGCATCCAAAGAGATTTTGGATATTAGAAAAGAAAGCGGTGAAGAAGCACTTTGGGCAAGCAGACTTTTCAGCGGAATGCCTGCTTACCTGGTGAGCTTCGAAATACCCGGTGATATCACCAATACACTTACCAAAATACTGACATTGGGATTGCCCCATCCGATCAACTCCTTATTCTTTGGGATGGTATCCATGTATATTTTGCTGCTCAGTTTCAAGGTTAGGCCTGAATTTTCAATTGCTGGATCTATTGCATTTGCCTTTAACACCTTTCATATCATCAGTTTGGATGCAGGACACAATGCCAAAGTCTGGGCAATCTGCCTTATTCCTCTCATCCTTGCAGGTATCCACTTGGCATTTCAAAGAAAATACCTTCTCGGTTTGGCCCTATTTTCAATGGGCATGATGCTGCAGCTGAAATTCAACCACCTTCAGATCACTTATTATACCCTATTAATTGTCCTTATTTACGGCATAGCCGAAATCATTACCACAGTAAAAACGAAGGCTTTTCCTTATTTTGGAAAAGCCGTCTTAATTCTATTTGCGGGCTTGACTTTGGCAGTGGGCGCCAATCTTAGCCGGTTTTTATCAGTATTGGAATACAGCCCCTATTCAACAAGGGGCAAATCCAATATCAGCTCAAATGAAGGTTCCCAAGCTGGACTTGACAAAGGATACGCCTTTAACTGGTCACAGGGAAAATTGGAAACAATGACCTTTTTGGTCCCTTATTTATACGGCGGAGGCAGTACGGAGGCTTTGCCTGACAATTCCGCAACGGAGCAAGCTTTAAAGGCCAATGGTGTTGACAATACCCAAACGAGGGATTTCATCAAAAACGCAAGAACCTATTGGGGTGACCAGCCTGGAACAGGAGGTCCGATTTATGGAGGTGCCATCATGCTTTTCCTGTTTGTTTTGGGAGTCCTCTATGCCCCTAAAAAACAAAAATTAATATTTCTATCCATCACCATCTTATCCATACTCTTGGCTTGGGGCAAAAATTTGGAATGGTTTAATTATGCCATTTTTGATTACCTACCAGGCTATAACAAATTCAGAGCAGTGACCATGGGATTGACCATGGCCCTATTTGCTATTCCAGTGCTGGGCACTTTGGGACTGGAACACCTCTTCAGGAGTAACAAGCTTGAAGCGATCAATAAAAATCTTTTGATTGCCTTGGGAAGTACAGCAGGATTGGCTGCGTTTTTCTGGCTTTTCGCAGGCATGTTCAGCTTCAGAGCTCCTGTGGACACCAATTTCCCTGACTGGCTTGCAAATGCCCTGATGGATGACAGGAAAGCATTATTGAAAAGCAGTGCGTTGAAAAGCATCTTTTTCATTCTTATTGCAGCAGGTTTGGTCTGGGCATCGCTGAAAAATAAAATTCCTACTCAAATCGCTGGCTTATCCCTAGCGCTTATTTTGGTAATTGACCTTTGGACAATCAATAGAAGGTATCTAAGTGATGAATCTTACCAGTACAGTCCTTCGGAACAATTCTTTGCCAAATCTCCTGCTGATGAAAAAATCCTACAGGACAAGGGGTATTACAGGGTCTTGAATCTCGATAATCCTTTCAATGAAGCAAGAACAAGTTACTACCACAATAGTATAGGCGGCTACCATGGTGCTAAAATGAAAAGATATCAGGAACTGATCGAAAATGTGCTGGGAACTGAAATCCAAAACTTTATCCAAAAAGCCCAGGAAGGTAACTTTGATTGGGAAAGTTTAAAAGCATTAAATATGCTGAATACCAAATATATCATAGCCGGAAGAGGTGAAAATGCGGTGTTCCAAAATCCAGAAAGCAATGGAGCAGCTTGGTTCCCCTCTTCAATCCAATCAGTCATCACCAATGATGATGAAATCAGCAAGGTAGCATCGATGGATACCAAAACCGTGGCTACAGTAAACGAAAATGAATATGGAAAACAAGTGACTGGAATGGGTACTGTTGAACTGAGCGAAAGGAAGCCAAATGAACTGACTTATGCAGTTGAAGCGGAAAAAGGAGGGCTTGTGGTATTCTCGGAAATCTTTTATCCTAAAGGTTGGAAAGCTTATGTCAATGGCTCAGAAACCCCTATTATCCGTACAAATTATTTATTACGAGGCGTTCAGGTACCTGATGGCAGTTCATTAGTAAATATGAGATTTGAGCCTGGCAGCTATTATCACACCAAAACAGCAGTAGTAGTTTTCCAGTATCTTATCTCCATTCTCTTGGTTTTTGCGATTGCATTCACATACTACAAGGATAATCAAAAACCTTAAAAAATGCCCAAATCAAAGGTATTACTGGTCACTCCTTCCTTCCAGTCCTTTATACAACAGGACATCATATTCCTGTCTGAAAGGTATGAGCTGATCATCAATACCTATAACTGGAAAAGAAAAGAGCTTGCTCCTTTGTACCTGGCCATGCAGTTTTTTCATGTGTTGGCCCATATCAACCAAGTTAAGTTTGTCTTGGTACATTTTGGAGGGTATTGGTCATTCTTTCCAAGCCTTTTGGGCAAGTTGTTCCAAAAACCTGTCTTCATCGTATTGCATGGTACCGATTGTGCTTCCATTCCTGACCTGAACTACGGCAGCCTTAGAATACCGGTTTTAAAATGGTTTTGTCAAAAATCCTATGAATGGGCCAGCATGTTGCTCCCTGTAAGTAGTTCATTGGTCAAATCTTCCAATGATTTCTACCAACAAGGAAGACAAATCGCCAATGGCTTTTTACACCATTTTCCCGAATTAAAGACGAGATACCAGGTCATACCCAATGGCTTTGACATCAATTTTTGGATACCGGATACAGCACTCGGGAAGAATAGCAAAACCTTTATTGCTGTCCTATCCGCAGAGCAGTACATCCTTAAAGGTGGCGATCTGATCACGGAACTTGCCAAAAAACTGCCTGATTACACATTTTACATTGCAGGAATGCAATCTCCAAACGGTATCATGATACCAAGTAATCTCAAATTTCTGGGCAAACTCCATCCCAAGGACCTCAGAACCTATTATCAAAAAAGCGACTTTTTCTTGCAGTTATCCATCTTTGAGGGTTTTGGATGTGCCTTATGCGAAGCCATGCTCTGTGGTTGCATCCCGATTGGAAGTTCGGTCAACCATATCCCTGAAATCATCGGAAACACTGGCTATATTCTTCCAAGGCGTGACATCAATCTTTTGAGAAAGATCCTTCAACCTATCTTACAACAAGAAAATACCATTGAAGGTGCTCCTTCACCAAGGGAAAGGGTCATTCGGTTTTATAACTTGGAAAATAGGAAAAACCTACTTTTTTCACTTCTTCCTGATTAATATTGTAAGAATTGCTATATATGGAAAAATTAGCTGCAACCTTTTCTAGACATCTATACATCATACCAGGAGGTTATTTTTTGGTTCAGTTCTTAAAAAACCTTTTTCATCAAAAATATACTGATCCTGAATGGCGGATATTTAGCTTTAGAGGGATTTCAATGAAAGTTGATATTTCCAAAAGTATGGGGTCTGCGATCTATTGGAGAGGTGCGCATGATTGGGCTCCTATATTTGCAATGCAAAAAATCATCCAAAAAGGCTACACGGTCATTGATGTGGGAGCCAATCAAGGGGAATACAGCCTTTGGGCAGCAAGATCGGTCGGGAAAAATGGTAAGGTTTATGCTTTTGAACCATTAAGTACCATGTACAGCAGACTTTTGGAAAACATCAAATTGAACCCTGACCTTATCAAGATTATTACCCCTGTCCGAATGGGGCTTTCTAACAAGGCAGATGAACTGGATTTATATTCCTCCAACCTATCCAATGAAGGCGTAAACAGTTTGTACGCTGAAGAAGGAAGTGTTTTTCTCGAAAAAATCAGTCTGAACACCTTAGATGATGAATTGGCCAAACTTGGAAACCCAATGGTTGACGCCATCAAGATAGATGTGGAAGGAGCAGAATTATTTGCTTTAGAAGGGGCAAAAAAAACGATAGAGGAGTATAGACCTGTTTTGTTCATAGAAATCAACCAAGAGGCATGCCGGTCTGCCGGATATCAAGCAATGGATATATTGTCATTTTTGGAAGAATACGGGTATTCTTTTGAGGTAATTGGACTGAGAGGGAAAACCTCAAGGCTAAATACTAAGGAGTTGCCTGCGTTCTGCAATATAATAGCAAGGAAAAAATAGAAAGGCAAATGAAGTCAATTGCACGCCAAAGTATACTCACCACATTTTCTTCCTATTTGGGAGTAGTGATCGGGTATTTTAATGTGCTTTGGCTCCTACCCTATGCGTTGGAGCCTGGGCAAATTGGCTTATTCAGAACCATTCAGGATTTGGCTTTACTTCTTGTTCCCTTTGCCCAATTAGGTCTTGGAAATGGAATTACGAGGTTCTTTCCAGAAGTAAAGGAAAAGCCTTATCCATTCTTCACCATGAGCCTGTTATTGAGTTTAATTGGTTTTTTGTTGGTGACTGTTCTGTTTTTTCTTTTCAAAGAAGCCTTGGTATCGGCCTTTGCCAAAAACTCTCCGGAAGTGATTGACTTTTTTGCGGTAGTACTTTTGATTGTCTTTTTCTCTGTTTTAAATTCCATCTTAGATGCATTCAGCAGGTCTTTTTTGAAAGTGGCCATACCTACCTTTTTCAGGGAAGTTTTGCTAAGATTACTGGTCGCCATTTTGATCATGGTTTATTTATTCAATTGGTTGGATTTTGAGCAACTGATGTGGGGATTATCCATAATCTATCTGATCACCTTATTGAGCATGATAGCCTATATGCGCAGTATAGGTATTTTCAAGATCGAATTGAATTTCAATTCTTTTCCAAAGGACTTTAGGTCAAGTTTCATAAAATATAGCCTGATCACTTTTCTGGGCACTACAGGTTCACTGCTGATCATGAAGATCGATAGCTTGATGGTCACCTCTATGATCGGACTAGATGCGAATGCCATCTATTCCATAGCCTTTGCCATCGCCATTGTCATTGAAATGCCAAGAAGGGCTATATCCCAAGTTGTCATGCCGGTGATAGCGGATCATTTCTCCAATAATAGCCTAGATCAAATCCATAAACTCTACAAACAGGTTGCTGTCCACCAACTTCTCATTTGCCTTTTATTGTTTATAGGAATTTGGGCTAATGTCAACAACCTTTACCATTTTGTGCCGAATAAGGAAGTTTATGAAACTGGAAAATGGGTGGTTTTCTGGATCGGACTGGGGAAAATTTTTGACATGTTATTTTCCATTAATGGGGAAATCATCGTCAATTCGAAGTATTACAAGTTCAATATTACTGCAACATTGATCATGAGTGTGCTCGTTATTGTATTGAATCTGTTGTTAATTCCTCAATATGGCATAGAAGGAGCAGCATTGGCCTCATTTCTGTCAATGCTTTCTTATAACCTAATCAAATATGCTTATGTCAAATACAGGCTTGACCTAGATCCATTTTCTCTAGACATAGCCAAAATTATCTTGGTTGGAGCATTTGTGTTTTTTGTCCAATTCCATCTCTTCAAAAAGATGGAGTCAGGTATTTTTGACCTTATAATGAGGTCAATTGTGATCAGTATCCTGTATTTGTTGGGGGTCTTCCTTTTAAAAATTGCTAAGACGAGTCAAGACGAAGTGATCAAAAAAATAAAAAGACTCAGGCCTTAGAGTGTTACCAAACCTCTTTATAGACAAGATTTGAGCTGCCTGAAATCCGCAAACTTCCACTGTTATCCTGCCTGAAAGACGAGGTCCCGATTGCTCGGGATGAGGCCTGTTTTTGGAAAGGGCTTCACTCGGAATTGTTAATTAATTGTGAAGTCGGAACATGTCAGCGACCTGAGTCTTGTGCAAATATACGGAGAAAAGATGGGATGGTTTTGTTTGGAGTTAGATAATCCTCATCAGTGTCTTTAATTTCTTTTTCAACAAACTATCGAACCATGAACAGAAGTATTTGACCAAAAATCATTTTGTTCAACTTTTATTATCTGTAATTTTATAATGTTAATATTAGACATGGAATGGTTTCCTTGCAAAAAAGAGCTGAACCTACTCTCCAAGATGTCTGGAAAATGAAAGAAACAGAATAAAAAATGGATTTGAGAAAAATATATTCCAGTTTTACAAAATATTATTTTAAAAAAATCAACTTTTCAAATCCGTAATCGTTAATTTTGCTGCACGAAAAGGCATAAAACAAAATGTACCAAATTAAGAAGCTAATCGTTTGTCTAGACCAGAGTTCTCTTGATGAAACTCTTGTGAATTTTGCCTCCTTTATAGCCAGGGCAAATCAGACCAAAAAAATCTACTTCACCAATGTCATCAGGAATCTCAACATTCCTAAAGATGTCTTGACTGAGTTTCCTAACCTCATAGAAAATATGGTTGAGGAGAGAAAAACTCAGATGAAGGAAATAGTTGAGAAATATTTTGAAAATGATAAAGAGATTGAATTGGCTTATGTGGTAAAAGAAGGCCAGCTTTCCAAGAAAATCCTGAAATTGGCACATGAAAAATCTGCTGATATGATCATCGTTGGCAGAAAGGTAAACCTACCTGGAACAGGTGTCTTATCTCAACGATTGGCTAGAAGAGCAAGCTGCTCATTATTGATCGTTCCAGAAAATGCCCAACCAAAAATCGACAAACTTTTGGTGCCTTCCGATTTTTCTGATTATTCAAAAGATGCCATGGAAGAGGCTGTCCTGATAGCTGAAAAATATGGGAACAATACAGAAATCGTTTGTCAAAACGTATTCACGGTACCATCAGGATACCATTTTACCGGAAAAAGCTACGAAGAGTTCACTGCAATCATGCAGATGCATGCAGAAATCAATTTTAAAAAGTTTATTCGGAAAATAGATACCAAAAATATTAATATCATTCCGGTTTATACCCAGGATGAAGACGATGATCCAGTAGAGGATATCCTGGCCAAAGCCAAAGAAATCTCTGCTGATTCCATTGTCATTGGAGCTAAAGGAAGAACCGCAGCTACAGCCCTTTTCATTGGAAGTATGGCTGAAAGGCTCATTCAGCTCAATGATGAGTTTCCACTCCTGGTAACCCGACCAAAAGGAAAAAATGCAGGTATCCTAGATTATATCCTTGAAATATAAAATCTGATTCGACAGGGCTATTTGCCCTGTTTTTTTTATCTTATTTTTAAGATCACTTTAGAATCACATTAAACCTCCGGGGAGTTTTCTTGTCAAAGGGCTGCATGATGTCATTAAGCGATTTAGAACTTTTAAAACTGATCAAAAATCCTGAGACCAAAGAAAAAGGTTTTAGATTTTTAGTAGAAATGTATCAAAAAAGAGTATATGGCGTCATCCGTAAAATGGTCATCATACACGAAGATGCTAACGATTTGACTCAAATGACCTTCATCAAGGCATTCAAAAATATTCAGAATTTCCAAGGTAACTCTTCAATCTTCACTTGGCTTTATAGAATTGCTACCAACGAAAGTCTGAATTTTTTGGAGAAAAAAAAGAAAAGGTTTTTCTTCAATATCGAAGATCATCAGGAATTGATGAAAAATTATATTGAATCTTCTCCCTTAATTGACGGTGAAGTGATTGAAAAAAAATTACAGAAAGCCTTACTGAACCTTCCTGAAAAGCAAAGACTAGTATTCAACCTCAAATATTACGATGACCTCAGTTATGACGATATCAGCAAAATCACGGATACTTCTGTTGGGGCTTTAAAAGCATCATACCACCATGCGGTAAAAAAAATTGAACACGAATTGAAAATTGAATAAACCATTGGCCATCAAACCTGTCTAAAGACTGAATATGGAAAATTTACCTAATAAAGATATTTTCAAAACACCTGAAGGATATTTCGAAGAATTACCCGATAAAATCCTGGCAAGGCATCATAAAGAAAAATCCAGATCTTTATCCTTGGTCATCCGCTATGCAGCAGCTGCGGTAGTAGTGATTGGAGTAGGCATATTTGCGCTGTTCAATATGAATGAACAAGATCAAATGCTTCAAAGTAACCTGAATGATGAAATAAACCTTTATATCAATTCGGATTACTGGCAAGCAGAAGATGTTTTGGGATTAGCAGATAATCCTGACAATATACTTGATGAAATCATCCTGACCGAATGGGGAAATTATGAATGGGAGGATGAGGATGAGTTTGAAAATGAAATGTGGTTTTAATTAAACAATCATGAAAAACATAACGCTACTGATTCTTATGGTATTCCTGTCTTTTTCCGGCTATGCACAGCGGCAAGGACAGCAATATGATAAAGAAAAACTAGAAGCAGCCCGAGTGGCATTTATTACCAACAGACTTGATCTTAAGCCTGTCCAAGCAGAAAAGTTTTGGCCGATTTTTAATCAATACCAAGAAGACAGGACCAAGTTGATGGAACAAATGTCTAAACTCAATAGGGCCGCATCTCAAGAAACCAACGAAGTAAAAGCACGGGAAATGGTGGAACAAAGGTTTGCAATCCAACAGGAATTATTGGATAGGGAAAAACTATTCATGAGCAATATCATGCAGGTTATCAGCCCTTTGCAGGCAGTAAAATTAAGTGGTGTCAACAGGGATTTTACGCGACAACTATACAGAATGAATCAAAGTAGAGACCGGGAAAACAAAAACAATCTTTAGATATTCCACTACTATCTCCAATTGAGAAATCATCAAAGTATTTGGCCTAAAACTCTAGATACTTTTTAAGAAAAGTAAAGCAGCCTTCCGGCTGCTTTTTTTATTATTTGTTTTTCAACAAATCGCGAATTTCTTCCAAAAGAACTTCGGATTTAGGAGGTGCTGCAGGTGGCGGTGGTGGGGCTGCTGCTTCTTTTTTCTTGAATGAGTTCATTGCCTTGATTGCCATGAAGATCACAAATGCAATGATCACAAAGTCCACCACATTCTGAATAAAATTACCATAACTCAATACCACTGCGGCCATTTCTTCACCTGCCTCTGTGGTATAAGCATCCCTTAGAGTGACGGCGAGGTCTTTAAAGTCAACCCCACCTAATAAAACACCAAGCGGAGGCATGATGATATCATTGACAAACGAGGAAACAATCTTCCCAAATGCGCCACCAATGATGACCGCCACAGCCAGGTCAACTACATTGCCTTTGACTGCGAATTCTTTAAATTCTTTTAATAATCCCATAGATTAAAGTTTTAAGATTGATTGATGTTCTAAAATAACTAATTTTTTGAATTTAAATAACAGTAATTCCAGCTTGACAAGAAATTATCTTTTATCCTACATTCCTTTACCAAAATACACACATTATTTTACTTTCATGTAATCATCCCTGATAAAAGAGACCTAAAAAAACATCAAAAAAATATAGACTTTAAGTTTATGCTCTCAAAAATAAGGATAGATCAAAGTGAAATCCTCTGCAGATTTTAATTAATTCATCCTCATTCCTCATGATTTCTACAAAATTTCCTAACTTTCGCATACAAACCTATTAACGAAGATGATGAAGATTGCCTTGATTGCCCATGATGGAAAAAAGGCTGATATGGTTCATTTTTTAATTGGATTCAAAGATCAACTGAACCATGCCGAAATTGAACTAGTCGCAACAGGAACTACAGGTTCGCATATTGAGCGGGCTGGTTTCAAAGTACAAAAATTACTTTCAGGACCTTTGGGAGGAGATGCCCAAATTGCATCTTTAGCAGCACAAAAAGAGCTGAAAATGGTTATATTTTTTAGAGACCCATTGGATAAGCACCCACATGAACCTGATGTCCAAATGCTGATGAGGATCTGTGACGTACACAATATTCCTTTGGCTACTAACCCTGCTGCGGCCAATTTGATGTTTCAACAATTAACGAAAGACTTTAATGGAAATTAAAACTATAAAAAGAATTGGTGTATTGACCTCAGGTGGTGATGCACCTGGCATGAATGCTGCTATCCGTGCTACTGTTAGAGCCGGTTTTTATTATAACCTGGAAATGTATGGTATTTACCGTGGATATGAAGGCATGATCCACAACGAAATCAAAAAACTTGAATCTAAACATATCAGCCACGTGCTGGAAAGAGGGGGCACTTTCTTAAAATCTGCAAGGAGTCAGGAGTTCCGTACACCAGAAGGAAGAAAAAAAGCCTATGAAAACCTTCAAAAGCACAGAATTGATGCTTTAGTGGTCATTGGAGGAGATGGTTCCTTGACAGGAGCACATCTTTTTTACAAAGAATTTGGAATCCCTGCTATAGGAATTCCTGGAACGATTGATAATGACCTTGCAGGAACAGACATGACCGTTGGTTTCGACACTGCTTGTAATACCGCCATCGAGGCCATCGATAAAATCAGGGATACTGCTACTTCACATGACAGACTTTTTTTCGTGGAAGTAATGGGAAGAGATGCAGGTTTTATTGCCATCAATGCCGGGATTGGAAGTGCTGCAGCTGCAACGCTGATCCCTGAAAAAAAGATGCCTATAGAAAGGTTGGTAGAAAGACTTCAGGCACGTAAAAAGGCCATGAAGCAATCTAACATTGTCATAGTAGCTGAAGGTGGAAAAAGTGGTGGCGCATCTGAGATTGCCGATAAAATAAAAAAACAACTCCCCTATTACGATATTAAGGTTACGATTTTGGGGCATTTACAACGTGGTGGAGCCCCTTCTTCTCTGGACAGGGTTCTTGCCAGTAAACTTGGAGTTGCTGCTGTTGAAGGCCTTCTCGCGGGTAAATACGATGTCATGGCAGGTGTCATCAACAACAAAGTTGTCTATACCCCAATTACTAAAGCCATAGTAGACGATAAAGAAGTGGATGAAGATGATTTTAGAATTGCCAAAATTCTTTCTACATAAAAAAAGGAGGTAAAACCTCCTTTTTTTATGCTATTTTTCATTGATGTTACTCCCTTTCTATTACAATACTTGAATATCCGGGAAGGATAACCTGACCATTTTCTAAGTCAGACATCCCATAGGAATAAATTATCTTAGTATATTCTTCTGAAATTTTAAGGCTTTGCTGAACATCACTGAGGTTATGCACCACCATAACCTCCTGGTCTTGATGATTTCTAAAGAAAGCCATTAAAGGCTTGGCCAATTCCCCTTCAAATAGTTCAAGATTCCCTAAAGCAAGTGCACGGTTGCTATTCCTAAGTTTGATGATTTCTTTGTAATGATTGAAATAACTGGTACTCATTGACTTTTGTATTGCCAAAGGCGTAACTGTTTCGTCAATAGAATAGATGGGTTCAATCCAAGCAGCCCTTCCTTTGTCATTCGCTTTCATATCCCAGAGGAAAGGTTCACGGATCTGCTCATCTGGCTTTTTGCCCAACATGCCTATTTCTTCTCCATAATATAGATAGGGAGCACCGGGCATTGTCATGAGGATATTGATAGCCTGCTTTAGTTTTTTAGGATTCTCATCCAGGGAATTAAGCAATCTTGGCTGATCATGATTTGAGGAAAAGGTAGCGTCAATAAAATCTTTGGTAATATCCAAATAGAAATCCAAGACCTCCTTCTGCTTTTTTACCAAAAGCATGCCGTCCTCTTTTTCGTAAGATTCTATTAAGTTGTAATGAAAATCAAAATTAAAAAGAGCCGGTAAACCTGGTAAATAAGGGGCTACAATATCTTTTTTGTCGTAAACCTCACCTACAAGGTAAACATCAGGCTTTATTTCCACCATTTTTTCCCTAAACTCTCTCCAAAATGCATGATTATCCTCCGGCCTGTCATCTGGAAAAATATGCTTTGCCGCATCCAGTCTAAATCCATCTACACCAACCTCTTCTAGCCAAAATCTTCCAATTTCATAAATTTCTTCTCTGACTCTGGGGTTGTCAAAATTCAGATCAGGCATATCCCCTATAAAAAAACCATAGTAGTAGTCTTCTCCAATTCCCGGGTCATGCCATTGCCTGATATTATCTGAGTCTATGGTGATGGTTTTCTTATTGATGTAATCAGCAATGGTATCCTTTTGAGCCCAAACATAATAGTCTCTGTAAGGGTTATCTCTCCCTTTTTTGGCTTCCAAAAACCATGGATGCTTACTACTGGTATGGTTGATGATCATATCAATGACCACCTTGATGTCCTTCTTGTGGGCCTCTGCCAAAAGCTTTTTGAAATCTTCCATTGTCCCATAATCCGGATGGATATCCTTATAATCGGTTACATCATATTTATGATAACTTGGAGAGGGCATAATGGGCATAAACCAAATGGCATTTGCCCCTAATTCTTTCACATGATCAAGCTTTTTGATCACCCCATTAATATCTCCAATGCTATCTCCATTCGAATCATAAAATGACTGGATAAAAATCTCATACGTGATACCCGCATGAGGCCAATGGTTTTCAACTTCTCCTTCTTTTAAACCTGTACAGGAAAATGTTAATGTCAAGATCAGTAAAGCAATTAGAGGTAAAAGATGTTTCATATGCAAGATTAATGAAAAGGAAAAAGTCACCTTTAAGTGACTTTTTCAATCAAATATTTAAGTCAAATTAATTTCTGCCAATAGCATTCAACATATCAAAAGCCAATTCCAACCTTTTGATAAAGCTCTCCTCCCCTTTTCTCAACCATACTCTTGGGTCATAATATTTCTTATTTGGACTATCTGGTCCTTCGGGATTGCCTAGCTGTGTCTGCAAATAACCTTCATTTGCCTGATAATAATTTTTGATTCCTTCCCAAAAAGCCCATTGCTGATCTGTATCAATATTCATTTTGATCGAACCATAGCTGTTGGCTTCTCTGATTTCCTCAACAGTTGAGCCTGACCCACCATGGAAAACAAAATAAACCGGCTTAGGACCTGTTCCAAATTTCTTGGAAATATAATCCTGGGAATTTTTCAGGATCGCAGGTTTTAAACTAACATTACCTGGTTTATAGACACCGTGAACGTTACCAAAGGAAGCAGCTACAGTGAACAAGTCTCCAACCTGCTTCAGGTGCTCGTATGCGTAAGCCACTTCCTCAGGTTGTGTATATAGCTTAGAGCTATCTACATCAGTATTGTCCACACCATCTTCTTCACCGCCTGTAATACCCAATTCAATCTCAATTGCCATTTCAAGGACTTTCATCCTCTTGAAATATTCTACCGAAATTTCAATGTTTTCACTCACTGGCTCTTCAGAAAGATCCAGCATGTGGGAGCTGAATAATGGTTTTTTGTGGGCTGCATAAAATGCTTTGCCTTCTTCTAAAAGACCATCAATCCAAGGAAGAAGCTTTTTAGCACAGTGATCCGTATGTAGGATAACCGGAACACCATATGCCTCTGCCATCCTGTGCACATGCATGGCGCCGGAAATTGCACCCTGAATCGCTCCATTCTGGTTTTCATTGCCCATGCCTTTTCCTGCATAAAATTGGGCTCCTCCATTTGAAAATTGTATGATAACTGGAGAGTTTACTTTTTTCGCTGTCTCAAGTACTCCATTTATGGTACTGGTATTGATTACATTGACAGCAGGCATTGCAAACTCACTCTCTTTTGCGTAATCCAATAGGTCTTTGAGTTCCTCTCCGTATTTAACTCCTGGTTTGAATTTCATGATGTTTTTTAATAGGTTATTACTGTTTTATGAATCTTTTTCT
This sequence comes from Fontibacter flavus, assembly GCF_042432905.1. NCBI lineage: Bacteria > Pseudomonadati > Bacteroidota > Cytophagia > Cytophagales > Cyclobacteriaceae > Fontibacter > Fontibacter flavus. The sequence goes on along the minus strand of NZ_JBHLWI010000009.1, from coordinate 20,058 downwards.
ATGAACCTGACGGTTGTCAAAGATTTCAAAGATATAAATACCTGCATTAAAATCCTTTAAATCCACTTGTAAAATATTATTTGGAGAGAAGTTAGTACCCTCTATTATCACTTTCCCAGTCACATCAATCATCCTGTAATTGAATTCTTTGATTGACTCTGGAAGTACCACGTTCAAGTGGTTATTCGCTGGAACCGGATACAGCTTAAACTCTGACAAACCTATTTCCTCAGGACCAATAGAAGTAATCAAATCTTCCATTAAGATATCTCCTTCTGGGGTAGGAAGCGGCTGATTGGTAAACAACATGAATTCATTTGCCCTTAATCTAAAAGTTTGTGAACTTCCTGTGACCAGGATTTCTTCCCCTGTAAAATAATTGTACCATGTCCCAGAGGATGGAAAGGACAAATTTGCATTATTAGCGTCAGTCAATCCAAAATTACCGTGCAACACAACGTGAAAATCACCATCTGACAGCCTTATTGATTTTAAATTCTGTGTTAAATTCAAGACGGCATTTTCCGGTGAATTGAAAATCTTGTGTTCATTCTTCAATTTGATCATGGCCTGGTACAGTCTCCATAACCTTTGCCTTTCTGGATTATCCAGATAATTCCATCTTGTTGGCTTAATCCCCAATCGGTCATTATTAAGCTCAAGATCATATCCAAATTCCTCAAACTGCCAGATCATCTTTGGCCCTGGAATAGCAAAAAAGAATGCTGCCATCAGCTGATTTCTATTTACTGCATTATTGAGTTGTCTGATGTTCAAAGGAGAAGTCTGTCCCCAGGTAAGTGACTCCCACATGGTACGTTCTTCATCATGACTTTCCATGTAAGCAACGAGGTTATTTTGAGACCAGCCACGTGATTGGAAATACGCCCAATCGAAGTTCCTGGATCCTCCTTTGGCCATTTCCCGGAAATCCCCATTAATATTACCCCAGAACATCAATCCATGATCTGCCAATTCTCTTTCTTCAGCATTATCTGCAAAATGCTCCAAAATCACATATGCATCAGGAAAGTCAGATTTGATTTGATCGTGGATGTTTTTCCAAATGACAATTCTGGACTCATCACGCTGCCCCCATTGGCCTACATTATTTCCAGAGTTGACCTGTGTGAAACCTTTGCTCAAGTCAAATCTATACCCATCCACCTTATACTCTGAGAGCCAATAATGATTGACAGAATCTACAAATGCTTTGGTATAGCTACTTTCATGGTTGAAATCATAGCCCACGTTAAATGGATGCTTCGCCTCCCTGTTGAGCCAAGGATTGTCTAAGGTAGGCGCTCCATAATCCCCATCATTGTATAGACGTACAAATGGATTTTGACCAAAAGCATGGTTCAGTACCATATCCAAGATCACCACCATATCCCTCTTGTGGGCTTCGTCAATTAATTCCTTCAGATGATTTTTGGGACCATAAAACTTATCTACCGCAAAGAAAAAGGATGGATTATAGCCCCAGGAAAGATTGCCTTCAAACTCTTTTATGGGCATCAACTCTATGGCATTGATACCGAGATCTTTTAAGTAATCAAGCCTTTCAATCACTGCTTTAAAAGTTCTCCTTTCGTCAAAATCCCTCACCAAAAGCTCATAAACCACCAGTTCTTCAGGTTTTGGTTTTTGATAGTCCAAATGTTTCCACTGGTATTCGGGCTGTGCTGTCTGTAAGTAAGTAGCCTGGAATTCTGTCTTTCCTTGAGGATAAGGCTTTAGGCCAGGATATCTGTTCTGTTGTATGATTTCATTGTCATGAAATGGATCTGAGACTTTATCTGCATAAGGATCCCCAATACGGAGACTTCCATCAACCAAATATTGAAAAATATATTCCTCTCCTGGTGTTAAACCAGTCAGTCTAAACCAAAACAGCTCACCATCAGGGGTCTGATTCATCTGATAATCCCCTAATACCTGCCAATCATTAAAATCTCCAATGACAAAAGCGTTTTTCTTTTGGGGAGCTTCCAATACCAGCACCACTTCAGTATCGGACACATAATTGATGCCCTTCTTGATACCTGCAGGAAGGGGCAATTTCAGGCTTGGTCCTACTACGGAAATAATAATTTCGTTTTCTGAACTTTCTCCATCTTTTTCCGCAAGTGCTTTAATGATATAAGTTCCTTCCAGAGTGGCTGCAAAAGTGTAGTTAAGTTCATCTGCCGAGGCGGCGTTGGCTACCTCTATATCATTCACAAAAATTGAAAGATCGGCTTTTTCTGAAGCAACGATTGAAATTTCTTGTGTTTCATTGATTTCCAATAATATTGAGGATGTTGATGGATTGGTAAATGTAACTTGAAATCCTTGGCTAAGGTCTACAAAAAAATCACCATTGGTATCTGTTTTCCCCTCTCTACTACCGTCAACATTCCGGAAAACCATACCTAACCTATAAATAGTCTGACTTTCGGAGGGTTGAAAAAATTCATTAGGGGTAAATTCCCATTCCCAAATATTGTCCTCACCTTCTACTTTTTTCATTTTGGCTTTTGGATCATCGGTTCCCCATTGGGTTGGGACTATTTCCCAAGCTGTGGAGTTTGGTCCTGCAACAACCGCTCCGATATGGATATACACCTGGGAAGCCCCTATAAGACCTGTTGTGCCTTTTGAAGCATCATAGATAATTTTAATGTTTTGATCAGCCCTGGGAAAACCTGGCACTGTTGTTACCTGGGCATATAGAGGTGTTGATAAAAAAAATAGAAAAATTATGCTTATAGGTAGGAGAAATGAGATCCGGATATTCATGGAAAAGGATTTAACTGGAATGAACAAAACCGGTAATGACCTTGAAACTGATCATTACCGGTTTGTAAGAAATGTATAACCAACCACATTCAGATTGGCAAAATGAGGTTATTTAATTTTTAGTTACTGAATACAAAACAGCTCCTGGGGTTTTGAAATCCAAAGTAATGGTGTAATTACCTGCAGAAGTGATCGGAATATTACCGCCATCAAAACCACCTACACCATCCGCAGTGCCCAAGCCATAATTATTATCCCAAGACTGCGTACGGAATTTCATTTCACCTTCGGTGAGGTCCGTAGTGATGGTCAAAATATTGTTGGCTGCATTAAAACTCATTGGCGTTTCATTGTCCCAACCACCTGCAGTTGCACTACCGATTATACCCCACACACCTATTCTTTCCATTTCATAAGTAAGGTTATTCAGATCTGCCTTAACACGGTATGTACCTGGATCTCCAGAAATTTTTAAGTTACCGCCTTTTTCTACCAAGGTATTGTTACCTGCACTTCCAAAATCAGGAAACTCATCCCAAGCAGGACCAGTAATAAACTTAAATTCACCTGACCCCCCTAGGATATGCACAAAGCCTTCATAGACATCATTTGCCTCAGCAGAATAAATAATGGTATTGTCATTACCAGGATTCCAACTTTGATAATCACCAGGCACTCTAAGGAAAGGAAGGTCGACCACATCAGAATAAGGGGTTACATTCAAGGTTATCGGTGAACCAAAAATATCCCTCAAAGATTTGTTGATACTGGATTTCACCCTAACTTCTATGGCTCCTGCCACTTCTGGTTCCAACCCCTCCGCTATTAATTTTTTGTTGAATTCGCCGATTTCGACTTCAATTGTAGTAGTGGTGGATGCACCAAAATCTACTGGATTGGCAAATTGGTTTCCGGAAATATCCATCTGAAGCGTGTAAGTAACCTCTCCAGTGGTTCCGAAATCCGCTGAAGAAACTTCAAAAACCAACTTCTCTTCCGCATCTTCCTGACTCAATACAATATTAGTTCCTGATGCAGGATTGGTAAGCGTAGAAGGAGACTGCTGAATAATGGGTGGCTGATCCATTTCGCCACATGCCCATACTAAAGGTAGCAAAGCTGCTAACCAAGTGAATTTGTAAATTACTCTCATAGTAAACTGATTTGGTATTTATTGTTGCTTTTATGAATTTGAATAATAATAATTTTTCTTGTTAATATTAAATATTGTTTGAAAACAATCAAGATTCAAACAATTCGTTGATCGCAATGATCTAATTATATTAACTAATACTCCTTTTACCTGCAAGAAAAATATCAAAATAATTTTAAAATAAATGCATGCAAACGTCACCGCAATCGATTTCATTCATGATATTTTTTCTTGAATTTTAGGACATTTGTGAGTCACTTGTTTTAAAAATGAATAATTTAAACGTAATTCGGTATTTGAAAAGATTTAAAACTCAGGTCATTTTAAATCTTAGAAAAATATAATTTTTATGAAATTAGGACAGGCTACCATCAAAGACATCGCAAGGGAACTTAACGTTTCTAACTCTACTGTTTCTAGAGCATTGAAAGATTATCCTGGAATCAGTGACGAAACAAAAAAAAAGGTAAAAGAGCTAGCTGAAAAATTAAATTACAGGCCTAATGCCGTGGCTTTGAGTTTGAGAAAAAGTAAGTCTTTTACCATTGGAGTGATTATTCCTGAAGTGGTTCATTTTTTCTTTTCCACGGTGATCAGCGGAATTGAAGAAATTGCCTTTAAGAATGGTTATAATGTAATCCTTTGTCAAACCAATGAAAAACTGGAAAGGGAAAAAAGTGTATTGAATACCATGCTTGATAATCAGGTTGATGGGTTGCTGGTCAGCTACTCTAAAGAAACCACTGATTTTGATCACTTTAGTAAGTTGTTGAATTTAGAATTTCCAATTGTTTTTTTTGACAGGTTGCCTGAGATCGATAACACCATCAATGTCACAGTCAACGATTATCAAGGAGCCTATCAGGCAGTCAAACATCTTGCAGAGCAGGGATATAAAAAGATTGTTCACCTCGCTGGCCCAAATAACCTGGCTATCAGCAGAAAAAGGAAAGATGGTTACATAGAAGCCTTGAGGGATAGTGGTATGGAAATAGATGAAAATTTGATCTTATCTTGTCCAAATGGAGATGAAAAGGAAAGTTTTGACGCTACACTTAAGTTATTCGAAAAACCGGAAACAAGGCCTGATGCAATTTTTGCCCATCATGACATTGTAGCCGCTGGCGCCATGATGGCTATTAAATCCTTGGGATTAAAAATACCAGAGGATGTTGGCGTAGTAGGCTATTCCAACTGGCAGTTTTCTTCCATGATTGACCCTCCACTATCTACTGTAGCACAACCAGGGTCAAGAATCGGAGAAAAAGCGACAGAACTTTTATTACAGATGATCGATGGGAAACGGGAAGCCTCTGCCAAAGGGGAAAATGTGGTTTTGGATACAGAACTCTTGGTCAGGAAGTCATCCGTAAAAATTTAATTTTTTTTCCTGAAATACCATTTTTTTATGCAAACGTTTGAATAAGGCCCTCATTTAAATATTTGCCATTCAATTGAATAAAATAAAGCCAAAGCATTGCTTAGACCTATTCAGAATCATTTTTTACTTTAATTATACTTTCTAAATTAGCTTTTCGCAGTCTGTAAAGTGGCTGTATTCTTTTGCATGATGAAAATAAAATCAATGACTTCTCTTTCAAAGAAAAACAAAAATAAACAGAACCTCTCTGTCGGTAATGTTCTGGTGTGGGAAAAAACCAAACATGGTTTGTCGGGAAAAACAGAGGAAGCAAATTTCTGCATCACTGTATATGAAAGCCATACAATTCGGATTCAAATTGGCAGGGAAGATAACTTTTACCCGAACCCTTATGCCGTTGTAAATCAACCAAGCGCAATCACTCCTTTTGAGTTAATAGAAGAAAAAGAGGCAGTTCGCATTCTGACTTCTAAAATACAGGTAATCATCAACCTTAACCCCTTATACCTGACTTTTTTGACAATAGATGGAAAAATTCTCAATCAAGACGACCCTGCATTCTCTGTTTCCTGGTTAGGCACAGAAGTCACCAATTATAAAAAAGTACAGAAAGATGAAAAATTTATGGGTTTGGGTGAAAAAACAGGCAACCTCAACAGGGCAGGTCAGGCATACACCAATTGGAATACTGATTACTTCGCTTATGGCGTTGGGGATGACCCTCTGTACATGAGCATACCTTTTTACATTGGGGTTCACCATCAGCTTGCCTATGGGATATTCTTTGACAATAGCCACAAAACTGTTTTCAATTTCGGAGCCTCTAACAATAGGTTCATTTATTATGCCGCTGAAGACGGGGATATGGATTATTATTTCTTTCATGATGAAAGTGTGTCCAAAATCATCACTGCATATACCGATTTGACAGGTAAAATGGATATGCCTCCTCTCTGGTCATTAGGATTTCAGCAATGTAGATATTCCTATTATCCGGACTCTGAGGTGCTTACTTTAGCCAATACTTTCAGAGATAAGGATATGCCGGCAGATGTGATCTACCTTGATATCCACCATATGGAAAAATACAAAGTATTTACCTTTGATGGAGAAAAATTCCCCAATCCCCAAGAGATGATTGCAAGGCTTAAAGAAAAGGGATTCAAAGTTGTGGTCATCATGGATCCGGGTATCAAAAATGATATTGGTTACGCTCCATACGATGAAGGAAAAGCCAATGATTATTTCTTAAAATATCCGGATAACAGTATCTATGAAGGACAGGTATGGCCAGGTTGGTGTGCTTTCCCTGATTTCACAAAACCTGAAACCAGATCTTGGTGGGGGGAGAAAATGAAGTTTTATAAAGAAGCCGGAGTAGATGGTTATTGGACAGATATGAATGAGCCTGCTTCTTGGGGTCAATTCACGCCAAATCTGATCAATTTTCATTATGAAGGTGAAGAGGTCAGCCATAGAAAAGGCAGGAATGTCTATGGAATGCAAATGGCACGAAGTGCCAATGAAGGGAGTTTGCTTCAAAACCCCAACAAAAGACCTTTTATCCTGACAAGATCAGGGTATTCCGGAATCCAGCGATATGCTGCTGCCTGGACCGGAGACAACGTGGCCAGTGAAGAACATATGATGGCCGGGATCAGGTTGGTAAACAGCCTTGGATTAAGTGGAGTCTCCTTTGCAGGCTATGACGTAGGTGGATTTGCAGGTGAAGCAAGCAAAGGTGTCTTTGCACGCTGGATGAGCATTGCAGCTTTTTCTCCCCTTTTCCGGGCACATTCCATGATCAACAGTAACGATGCAGAGCCTTGGACATTTGGGGAAGAAGTAGAAGAAATTTCCAGAAACTACATGAAACTCAGGTATAGGCTTCTTCCAACTTTATACAGCAGCTTCTACCAAAGCACTTTGAGTGGCCTTCCTCTTGCTAAAAGTTTAGCGATAGATTATCCTCACGATAATATCATTTACGAAACAGCCTTTCAAAACCAGTATCTCTTTTGTGACTTTTTCCTGATAGCACCGGTTGAAAGTACCAAAGAAATCACAAAAGTTTACCTTCCTGAAGGAGATTGGTACTACCTCTACGACAGCAAGTTCCATGAAGGACATCAGGTAATTTATCAAGATTGTCCCCTTAATTATTTACCAGTATTTGTAAAAGCAGGATCTATAATCGCATTACAGGCCCCTATTTCCCATACGGCAGATTCTCATGATGGAACATTGGAATTCCATGTATATGCCGGTAAAAATGGTTCAAGCTACCTACACTATGAAGATGACGGCAACACCCTGGGCTACAAAAATGGGGAATACTTTAAAAGGGAGATTAAATGGGACGCTCAAAACAAGCAGATTATCTTTGAAAAGCCTGATACAGAAATTCAAAGCAGTTATACCAAGCTCAAGGTTTATTTTCACGGGTTAAAACCAAAGCAGGTTGAATTAGATGGTAAACCTTTAGAAATCAGGCAGGAGAATGTAGCTTTTTTGTCTAAACTGACTGAGTTTGACCCATTACCAGAACACCTACACCCCTTCTTCGAATCCAAAAACACCCCATATATTACAATTGACCATCAAGAGGGAAAATTCATCATTCAACTAAGTTAAGTTAAACTTCACCCATAACCCAAAATAATGCAAGAAGAAAAGGCTAAACCAAAACTCAGTTTTTGGCAAATCTGGAATATGAGTTTCGGATTCTTGGGAATCCAGTTTGGATTCGCACTTCAGGGAGGTTTCATGTCGCGGATTTTTCAAACCCTTGGCGCAGAAAAAGATACTATACCGATGCTTTGGATTGCTGCGCCTTTGACCGGATTACTCGTCCAACCTATTGTAGGTTATATCAGTGACAGGACCTGGCATCCTAAGTTTGGGAGGAGAAGACCTTTCTTTTTATTTGGAGCTATCCTGAGTACCATCGCTTTGTTCTTCGCCCCATACTCTAGCGCACTTTGGATGGCAGCTGGGTCTTTATGGATCCTTGATGCATCAATCAATATCAGTATGGAACCTTTTAGGGCCTTGGTGGCTGACAAACTCCCAGATAGTCAGAGATCTTTTGGTTTTGTCGTCCAGACATTGATCATAGGTATTGGCACTTGGGTGGCCAGTAACCTTCCTTGGTTTATGACCCAGATTGGGATTCCCAATACTGCCGAACCTGGGGTTGTTCCGGATTCTGTCAAATTTGCTTTTGCTATAGGAGCCTTGGTTCTCTTTTCCTCAATACTTTATACCATTCTCACCACAGATGAATATCCTCCTGAGGACATGGATTTGTTCCAAAAAGAAAAAGAGGAAAGCAAGGGCTTTTTCAATGGTGTAAAAGAGATTTTCAAAAATATTGCAGGAATGCCCGAGGTAATGCTTAAACTTGGGGTAGTACAGTTTTTCTCCTGGTTTGCATTTTTCACTATGTGGAGTTTTGCCACCCCCGCCATCACTGAACATGTTTTTAAAGCTACAGATACCTCTTCCCTTGCTTACAACAATGCAGCAGATAGCGTTGGTAATTATCTAGGTACTTATGGACTGGTTTCCATGATATTTGCCCTGATATTGGCTTTTGTAACCAGTAAAGTCAAAATCAATAGAAAATTGGTTCATATGCTAAGCCTTTTTGCAGGTGGATCAGGTTTTATCTTGATCTATTTTATTTCTGAACCATGGATGCTTCACCTTTGCTTTGCCTTGGTAGGTATCGCTTGGGCCAGTATTTTATCGATGCCGTACGCCATGCTTTCAAGCTCCGTGAATCCCAAGCAAATGGGCGTTTACATGGGTATTTTCAATATGTTTATTGTGATTCCACAGATTGTAGCTGCTGTAGGCGGGATCAATTTTACTTACAAGTTCCTTTTTGGGGAAGAAGTGATCTTCACTATGGTTTTGGCTGGAACTTCCTTGATTTTGGCTGGACTGGCAAACCTATTGATCACCAATAAGCAAGTCACCCATGATGGGTAAATATCACTGAAATATGTTTTCAGATACCACTTTACCAGATAAAGCGGTATTTTTGTTTTAAAACAACTTCACAGATCATGACGACAATCAGTATTATGGGAGTCCCAGAACATTTCAATTTTCCCTGGACTGAAGTGATTAAAGTGCAACCATTTGCACATAAAGGCATTGAACTGGTTTGGAAAGACGAATCCAGAGGATCAGGAGCCATGAACAAAGCCATCCGGGAAGGTGATGCAGATATTGCCATCATTCTGACGGAAAGTTTCCTTAAAGACAAAATTGAAGGAAATCCCGGAAAAATTATAGGCTGGCATGTAAAGAGTCCTCTGATTTGGGGTATTCATGTATCTGCAAAAACAATAGAGAATACTGTTCAGGAAGTTGAAAAAGCTCCCTTTTTAATCAGCCGATACGGCTCAGGTTCTCATCTGATGGCCTATGTTTTGGCTGAGAGAGAAGGCTGGAAAAAGGAAGCCCTCAACTTCGAGTTAGTAGGTAATATGGATGGGGCAAAGAAAGTTTTTCTAGAAGAGGGTATGCCAAAAATATTCCTTTGGGAAAAGTTCACAACCAAACCTTTGGTAGACGAAGGAATATTTAAGCGCATTGGTGAAATCCCAACTCCTTGGCCATGTTTTGTAATTGTAGCATCCGAAAAAATCCTGAATGAACATCGGGAAGTGGTCAGAGAGTTACAGCAATTGGTATATCAAAAATCAAAAGATCTGATTATTGATTCCCAAACTCCCAAAAGAATTGCATCAAAATACGGCATTCAGTTGGAAGATATCAATGAATGGATAAAACAAACCAAATGGGCTGAAAACAGTACAATTGAATCCTTTGATTTGGAAAATACCATAAATACATTGAAGGAACTCAACCTGATCAAAAATGGGATCAAACCATCGCTTCTCGTCGATGAGGAGTTGGCATATCTGAAATAACCTGTACTTTTTTGAAAGTGAGCGAAACCAAGGTCCCTTTATTGCGCTCACTTTCAAAGCTTATCTGACCTCCCATCAAGTCAACAAACTCCTTACAAAGGTTTATTCCGATACCTGTACCTTTTTCATTTTCGGTTCCTCTACTTGATTCCAGTAAAGAAAACTTATCATTTTTAATTTTTTCGAGTTTTTCCTGGGTCATCCCAACACCAAAATCCTGGATGGTCAATATCATGTTATTTGCTTCTTCTTTTGCAAATATCCTGACTATTGACCCCTTGGAAGAAAATTTAATGGCATTGCTGATCAGGTTTCGGATAACGATTTGAAGTAGGTCCTGATCTGCCCAAATTTTCACTCCCTGAATAATTTCAAGGTGAATGGTTAAATCTTTAATTTTTGCCTGATGATGGAGTAATTCCAGACATTGATTGATGGTTTCTACATAATTCACCGGGCTTAAATGGACTTTGAAACCTTCCATTTGCGATCTTGACCAACTGAGGATATTATCAAGAGTCACATAAAGCCCGTCAACATTTCTTTTTAAAACATGTGAAATCGCATCAAACTCTTCTTTATTCAAATCCTGATTATGCATCAGACCCAATACACCTTGCAATTGTGCCACAGGCGCTTTGAGGTCATGTCCAAGAATAGAGAAAAGTCTATCTTTAAGCTTGTTCATCCTATCAAGTTCTTCGGACTGTTTTTCTAAAGACAGTTTTTGTCTATTTACCTTTTCCTGTTGAAGTCTTAGATCTATATTGATTGCTTTGGCCTTTTGATGGAGGTAAAACAGCCATACTAAAAGTCCACCTAATATCAGCACACCAATCGTGATCAACCAGCTAAAAGTTCTGAAATTCTTAATTTCTATTTCTTTCAATGCATTTTCAGATTTCAAAAACCTCAATTCTGCATCAGTTTTCTCGACTTCAAACATTCCTGAAATCAAGGCAAGCCTATCCCGATCTACCCGTTCATTAATAAGGTCCTGTAACCTATTGAAGGCCATTTGATTTTGAAAGGCCAAGTCAATTTTACCTTGGGATTCATAGACAAGGGCTAGGTTTTTATAGGTATTGAGCAATTCATCCTGAAAATTATTGACCATACCAATTTCTTTGGCCTGTTCTAATATTTCTATAGCTTTTTTTGAATCACCCTTTAACCAATATGCTTTACCTAAGCGGTGATATATGGAGGCTTCAAAAGATTCAAGTCGGTGATGACTGACCACAGAAAGTGCATTCTCATAAGTTTCTATCGCTTCATCCAGCTGATTTTTTTCGAGCTGCACATCTCCAATTACTCTTTTGGAAAAACTGGTGTAATAACTGGAACCTGATTTGGTGTTTTGCCTAAGTGCCTCATTTGCGTAATAAAGTGCTGAATCCAATTCACCGGATCTACTGTAATTCAAAGCAATATTGTTGAGACTTCTGATGGTAACATATGGCTCATTGAGCTGAACCCCTATTTCATAGGATTCCTTGAATTTTTTAATGGCTTCAGGGTAATTCCTTTGTTGATAATAAATGGCCCCCAGGTTATTCAAGGACATAGCTATTTCCCTGTCATCTTTTTGTTTGACCGCAATCAGATAGGCATCTCGGGAGTATCTAAAAGCCTTGTCCCAAACACCTGTCCTATAATAAATCCAACCCAGGTTTCCCTTTGCCCTTCCTATGGCCACGCTGTCTTTTAATGATAGCGCCAGTTTCTCAGCCTGATTGCCGTAGTGAAATGCTTCAGTCAAATCCTTTTCTCGCAACAAAAAAGTAATTTCATTCAACACCTGAACTTGCTCATAACCAAGCAGTCCTTCCACTTTGGATTTTAAACTATCCAAATGGAGGTCAGTTTGCGCTTTTAAGCCCAAGCTTAAAAAGAGAAAAAAAACTAAAAATCTATTCATGATAATAAAATTAAGAAAAAAGCCTTTTTTTATTCAGGCTTTCCAAATGCTATAGGATCCGGTACAGACAATGGATATCTTAACACGTAACCATTGGTATAAACATCACCCAATACTCTCAAGCCAGCGACATGCGGCGCTGCCATTGAAGTACCTGTAGAATTCACATATCTGGCATTTATCCAAGTGGACAAAATACCTACTCCCGGAGCGGAAAACTTTATAGGTGGCCCAAAATGTGAAAAGGAAGCAAAAATATCCCCTCTTTGAAAAGCCGAAACCGTGATCGTATATTTCCCATTTACTCTGGCTGGACTAAAACTATCCGCAGTCAGGGCACTGTTACCTGCCGCAATAACCATCCATATTCGCCTTTTTTCAGAAACATTTAAGACAGCTTCATCCAGAGCAGTACTACTGTCAAAACCTCCAAAGCTTAAATTCGCAACGTCTCCCGGAATTCCCCTGACTCCAATATGCTCTATCCCGGCGATCATTCCAGAATATGTGTAAGCAGCCCTTGGTCCTGTAAATATTTTGACAGGGACGACTGGAACACCCGCAGCAACTCCAACAACCCCATAATGATTATCAAGCGCCGCAATTGTTCCTGCCACGTGGGTTCCATGACCATGTTCATCGTCTAAATTCCAATCCTTCTTTTTTTCCTGATAGGGATCAAAGCCTTTTTTTTCATCTACATTCAAATCAGGATGGTCAAGGTCTATCCCTGTGTCCACCACAAATACACTATTCCTTCCTCTATATTGAAATGGTCCCCCCACCCTTTCTACCCCCCACGGTATTACCTGAGTACTGACAATAGGATCCTCCTCATTTTTAGGCTTCTTCCCAAGCATCCCCATCCTGTCCTGTTCGACATATTTGACCCTTGGGTCATTAATGACATCTTGGATTCTTTCTTTATCAATCTTTGCAGTAAAACCTGTAAGCGCAAAAGTGAAAGTGCGGTCAACAACTTCCGGGTCAAGCTTGTGGCTTATTAAAAAATCAGTTGCTTCTTTTCTCATTAATACTTGACTTCCTTCATAATCATCGGGATTCAGCTTAAAAGAAATTTTATTTTCATGCAGTACAATGATATACTGATTTTCGATCAGTTCTGTATCATAATTGGGGAAAAGTGATAATTCTTGATCTTCTGCCATTTCCGGTATATTATCACCCTCTATGGCGCATGCAATCATAAAAAAGCATAACAAAAACGAAGAAATGCTTTTGGAGGCAATTCCAAATAAAGTCCTGTCATTCATATTGATATCAAAATAAAAAGAATATTTTAAATGTAATTAAAATCCCAAAATTACCATAAAAAACCAAAAAAAAATATTAATACCATGATCAAAGAAAAAGCCCACATAAACAACCTAAAGCTTATGTGGACTTTTATTAAAATTCATTCCAGTTCCACTCCTCATTGATCTGATTGATGGCATGATGGGCTGTCAAATCATATTGGCATGGCACGATGGATACAAAGTTATTGGCGATGGCCCATTCATCGTTGTCCTCGCCTTTATCAAAATTGACAAAGTTGCCTGCCATCCAGAAATACTTCCTGCCATTTGGGTCAAAGCGTTCCGAAAATTCCTCCTGCCATTTGGCATGGGCCTGACGGCAGACTTTAATCCCTTTTATGGATTCGTTTCTTTTAGGAGGAAAATTCACATTGAGCGCCACACCTTTAGTCAGACCTTTTTCCAATACTTGCTTGGCTATTTTATAAACATAATCTTCAACGTGACTGAAGTCAGCTTTTGAGGAGAAGTCACATAAACTAAAACCAATGGATGGCAATCCTTCCAAAGCTCCTTCAATGGCCGCAGACATGGTTCCTGAATACAGCACAGAAATTGAAGTGTTACTTCCATGATTAATCCCAGATACCACCAGGTCAGGTTTTCTGTCTTTCAGAACATAATGTTTGGCTAATTTCACACAGTCTGCTGGCGTACCACTTGACTTATAGGCCTGTACATCTTCAAAGATATCTTCTTCATAAAGCCTTAATGTTTCTCCAATTGTAATGGCATGGCCCATCCCGGATTGTGGGCTATCTGGTGCTACCACTACAACCTCTCCCAGTTGTCTCATGACATTGACCAAAACCCTAATACCTTTTGAGGTAATGCCATCATCATTCGAAACCAGGATCAAAGGTTTTTCTGACATAAAAATTATTTTATTTGATTGTAATATGCTGTAATTCTTAAAAGGTCTCCCCTTTTATCATGGGACAACCTGTTTTTTCTCATAAAAAGATCGACCTCATCAGCCCTATCTCCCAGGATATCCAATAATTCTTTTTTCTTGAGGGAATACTTCTGAATTTTACCATCTTTGATAAAGAAGTAATTGAAAGCCAATCTATAAGCTCCTCCCATAGCAGGACCCCACATGGGATTCATGGCCATAGGACCATACATCCCCATACGTCTGTTATCTACCACAATCTGCTCTCTGCAAAGTAGCACGATGTCATCACCTTCTGTCAAAATTTCGAAAAAAACAGGTGTCTCATAATCAGCTGCCAATGAATAAGGTAAGGTGTAAAAATTTCTAATACCACCATAAACTTCATCAAAGATTTCAAATTGTGAGACATTGGAGGAACCGAAAGTTTCTACGCCACTTTGCGTCTGTAGCTGCACCACATTGTTCTCAAGATCATATTTGACCATACCTTGGTAAACCTGGCCATTGACACTGACTACCTGTCCTTTGTGCCAAACCTGAGAAGGAAATTGATTTCCTTGGGAAAAACCATGTAAACTTGATAGAAGAAAGAAGATAGTGATATATGCTGTCTTGATCATAAGTCTCTTTTTAATACCCATAATAGATAACGTTTCTAAAAGAGAATTGGTTGATCGTTTAAGGTATTCTTTTTTCAATCTTCTGACAAGTAATAGTTTTATTTCTTCAAAATATTATGACCCATTTTATCTCTTTTGGTCATCAAATATTTTTCATTGTGCGGATTGGGCGATATTTCAATAGGGACCTGCTCCACAATTTCAAGTCCATATCCTATCAGTCCAACCCTTTTTGTTGGATTATTGGTGATCAACCTGATTTTTGAAACGCCCAGATCTCTTAAAATCTGTGCACCTACCCCATAATCTCTTTTGTCCATAGGCAATCCCAAAGCCAGGTTTGCCTGTACAGTATCCATTCCCTGCTCCTGAAGTTTATAGGCTTTCAGCTTATTGATCAAACCGATTCCTCTTCCTTCCTGATTCATATATAAGACTACTCCCTTACCTTCTTTTTCGACCATTTCCATGGCTTTATGAAGTTGGGGACCACAGTCACATCTACAAGAGCCAAATATATCTCCGGTAACACAGGAAGAGTGTACCCTGACCATCACAGGTTCATCTTTATCCCAAGAACCTTTGATCAATGCCAGGTGAAGATCATTCGTATTTGTCTGTCTGAAAGCAATCAGATCAAAGTCACCCCAAGTAGTTGGCATTTCCACACCGATTTCTCTTTTGATCAAAGACTCATTCTTAAGTCTGTAAGCAATAAGATCCTTGATAGAGACCAACTTTAACTGAAATCTTTCTGCCACTTTGACCAAATCAGGAAGACGGGCCATGGTGCCATCTTCATTCATGATTTCAACCAATACACCAGCTGGAGACAATCCTGCAAGTCTTGCAAAATCAATGGCTGCTTCAGTATGGCCAGCACGACGGATGACCCCACCTCTTTTGGCTTTCAACGGAAAAATATGTCCTGGCTTACCCAGTTCATCTGGATGAATAGAATCGTCCACCAAAGCCCTGATGGTTTTCGCCCGGTCACTGGCAGAAATACCTGTGGTACAGCCATGACCAATTAAATCTACCGATACAGTAAAGGGAGTTTCATAGGCAGCGGTATTCGTTCCTACCATGAGCTCCAAACCCAATTGCTCACACCTATCTTCAATAAGTGGGGCACAGATTAGGCCTCGGCCATGGGTCGCCATAAAATTGATGATTTCGGGAGTAACCTTTTCGGCAGCACAGACAAAATCACCTTCATTTTCACGGTCTTCATCATCCACCACTATGATCACTTCACCTCTTTTTACCGCTTCAATTGCATCCTCTATTGGATCGAGTTTAAATTTTTGGGACATTTTATTTTATTACTTGGGTTTTTCTGCACGTAAAATTAAACGCTTTATTCAGGAAAACAGTGAAAACCAAATTAAAGTTTGGTTTAAAAACTGATCACTATTCCCAGCTGTTTATCAATTTCTACCTGGAATTTTTTCAATTCCATATAAATGGATAAACGTTCGGTAAGGACATGCTCATCCAGTTTTTCCATTTCGGCTTCTTTTATTTTCATTCTTGCTTCTTCCAGCATTTTTTTGAGTACTTTTTTCTTCAAATGCAAAATACTATCATACACTGTTTTGGCTAGATCATCAGCTTCATGGTATGTAAAAATCTGAAAACGGCTTTCCCAAAGTGTCGACAATTCATATCTCCTTGTGATCATATTGATGACTTCTCTTTTTACTTCTGCATCATCATGCTTCAGGAAATATTCAGGCTGAGGTAAAACACCTTCAGAAAGCGCATCTTTATAGATCTCCAAAATTTTCTTATAAACAGGGGTTTCAAAAACCAGTTCGTCTGTTTCCTGAAGTAGATATTGACATACATGCAGGTCATCGGAAACCATTTCAAAACCATAAGAAACCAATAACCTCAACATCTCCCTTTCCTGTAATTCCAGAATTTTGGATACAGAAGTAGGCTCCTCCTTAACAGGCAGAAGATCTTCCACAAAAGAAGCGGCTTCAGCCTCCTGTCGCTGTTCCTTGAAATGTTGGTCTTTTTGGCCTTTCAGGTAAATCTTGTTCAGTTCTGCCTGAATAATATCCTCATCAATCTCCAGCAGGTTTGCCGACTGCCTGATGTACACAGTTCGGATAACAGGATCAGGTATTTTCGAAATACTCTGCACCACCTGCTTGATCAATTCTGCCTGCTTGATTGGATCTTTGGAAGCCTCTTCGGCATAAAGCCCGATTTTGAAGGAAATAAAGTCCTGGGCATTCTTTTCCAGATAGGTGGTAAATGCTGCTGATCCGACTTTTCTTGCGTAACTGTCGGGGTCCTCACCGTCCGGAAAAACTACCGCTTTGACGTTAAGACCTCCTTCCAAAATCATATCAATCCCTCTCAAGGAGGCTCTGATACCGGCAGCATCCCCATCATATAGCACTGTGATATTGTCGGAGAACCGCTTGATGAGCTTGATCTGATTTTCTGTAAGGGATGTCCCGGAAGATGCTACCACATTCTCAATGCCGGCAAGATGAAGGGAGATTACATCCGTATAGCCCTCTACCAGGTAACAGTTGTCTTTCTCCCTGATGGATTTCTTTGCCTGGAAAATACCATAAAGTATATCACTCTTATGGTAAACTTCTGTTTCAGGAGAATTGATATATTTGGGCTGCTTTTTATCCTGGGTCAAAATTCTGGCACCAAAACCTATTGGCTTGCCACCGAGATTATGAATGGTAAAAGTTACTCTTCCCCTAAAGCGGTCATAAAACCTGTTGGCATCTCCTTCCTTCTGAAGAATAAGACCTGCTTTCATTAAGAGTTCATCAGAATGCCCCGCAGCTTTTGCAGCCTTATGCAAATGATCCCAACCATCGAGCGCATATCCCAGGTCAAACTTATCAATGATATTTTGGTTGAATCCCCTTTCTTTAAAGTAGCTCAGGCCAATGGATTTCCCCTCCTCGGTCATAAGGTTCTTAGCAAAAAAATCTTTGGCAAAATTGAGTACTATGTAAAGGCTTTCACGTTCATTATAAGCTTGAATCGCTTCAGGAGTAACATTCTGATCTTCTTCTACTTCTATCCCGTATTTCTGAGCAAGATGACGGATGGCTTCATTGAAGCCAATGCCCTCTATGTCCATCACAAACTGGATAGGATCTCCCGCTTTACCACATCCGAAACATTTATAAATCTGTTTGGCCGGAGAAACTGAAAAAGATGGCGACTTTTCATTATGGAAAGGACAGCATGCCCAAAGATTCTGACCTTTTCTCTTCAAGGGCACATAATCACCAACAACCTCTTCAATGTCGGCCCTATCCTTCACTTTTTCTGTCGTCGCTCTACTAATGGTCATATGAATTCAATTCGGATTTCAAAGATAAAAAGTATTGCTTCAAAACATAAGGATATTCAAGTTCGAAAC
This sequence comes from Fontibacter flavus, assembly GCF_042432905.1. Lineage (NCBI taxonomy): Bacteria > Pseudomonadati > Bacteroidota > Cytophagia > Cytophagales > Cyclobacteriaceae > Fontibacter > Fontibacter flavus. The sequence continues at coordinate 1,627 of NZ_JBHLWI010000009.1, read as the reverse complement.
TATTTCTAAGGCTTGGAAGTTTCTTTATTTTAGAGGTGATTAACTTCACCTTACTCTTTTTATTTAGAATATTTATAAACTAAATTGCGCACAAAATAAGTTTCTATCAGAATGTCCATCAATAAAGAAGAAGTATTAAAAGCCTTATCAACCGTTGAAGATCCAGATCTTAAAAGAGACTTGGTCTCATTGGGGATGATCCAAGGTTTGGCAATAGACGGTAATAAAATAAGTTTTAAGGTGGTATTGACTACCCCAGCATGTCCTCTTAAAGAAGTAATCAAAAACAATTGTATTGAAGCACTCGAAGAGGCATTTGGAAAAGATATAGAGTTGGACATTTTTATGACCTCCAACGTGACCACAGTTAGGGACAACACACCTTTATTGCCCCAAGTCAAAAACATTATTGCCATTGCATCAGGAAAAGGAGGGGTAGGTAAATCCACTACCTCTAGTAATCTTGCCGTGGCTCTTGCCCATTCGGGTGCAAAAGTCGGTTTGATTGATGCAGATATTTCCGGTCCATCTATCCCTACCATGTTTAATGTAGAGGCAGAGCAGCCTGCGGTAAAACAGGTGGATGGCAAAAATATCATTATTCCGATTGAACAATATGGAGTTAAGCTGATGTCCATTGGTTTTTTGACCCCAGCTGAATCAGCTGTGGTTTGGAGAGGGCCGATGGCAAGCTCTGCATTGAAGCAATTTATCGCTGATGTGGATTGGGGTGAATTGGATTACCTGCTTATTGACTTACCTCCAGGAACTTCAGATATCCATCTGACCATGGTACAGACAGTACCCGTCACGGGCGCTGTGATTGTGACCACACCTCAGAAGGTAGCTTTGGCAGATGCAACAAAAGGTTTGAGTATGTTCAAGCAACCACAGATAAATGTTCCTGTTTTAGGTGTTGTGGAAAATATGGCTTATTTTACTCCTGAAGAACTTCCTGACAACAAGTATTACTTGTTTGGCAAAGAAGGAGGTCAAAGACTTGCTGAGAAATTTGGAGTACCTTTCCTTGGAGAAATCCCAATAGTACAAAGTATAAGGGAAAGTGGAGATACAGGCTATCCTGCCTACTTCAAATCGGGAGTTACCCAGGAAGCATTTTCTTTCCTAGCGGAGAATGTCGCACGACAGGTGGCGATCAGAAATGCTGAACAGAAAAAAACAGAAGTTGTACAAGTGAACATTTGATGATTGAATAAGATGGAAGCAGAATTGAGAGAAAGAGTTGAGAAAGCTTTGGATAGTATTCGGCCTTATTTAGAGGCCGATGGCGGCAATGTCAAAGTGGTGGAACTGACCCCTGAAATGGTACTAAGACTTGAATTGACAGGCACGTGCAGCTCTTGTCCCATGTCTACCATGACCCTTAAAGCCGGTGTCGAGGAGGCGATCAAAAGAGATATCCCTGAGATCAGCAAAGTTGAGGCTGTAAATGTTGCCGTAGCTTAAAGTAGTACACATGAGAAATTCATTTCCCCATTATCGGGGGTGTCCGAAAAGTCGAGACACCCTTTTTTTATTGTTGATCTTCTCTAAAATTATTATTTTAGAGTTGAACAAAATACAACAATGTCTAAGGTAGTTTTTAAAAATCAGACTGGCAATTGTC